>CAZQIP010000393.1:0-27191 GCA_964593655.1 uncultured bacterium | reverse complement strand
CCCCTTTATCGCCTCTTATCAGGGGGCAGGTGAGTACACCGCAAAACCGAACCTACCGGACCTCTTTCCATTTGAGAAAACAGATATGCGACAATTTTATTTTATTTTCCTGATTCTTCTCATCATTGCCGGCTGTGATACGGATACACCACCAGATAAGATGGATCCGCAATTGGCTGCGCACTATCAGCGCGGTATTGATGCTTTAGACAGGCGCGACTTCGCCGAAGCGGAACAAGCGTTTCAAACGTGTTTGCAGATGGATGCGAATGCACACGATGCGCGTATGCAGTTAGCACGCACCTACATTAGACAGCTGAAGTTCGCCTCCGCTGAGGTGGAATTACAGATGTTAATAGGACTTCTGAAGCAGACACCAAAAGCACAGGATAAGTTATCAAGGGCATATCTGACGTTAGCACAGGTTTTTAGTTACCAACAACGGTTTTCTGATTCTACGGCTGCGCTTACGAGTGCATTGGAAGTCAACCCTGACGATACCGATGCCCGCATTAGGCTTGGTTATTTTTTAGGTGCACCGCAACAGATGCTTGTGCCGGATCTCTCGGCATCTAAACGCCAGTTTGAGAAGGTCCTGGTACTTGAGCCGAATAATCTGGAAGCGATGCTTCAACTCGGTTTGGCTGAATTCCGCTTAGGTGAAGCGGATAAAGCCGCGGCACGATTTGAAAATATCATCCAAAACTACCGCCGCCATTCTGGGGCATACTACTACCTCGGTGTCTACCATCTCCGACAGGGTAATCTTGAAAAAGCGGTAACAAATTTCAAAGCATCGCTCCGTCTCAAACCCCGAGATCCTGAAACCCTATGGAACTTGTGGACAGCATATAGCAAACTGGGTGGATACCCCGAGGAATTACCAGAGGAATTTAAAATAATCGTCAGTGGGAATGGACGGCAGGAAGGAGGGAAGGATGGGGATCCCAACCTTCCAGTCTTCCAACCTTCCAATCTTCTGACTGATAACCAATTTACCAATGTCGCGCCTGATTTGGAGATGGACAAGGTTGATGGGGGTCGCGGGAGTGCTTGGGGAGATTATGATAACGATGGTGATGAAGATATCGTTGCGGTTGGCACTTACCAACCGCACGCGCTGTATCGCAATAACGGGGATGGCACCTTTACCAATGTTGCTGAGCAGGCAGGCATCGCTGATCCGAGAGGCGGTTGGGGATCACTTTTCGCAGATTATGACAACGACGGTTACCTCGACCTCTATATCACGCGTGGCGGTTGGTCTGGCGCAGCGGAGAATACGCTGTATCACAATAACGGGGATGGCACTTTCAGCGATGTCACACACGCCGCGGGTGTCGCTGATCCGCAGAGTAGTTTCTGCGCCGCGTGGGCGGATTACGATAACGACGGTTATCTTGATCTCTACATCGCAGACGGGGTTATCGGTGATGGTGCCGCCAATGTCTTATACCATAATAACGGGGATGGCACGTTCACGAATACGGCTGAAATAGCGGGTGTCGCGAATACTGGTAACTCCCTTGGAACCGCGTGGGGGGATTACGATAAGGACGGGTATATTGATCTCCACGTCGTCAACTTCGGGCAGTCCAATGTCCTCTATCGCAATAACGGGGATGGCACGTTCACCGATGTTACGCCGACAACTGGCATGAATATCCCTGTTACGGATGCATTTGTCACCTTCTTTTTAGATGTTGACAACGACGCGGATTTGGACATATTCATCTCAAATTCAGGTTCGTTTCAAGCCTTTATCGCCGGGCAAATCAGTGGGACTGCACCCGACGATGGCGATCGGCAGATGCTTTACCGTAACAACGGAGACGGCACTTTTACCGATGTTACCCATGAATCGGGACTCTATCAGGCTTTTGGCGCGATGGGGGCAAACTTCGGCGATATTGATAGCGACGGCTATTTGGATATCTACCTCGCGACGGGTGCACCGCAGATGGGACGGCTCGAACGTGACGCACTCTTCCGCAACAACGGAGACGGCACTTTTACCGATGCCACGCTCGCTTTCGGGTTAGGCAACATCGGCAAGGGACACGGTGTAACTTTCGGTGATGTTGATACGGATGGTGATGTGGATATATACGTTCCTGTCGGTGGCGCGTTTATTGGCGATCAGTGGCCCAATCTCTTCTATGAGAATGCCGGTGCGGGGAACAATTGGCTTACCTTGAAACTGGTCGGTGTCAAGAGCAATCGAGACGGCATTGGTGCCAAGGTAACTTTACGCGTTGGTGATAGTGTGATTTATAGAGAGGTTAGCGGTGGATGCGGTTTCGGTTCGACGAATAGCCTGTCTCTTGAAATCGGTCTCAAAGCACACACAAAAGTTGACATGCTTGAAATCGCCTGGCCCTCCGGTCAAGTAGATATACATCGGAATCTATCTGTTAATCAAAAACTCATTATTACTGAGGGAGAAGGTCTATGAAGGGCATTGGATGGAAGGAAAGAGCGAAGTTGGAAGGATGGAAAGATGGAAGGATGGATGCCCCCCGCTCTTCCACTCTTCCACTGTTCCACTCTTCTCCTCCGAGATCTGCTTTACTTTCAGTAGATGAGATGGCACTTTTTGTTGATTACTATCAACTGACAATGGGGCAAGCCGATTTCGATGCGGATCATAATGCTATTATTACAGCGAACTATTACGTCCGTAAAATCCCACAAGGTCAATATCTCATTGCTGCCGGGTTGGAACAGGTCGTCCACTACATTTTAAATTTGCGTTTTACGGATGCGACACTCGATTGGTTGACAGAACGTGGGGGTCTGAGTGCTGACTACCTCGCTTCGCTCAGGGATTTCCGCTTCGACGGCTCCGTTTTCGCTGTTCCCGAAGGCACGCCTGTTTTCCCGAACGAACCGATTATCAACGTCACGGGCAGATCCCGAGATGTCCAACTTTTTGAGACCTACCTGCTCTGTGTCATGAATTTCCAAACGTTGATTGCTACGAAAGCCGCTCGGATTGTGCAAGCCGCTCGCGGTAGACCTGTCTTTGATTTCGGGGCGCGCCGGGCACACGGTAGGGATGCTGGTATCTTGGCTGCGCGTGCCTCCTTTATCGGTGGTGCAAGCGGCACGTCGTTGGTGCTTGCAGGGTGCTACTTCGATATTCCGTATGTCGGTACAATGGCACATAAATTCATCTCTGAACGCCCAAGCGAGTTAGCGGCGTTCCGCGATTATGCCGCAGCCTTCCCGAACAATACAACGCTCCTGATTGATACGTACGATACGCTTGAAGGTGCGCGAAACGCCTGCATCGTTGCCAAGGAGATGGAAGCGCGTGGCACACGGTTGCGCGCGGTCCGACTGGATAGTGGGGATCTCTTGACGCTGAGTAAACAGGTGCGTCATATCCTTGACGCTGAAGGGCTGGATTACGTCCAAATTATTGCGAGCCATGACCTTGATGAGTTCCAGATAGACACACTAATGAGCAACGGTGCGCCGCTTGACAGTTTCGGTGTCGGCACGCGGCTCGCTACGGGTGCTAACTTCAATCCACGTACAAGGGAAGGGGCTCCGTCTGCGCTCGGTGGGGTCTATAAGGTCGTCGAAAGCGATGGCAGACCAGTTGGAAAACAGTCGCTTGATGAACCGTCGAAAGCGACGATCCCCGGTAAGAAGCAGATTTATCGACTCACTAATACCGTCGGGAATTATGCTAAAGATTGGGTAACACTTTGGGATGAAGATGTCTTTGAGGGGCAACCGCTTCTTGTTCCGGTCATCCGAGACGGGGAATTGGTGTTCGATTTTCCGACGCTGGAGGATATTCAGGCACACACGACCGCAGAACTCAAAAGGCTACCCGATTCGTATAACGAGCTAACGGATGCGAAACCTTACCCTGTGGAGTTCCACTCGGCATTAAGGATTTATAATAAGTAGGGCAATCTTCAGATCGTGATGAATCGGATTTAGTTACTGTGTTGAGAGGCGTTTTTGCTTATCTTTGAGGTAGCGTATCGCTGCGTCTGGGTCGGTGGATTGGAGGGTGCCGAGGGTGCTTGCTTCTTCAATGAGCATCCTCATTTGTACGGGATCATCCTTGAGTAAGGTTTCCGCATTTTTGTAGTATTCAACGGCTTGACTATTTTCGGCACGTTCTTCACTGATAGCGGCGAGGTAGATGTAGGCGGCCGCGCGGCGTGGAGAGCGCTCGCGGTTCTGAATGAACGTTTGGAAAACAAAGCGTGCCTCATCGTAACGATTGTCATCGTAGTGGACGCGCCCGATGCGAAATTGTGCTTTATCGGCGAAACTATCCTTATATCCGCCAGCAAGATACCGGTCGCGTTCTGGGTAGCCGATCGTTGACTCGTAAGCCTGTAATGCTTCGTTGTAGCGGTGCAGTTCTCTGTAGAGTTCACCGAGTTGGAAGTTCGCCATCATTGCTTGTAGCGTGTTCGGGTGCGATGCAATCACCTGTTTGTAAGTTTCAATCGCTTCATTAGGCGCGGCAAGCCGCTTCGCGTGAATGAGTCCACTACGATAGAGGGCTTCAGCGGAATAGGTTGAATCCGAGTGATATTCCGATACCTCCTGATACGCCTCAACGGCTTTTGGATAATCTTGCAACTGTCGTTCATAAATGGTCCCGATTTGAAACAAGGCGCGCGCTGCTTCTACGGGCCCCGAAGTTCCGTCGTGCAGCTGCTCGCGTAGGTTTTGAATCGCAGCGAGGTTTTGAAGCGTAGTGATTTGTTCCGCTGCCTGCTTTGCCTGCAGTGTATTGGGTGCCGTCGTGACAAGATTCTGGGCGATATCTAAGGCTAAAGCGAAGTTTTGTTCTGAACGGGCGGTGTCCAACCGTTCCGCTTCTACTTCCGACAGTTGTTGTGTGAGTTTCTCAATTTGCTTACCGATTTTTGCTTTCACTTCGGACAAACTCATATCGTGCATTGAAATTTGTCCTAAATATCCTGGATCGAGGTGTGGTAGATAGACGTGGCGGAAGGTTTTAAACGCCTCAATCGCTTTGGGATAGTGCAAGTTTTTCTCATAACAGACCCCCATCCAATAGAGAACGGCGTGCATATTCCAGAAATTGGGGTATCCCTGTTTGAGTCTCTCAAACACGGGGATCGCTAACGAATATTTTTCGGTCGTACGATGGATATTTGCCATTTGGAAAAGTGCTTCGGCAGCGAAGTTGCTCGTCGGGTAATCATCAACAACTTTCCTATAAGTTGCCATCGCGAGTGCGGATTGGTTGAGAACCGTATGTCTTAAGTTTGCGATCCGCCATCTCGCTTCTGGGGCGACCATCGCCTCTGGATGCGCTTTTAAAAGTGCTTCATACTTCTGGATTGCCTTTTCAGGTTGGTTGAGTTGAGACGGATTTCTATAGAGTTCAGCTATCTGAAATTCGGCAATAACGGCAAGCGGGGTCCCCTTGTATTGAATAGCGATGCGTTGCTGTTCTCTGAGATCTGCGAGTGCGGTATTGATGTCGCGAACCTTCTGTAACCCGGTCTGGTGTGCGAAATGTGAAGCGGGGGCAAGTTTAATCAATCGATTGTAAGTTTCGATAGCGTCTCGGTAATTGCCCATGCGACTGTAGACATCGCCTTTCTTAATAATGGCGAGATAAAGTTCCACAGCGGCAATGCCTTTTTTTTCGAGTTTGATGATTTTATCGTAAGCCGCGGCGGCTCTTGCATACTGATGGGTATAGTTATAATGGATTTCGCCGATCTGGTAGTAGCACAAACTTTTCACAGCGATGTCTTTAGCAGACTTGGCAAGTGCGTCAAGTTTGTTGCTGGCTTCCGTATAACGTCCTGCTTGAACTAAGGTGTTGACCTCATCAAGCTGTGCATGCGCCAGTGGGCTGAGGAGGATTACCAGCAGTGCGTGTAAGAGAAATGTAAGCCTGCGTGACATTTCCATGGCTAATAATATCCCTTAATTGTGCTATTGTAAAGTCGGATTCCCGGATTGAAGTTTCTGAAGGTGTTTGTCTGCGACCTTGGTCCAATTTGTGCCTTGTGCCTGCTCTTTCATTCGGTGGAGCTGGCTTTCAGTCTCCCAGGCATCATTTCGGAGATGCTGTGTAATCAGTGCCTCCTCTAAATTCCGTTGGATACCTTGCTGGCGATATTGTTCGATCCGGGCATCCGCGGATTGCGCTTCGGTTAACTGCAAAGTTTGCTGGGGTTGGAAAGGTTTTCCGACTAAAACAGCAGCGATAATCAAGGCGATAGCCATACTGCTGACCGCAGCGGTTTTGTACCAGCCGAAGGGCGATCCAAGGTTCGCGAAGTAAGCACGGATCCGTGTGAGCAGCGTTTGCTCTTGTTGTGTAGCGGCGAGCCGTTTGTACACGTTCATCTCAATGTTCTGAAGTGCAAGTTCGGGCAGCAGGAGTTCTTCATGTGCCTCGTCTGTTAATTCAAGGACGGCTCTATAAGTTTCTACGGCTTCGGTGCAGTCCTGACAATGCTTGAGATGTTGTTCGAAGGGGTCCTCCTCTGCTGGTGGCAGAAGTTTGGCAGCATAATCAATAGCCTGCCCTTCGGATTTCTTACACTTAGGCATAAATTTTTCTCCTTTCTGCGGTGTCACGCATTAAATTTCATTATTTTCCCACAACGGACGTAGGAGCGTTTGCAGTCGTTTTACTGCGCGGTGGAGATGAATTTTCACGGTGCCTTCCGCCATATCGAGCGTTTCAGCGACTTCTTTCAGCTGTAAGCCTTCATACCGGCTTAGCATGAAGACTGCCTTCTGTTTCGGGGAGAGTTGCTCCACGGCCTCCCGGATGATGATGCCGCGTTCTTTCTCTTCGAGTTGTTTCTCCGGGTCGCTATAGAGATCAGTGGCAACGAGATGCGCTTCAGGAATTTCTGTATCCTCCAACGCATAGACAGGGTTACGCGCCTTCGCACGATGGTAATCGATAGCAAGGTTGGACGCAATCTTGTAAAGCCATGTCGAAAATTTGGCTTTCGGTTGCCAACCTTCCAGGGCGCGGTAGGCTTTGAAAAAGACTTCAATGGTGATGTCCTCGGCATCCTCGTAATTTCTGACTGAACGTAGTAGGTACGAGAAAATCTTGGATTTGTAACGTTTCATCAACTCATCGAAGGCATTTTGGCGGCCGGCTTGAAACTGAGCGACTAACAATTCATCATCAATCAATTTGTCCATGGGTCCCGACTTGTTGCCAGTGATCTTAAAGGCGGTTTGAGGTTTTGCCTCACCTAACCGAAGGCAGAGGTAGCCAATTGCATGCTAACACTTTCTTAAACGGAAGCCATTAAAATAAGTTTACAAAATTTATGAGCGGTTGTCAATATTTTTCGTTAGTTCATTGACCACCATTAAAATACTTGATTTTCGTGTGCAGTTGATTTAAAATGGGTTTTGTAAGGAAACTGAATTCATAAGATTTGTAGGGCGCGGTCCCTGGACTCCAGTCCTACGCTAATGGAGGTATTTTTTGTGGCACACACACACACCGATGCCGAACTGAAGCCTTTGGTTATCCCTGCTTCAGCAACAGCCGAGCGGATGGCACAGGCAGCGGGGAACTTTCTGGATACATTGACACCGGCTTTACGCGAGCAGGCGGCACTCCCCTTTGATGGAAATGAGCGGTTCCGGTGGCACTACATTCCGATCGAAATGTGGGAACGTGAGGGTGTCTCTCTCAAAGAACTCAACCCGAAACAGCAGGACGCGGCGTTCGCTCTGATGGCAAGCGGATTGAGCACAAAAGGCTATCAGAAAGCCCGTTCAATTATCAATTTAGAGACAACACTTGGTGAGATTGAAAAGGCTGCGGGGCAAGCCCGACTTGTCCGTGATCCGGGGTTCTACTTTTTCACTGTATTTGGGGATCCGACAGGCAATGGGGCGTGGGGTTGGCGTGCTGAAGGACACCATGTCTCACTCAATTTTACCGTCGTTAATCGCGAACTCATTTCGCCGAACCCGTTCTTCTTCGGTTCAAATCCGGCGGAGGTGCCGCAGGGTGAGAAAAAAGGATTAAGAGTCCTCTCTGCTGAAGAAGATGTCGCGCGAAAACTGCTTGCGACTCTTAACGATACGCAAAAGCGGGAAACAATCATTAATGCGGAGGCACCCTCCGATATTTTGACGCGCGATGTGCCTAAGGTTGAATTTGAGAGTGTCGAAGGGTTAGCTGCGGCGTCCATGGAGACCCACCAGCGCGAAATCTTGATGGACCTTGTCCACGAATACATTGACCGACTTCCTGACGAGATCGCTCAAATTGAGCTCCGTAAACTTCGTGAAGGCAGCGTTAGCGATATTCACTTCGCATGGGCAGGTGGAGAAGCCCCGAAGACCCCGCACTACTATAGGCTCCACGGTCCGTTTTTCTTTGTGGAGTATGATAACACGCAGAACGATGCGAACCATATTCACTCTGTGTGGCGGCACATCGCAGACGACTTTGGTGTCGATCTGCTCCGATTGCACTACCATAAAGCAAATCATCACGATCACGACCATGACCACGATCATGATCACGACCATGACCACGACCATGACCACAATCACGACCACGATCATTAGGTGGAAGATAATAAAAAAGCCGCCAATAATCTTGGCGGCTTTTCTTGTAGACTTGTCCTGTTACTGACGGGATTTGAGTTTACCCCATGTTGTTGCTAATTTATTTGCTGCTTCGACAGCAGTTACACCGGTGTCGCTGAGCACAATAAGCCCGGTTTTTTCGGAATTCTTACCGTAGACGACGGCATGTGGATACCATCCATCCCAACCTCTTTGCCCGTTCTGCCCTTCACCGTTGTCGCCATCATTAACACAGATGCCGAGACCGAGTTCTGAACCTGCGCTGAACTTATCGCCTTCAATTTGCAGTTCCGCTGCGGAGAATCTGAATTCGTAGTAAGTTTTCTTGGCTCCGTCGTCTCGGACAATAGCGGCATCTTCAGCAGCGAGTCCAGGACTACCGTTCGTATTTTCATTCTGTAGGATGACGTTCTCACCTGCACCATCCAAACCGATATTGTAGAGGAAGAGTGGCAACCCTGCTTCGCGTTTGCCGGTTGGCTCAAGCGCGAGTTGTGCGCCATCGCCGTTCCATGCAGCGGCTGCAGCGTGTTCATGTTCGTCATCGGTAACACTCAGTGCGAGATAGACCGCATCCTCATTCCACGTAATCATGAAACAGGTTTCGTGGTCGTTGGCATCGCTCCATTTGCCGCCGTTGTATTCCTCAAAGGCGGTAATGGCTCCACCATTGGCTTCAAATTCAACGCCACAGAAGGCAGTTCCGTCAGTTCCTGTGACGGCATCCATAACCTCTCCCCATTCGCTCAGGTCGCCGTCAATCTTAATTGCGCCCCCCATCGGAGCATTATAGACATCGTGGGTCTCATTCCGCCATTGTGCGTTTGCGCTACTGATTGCGAATAGGAATACGGCGATTGCGAAGAGAGTCGTGAAACGAAAAACAATTTTTTTCATTTTGGATTTCCTCTTTTTGTATTGCTCATTTTTGTGCTCTGATAAACACCGGTAGCACAACAGGGTGCTACCGGTTATTGATTGCGTAAAAACTACGGGGTAGATTTGAGTTTACCCCATGTCGTCGTCAATTTATTCGCTGCTTCAACAGCAAGGACTTCATTGGTAAGCGTGACAAGTCCCGTTTTTTCAGAATTCTTTCCGAAGACGATAGAGTGGGTATACCAGCCGCTCCAGCCCTTTTGCCCATTTTGTCCGGCGGCTTTGTCGCCATCATTGACACAGATACCGAGCCCGAATTTATCACCATCGCTGAATTTATCACCTTTTACTTGCAATTCTTCAGCGGTGAATCGGAGTTCGTAGTAGGTCTTCTTTTCACCTTCGTTTCGGACAACGGCGATGTCGTCGCCGGGGACGATCCCTGCGCCACCGGGTGCCTCATTCAAAGCGCCAGGGAGTATATCCTTCGCCTTGTCATCTAAACCGACATTGTAGAGAAGCATGGGTATGCCAGCAGAACGTTTCCCGCTCATTTCAAAGGCGAGCTGTGCGCCATCACCGTTCCATGCGGCTGCGGCTGCGTGTTCATGCTCGTCGTCGGTAACAATAAGCCCGATATAGACGGCTTTTGAATCCCATACGATCATGAAACAGGTTTCGTGATCTTTAGCGCCGTTCCATTTCCCGCCGCCATGTTCCTGAAAGACATTGCCTTCATATTCAACGCCGCAGAAAGGCTTTCCGTCAGTGCCTGTGACTGCGTCAAGAATACCATCCCATTCGCCAAGATCACCGTCGATCTTAACATCAATCCCAGTGAGTGCCTTATATTCGTCATGGGTTTTACTGCGCCACTGTGCATCCGCTACAGTGCTTGCGAGTAAAACCAACAAGGCTGTTGCGATCCAAATATAATTTTTCATTTTCTTTCTCCGAGTTAGCGGTCGCCGATAATTTTATTATTCTTATCACCACCCAAACAGAAAATATAACGGTCGCTTGAACCGATATACAGGAACCCATTGGCAACCGCGGGTGATGAATAGAGGTCTATGTTTCGGGTGACAGTTCTTGTATTAAATTCCCATTTCACTTTTCCATCATCAGTGGATAAGGCATAGATGTGCCCGTTTTTCGTTGCCGCATAGACGGTATCTGGCGTTACAGCCGGTGAGGACACGACTGGAGCACCGAGCCCGGTTCGCCAGTTGCGTTTTCCATCTATCGCGCGGAGGCAGTAGACGGATCCATCCCGGGAACCGAAGGTAAGGTTACCATTCTGAACGGCGATAGCTGTAAGGACAGCATCTTTTGCCTCGTACTCCCATACGATGTCGCCGGTTTCTATATCAAGTGCAACGACCTTACCCGCGGGTATTGGATCACTGTCGGAAAGATTCCCGCGTCCGAGTCCAAAAAAGACGAGATTTTCATAAGCAGTCGGGCTGCCCCAGACAGGGTACGGCATCTGTTTTGCCCAGATTTCAGTGCCTGTTTGCGCATCAACAGCGTAAATCTGATAATTGCCGTAGCCTGTACCGAAATATAATTTGCCATCATGTATAACGGGCGACATATCAGCGTGAACGCCTTTATAGTGCCAAATTTCCTGTCCTTCTAAGGCATCAATGCAGTAGATGCCATCAGCTCCCGCTGTGAAGTAGAGTTTCCCTTGACTGATAAAAGGCGTTGATTCAACATGGCTCGCCGTTTGGAAGGACCATATCTGTTCGCCTGTTTTTGCGTCGAGACACCGGAGATGGCAGTCGCTATGTTCATGGTACCCTTCGCCGATGTAGACCCGCCCGCCCGCCACCGCGGGCGACGAGAAGATTGGGGTAGGTGAAACGTGCCGCCAGATAACTTCTCTCGACTCTGTATCAATACAGTACGTTGCCCCAGCCGATGAAAAGAAAGAACCGTGTGAAGATCCGATATAGAGTCGGTTTCCCACAACAGCTGGCGATGAAGAGAAATCAAACGTTATCGCTTCTTCTTCTTTGAAAACCCATGCGGGTGTTCCGTTTGTCGGCCCCGGGAGTGCGTCTAAATGTCCTGTCCGGTTCTTATTCCCGCGGAAAGTTGCCCAGGTCCTGTTGGCTTTTATATTCCCGATGCCAGCATTTTGAACGTTTGTTTCAAACGTAGGCGTCGGTGTTTGGAGCAGTTGATAAATGCCTAAAGTGGCTCCGAGGAGAATAATCACACTAACGACGGAGACAGCCATCTTGTGAGCCGTCGCGAAGTCCCGGAGTTTGTAGAAGAACATTTTCGTGGTATCCCGCGCAAAGACGAGTGCTGTTATCAGGGCGACCCCAACAAAAGCCAGAATCTGCGGGACAATACTCAATAGTGCTGTCAGGGGTCCCAGTAGCTGCGGGATAACTGCGTGTGCTGGACTTGCTGTGCCGAAGAAAAGCAGGGGGAAGCACAGCATTAGCAGTAGTTTGGTAGAGAAACTGAATCTCCATCTCTTATATTTCCGTTCCTTTATCGTCTGTTTTAAACTTCGCTTTTTCATGAGCGGTTCCCTCGCGTGTTACTTGGATTCTTTTAGGAATTCCACGGCAAAATGCACAAGGTTTTCCAGCATCCGACGGTTTTGGGAGACTTCGTTTTTCTGACTGTTGCGGAGATTGGTGATAAGATACATACCTTTGCCGTATCGCAGTTTAGCGACGACGATCTCTTTTCCGCCGTTCGTGGTCGCCAGGACTTGATATTTTTGATTCCACCCGCTCCATGAGTCGTCAAGTGCAAGTTGCCCTGAACGGATGCGGTGGGGTGCTTTAAAGAGTTCACCCGCATCGGCAGTCGGTTTAAAATCATTGCGTCGTGAGCTCTCTACGCCGTTAAGCGGTTCGGGTAACCACCCTGTCCGGCAAGGATTTTTTTCATCGCTATCCTGCCCAGAGACAATTACGACCCCGCCGTTCTTTACGAATTCTTTAATCCGATTTTCCTGTTTGTTGTTAAGACGGTATCTCCCATCTCGTGAGAGCGTGCGGAAGCCGAGCCATAAGATATCTGCTTTGCTGAGGCCAGGTAAATCACAATTCGTTGTGCCTTGATAGGCGATCCAACGTTCTTGTATCGAATTGATATTGGAGATAACAGGGGATTCTTCCTTATAACTGTCTGTCTTGAGATAAAAGAGTTGAATAGCGTCTTCGCCTAACATTCCGCGAAGTTCTTTCAGAAGATCTGGGGTTGAATCTCTCCTTGATACCGTGTCTTTATTGAGGTATTTCTCGAAGTGCGTAAACATCCATCTGCCCCAACCTCTGTCTCTCTGTTTTGTAACTTGGGTTTGGAACCATTTTCCGCGTGTATGTGCGATGCTATTGATGCGTCCGCCTTTTTGCTCATAAAAGATGATTATCGGTTCACCTTGTCTTAGGAAACGGATAATTTCTTTCCGATGATCTTCCTCTCCTTTAAAGACATCAAACCGCATCTTAATTACCTGAAATTCGCTGGAGCCTTTGAGATTTTCTTCAACCTTAATATCGGCAGTCTGTCGTTTGGCGTTGACCACAGTAATGGTCCCAGAAACGACATTGGTACTTTCTTTGACGATCTGGGGTACAGAATAACGCTTTGCGATATAGCCTTCTGAAGCAGTCTGATATAGTAGTAGAAAACCAGCGGTCAGTAGACTCAGAAGATAAAAAGGGTTCCAAACATGCTGTAATTTGTTAGTCCATATTGACATTTGCATCGAATTCCTCTCCTATGTAATAGTGCGTCCTGTGGCGGAATGTGCTTACGTGTATCCGCAAGTTGAGGCATGCCTAAAATCTAACATCCGCAGGGTATTTCATTCAATTTTAACCGCAGTTCCGGTTGCCGTCACCATCAACATACCGTTATTGGCACCGAGTACCTCATAGTCAATGTCAATCCCGACGACAGCGTTCGCGCCTTGTTGTTGTGCGATGTCTTGCATTTCTTGGAGAGCTGTCTCACGGGCATCGGCGAGTTTACTTTCATAGGTGCCGGATCTACCACCGATGAGATCAGTGATGCCTGCCATAAAATCGCGAAAAACATTTGCCCCCATAATTGCTTCACCGGTAACAAGCCCGAGGTATTCTCGGATCCGTTTGCCTTCAATTGTATTTGTAGTTGTAGTAATCATTGTGCTTTTCCTCTTGCTGAAATCTCCCACACAGATTCGACAATTCCGTTACGGATGCCGTAATACCTGTCGTGGAGGTTCACTGTCGTGCAACAGTGGGTTGGTAAAATTTCGAGTTTATCTCCCGGCTTGAGGGAGACATTTTCATCAGACACCAGTATTTTGCCGTGTTCTTCAGAGAGTCCGCTCATCTCCACACCTGTTAATCCGACAGGTTGTGGAATACCGAATTCCTTAGCAAGCACCTTCAAGCCCGTATCGACTATCATTCGGCTCCGGTTTGGACGACTCACAACGGTTGCTAAAACCGACAATGCGCAGTCGAAATGATCGCCGACACCTTCTACATTCCGGTAGGTAGCATCCATGAGTACGTAAGACCCTGCCTGTACCTCTGTCATTTCTGGAATGCTCCCGGTGATATTAAAGGTGCCAGTACCACCGCCGCTCATGATGCGAACTTCCACACCCTGTTTTTCGAGGTAGTGTTTCGTGTCCAATAGGCGTTGCATCGCCTCGCGTGCAGCGGTATCGCGTTCTGCTCGGTTCGGTTTAGCGACGGTATGTCCCTCATACCCCATTAAGCCTTCAAAAACCAAGTTTGGGCTTTGGCGTATCTGATCTGCCAGTTCCAGTGTTGGTGCTCCGGGTTCAACACCACATCGATCCATACCGATGTTCACCTCTATTAACATCCTAACGGTTGCGCCCTTCGCGGCAGCTGCCTCAGCGATGGCTTGTACATTCTGTGGGTTATCCACGGCAACCATAATCTCCGAATGCTTCGCGAGGTTGATAAGCCGCGCAATCTTTTGAGCACCGACAATCTGATTGGCAATCAGTACGTCTCGGATACCCGCGTGAATAACCGCTTCTGCTTCACCGAGTTTTGCACATGTAACACCGATGGCACCTGCTGCAATCTGTTTATGTGCAATGATCGGTGTTTTATGTGTTTTCAGGTGTGGTCTCAGCTCAGCGTTGACTGTACTGAAATAGTTCGCCATCGTCTGTATGTTGGCTTCCATTTTGTCCAGATCAATGAGCAGTGCGGGTGTATCTAATTCTGTTTTATGCATACCGATAAAAGGTTCGTTCCTGTGGTTCATGACGCGGTGTCTCCTAAAACTGCTTGACAGGGTTTGAGAGTGTGCCGAACCCATCAATATCTATCTGGACAACGTCGCCAGCGGCAAGCGGTAGTTCGTTGGGGACGATGATACCGGTTCCGGTTGAGACGACGGTGCCGAGCGGAATCGGGTTATCCCGCATCAGGAATTCGGTGAGTTGCTCAAATTTCCAATTGATTTGGGAAGTGTTCACTTCGCCTTGATAGATAACGTCTGCATCCCGTAGGACGGTGCACTGCATTTCCAAATCATACGGATCATCTATTTCGGATGGTGTGAGAAACATCGGTCCGAGTGCGCAGCATCCGTAAAAGACTTTGGATTGTGGCAGATAGAGCGGGTTATCGCGTTCAATGTCCCATGCGGATACATCATTGCAGAGGGTATACCCGACGATTTCACCGTCGCCGCCGAGGATGTATGCGAGTTCCGGTTCTGTCGCAGTCAGTGCGGAATCGCTTCGGATGCCGATAAAGCCGTTGGGGCCGACGCAGCGTGAAGGTGTCGCTTTGAAGAATATCTCAGGCCGGTCCGCGTGATAGACCCGGCTGTATATGTCTTGTTCGGTGTCGTCGTCGCGCATCTCTGCGCTCCGTTTATAGGTTACACCACATCCCCATACTTCAGGTGCGTCGATAGGCGGTAAGAGATGTGGCACATTTTCGTCAGGGGCGACATCCAGTTTCTTTAGCGTAAGTCCTTCTGGTTCGGTTGCTGCGTTTTCTATATCTGCAAACGACGGGAGTTGCATCGGCGCGGGTGTTGCGACCTTCTCTTGAATGTCAGCGAGTATGACACCAAGGCTTACCTGTTCTTGATGCGCGAGTGTGAGTACTTCTAAGACACCGGAGGACTCCTCGCTTGTTACGTCAATCACTTCCTCGTCGCGGGTAACAATTCCGACCCGCTTGCCTAAATTAGGTAGGTGAAACTGAATTAATTTCATTTTTTTAACTTTCCTTGCGGTTCGGTGTAGTGAGTTTGATCAAGATCGCTCTTCTCCGTATATCCGCTTTCCACTTCGTTCCAAGCTTCGCGCTTGTTTTCAACTTAGGAAAATTCGAGTTCTGCCCACGCTTGCGCATCTTTCACGACCGCCTCTGGTGTCCTTTGTGAGCTGAGTAGATGTCCTTGTGTTGTCCGGAGCGTCGGTTGTTTGGCATCTTGGTAGCGAAAATCGAGACTCCATCGGATATGTGCAGCGCGGTTTGGCAGCCCACGGTGAAAGAGCAGGTTACTAAAGATGACGACATCGCCTGGCAGCATCTCAATAGTTACGGCATCCGCCTCAACCGGTTTGATGTAGTCATCATGAATACGGAGATAGTATTCGTCTTTCTCGTGCGGTACAACCCCCGACTTGTGGCTTCCTGGAATGAATTCCATGCACCCGTTTTCAACGTTAACCGGTACTAAGGGTGCCCAAACATTCATCATCCGCAACACATCAGCATCCTTTGAAGTGTAGCCTGCATCTTGATGCCATAATACCTCTGTTCGTCTGTTCTCAGGTAGTTTTGGGCGGACGGAATAGTTCGGGTACAATCGGATCTCTGGTCCCAAGATAGCACTGGCAAATTCAAGTAGGACAGGGTGTGCGAACACACCGAAAAACCCTTGACGATGTAGTTCTGGTCGAAAGATTGTCGGGTTTTCGTCTGGGTGTTTTTCATACATCCGCATCAGTCGGGTTTCAAAAGTGGCATCTGGATATGTGTTCGCGAGTTTTCCTTCTGCGTGCCGTTGTGACGCGAGTTCATTGACTAACGCTTCGCATTCGCGCTTAACGGCTTCAAGCGTCTCCGATTCCAAAATGCCATGTAGAATAGAGAATCCGTTCTTATTGAAATCCGTAATAACTGATTCCATTTCCCAGCCCTACTTTTAATATTGAAGTGGTCCGTTTTCGCTTGCTAATTCGCTGCGGGGACGAGACCGGTTTTCACAAGTGCTTTGACAACTGCCTGCGCGCATTCTTCAATAGAGAGTGCTGCGGTGTTCACTGTGACCTCTGGGTTCAGGGGCGGTTCGTAAGGTGCGCTAATGCCTGTAAATTCCTTAATCTCTCCAGCCCGCGCCTTTTTGTATAAACCTTTTGTATCCCGTTCTTCGCAAACATTGAGCGGGCAGTCAACGAAAACTTCAACGAACCTATCGTCAGCGATGAGTGCTCTTGCCTGATCTCTGTCGGCGCAGTAAGGTGAAATAAAGGCTGTCATGACAATTGTGCCTGCATCCGAAAAGAGTTTAGCGACTTCACCGACGCGGCGGATGTTTTCCTCGCGGTCCTCTGGTGAGAAGCCTAAATTCTTGTTCAGCCCGTGTCGTACATTATCGCCGTCTAAGACGTACGTGTGGTGCTGCTGTTGATGCAATACCTGTTCGACTGCGTTCGCTAATGTCGATTTCCCTGAGCCGGAGAGTCCTGTGAACCAAATCACACAGCCTTTCTGATTCAGTAATTTTTCTCGATCTTCTGCCGTGACAGTTGCTTCGTGCCACGTTATATTGGTCGCTTTTTGTTGAGCCAATTCGATTATTCCTCACATATTTAAGAAGTCAAAAAATTGAGGTGTTCTAAACGTTCCTCTGTGATCTAATCTAATAATATCATTATTATACGCGCGGCTATAGCGTAATGTCAACCTAAAATAGAGAAGTCCAGCCATCAGCTATCGGCTAATGGAATAGTATCTATTTACTTTAATGAGTTTTCGATAATTCGGATAACTTGATTCACGGGGTTCTCTGTGTTTGAAAAATCGACTGTCTGGCTACGTCCACTTTGCCATTGGACTTCGATAGATTGAATCATTTCTTGTGTGCCGATACCAAAGTGAAGGGTAGGCTCACTACTGGATGCGTAACTTCCACCAGAAGTCGCTTCTTTGAACTGTGTGTTCTTATTTGTTTGTACCCACACTTTTGCCCCGATACCGTCGCGATTGCCCTCAGTGCCGACAAGCCGGATTTTCACCCAATTGTTCTTTGGGTGGGGTGTTTGAGAATCGTTTCGCAAGAGTGCTGGTGCTTCACCGCAGCATGTAACAAGGATATCCACTGCTCCGTCGTTGTTATAGTCGCCGATAGCAACACCGCGCCCGACAACTCGACGCTTGAAAAATGGGCCGGCTGTCTCGGATAGGTCTCTGTATTGCCCTGTCCCGATGTTACCAAAGAGCTGGCACTGTTGTTTGTAAGAGAGAGATGGCGTAATCTTTGCTACGTTATCCCACACGTGTCCATTTGCGACGAAAAGTTCAAGCGTCCCATCGTTGTCTGCGTCAAGGAATTGGGTGCCGAAACCGAGTTGCGAAAAGCTCGGATCAGCGAGCCCCGTTTCAAAGGTGGTCATCGTGTAGAAGCCGTCGCTGTCGTTGTGAAAGAGGCTGTTAATTTCCAAAGAGAAGTTTGTGACAAAGAGGTCTGGCAGCCCGTCATTATCATAATCGCCAGTGGCGATCCCCATACTGGCGGTTGCGCGACCTTCTGAATTGTAGGCGACTCCAGTCGCGATGGCGACATCTGTGAAAGTGCCATCGCCGTTGTTGCGGTAGAGAAAATCAGGAACAGCGTCGTTGGCGACGAAAATATCAGGGTAACCGTCGGTGTTGTAATCTGTGAAGAGCGTGCCCAATCCTTTACCACCTTTGTGCAGTCCAGTGCGGGCTGTAACATCTGTGAAAGTGCCATCACCGTTGTTCCGGTAAAGCGTATCACTTGCGCCCGGATATTCATGTGGACCACAGAAAATATGAATACCTTTAAGGAAACAGGCGTGGGCAGTTTCGAGTTGATAGTCGAGATAATTGGTCACATAGAGGTCTAAATATCCATCAAGATTGAAATCCCCGAAGGATGCACTGACGCTCCAGCTGCCGTCCGCTACACCTGCCTGAGATGTAACATCTGTGAAGGTGGCATCGCCATTGTTCCGAAACAGCTGGTTTTTGCCGAAGTTCGTGAGATAGAGATCAGGGTCTCCATCATTGTCATAATCACCGGCCAGGCATCCGATGCCGTACCCTTGATTTTGTTGCAGTCCTGCTTCCGCAGTCGTATCAGTAAACGTCCCATCCGTGTTGTTCCGGTAGAGAACGTCTGAGTGCTTCACATGTCTGGTGGATTGAACATCACTGCTGAGGGTGCCGCTATTGACGAGATAGATATCAAGATGTCCGTCGTTGTTGTAGTCGAAGAAGAGTCCGCCAGCCCCCATCGTCTCAGGTAGGTATTTCTGTTTAGATGCCCCGTTGGTATGTTTAAAATGGATACCGGCTGCCTGTGTCTGGTCTGTGAATCGGAGTGTTGCTTCGACGGCGTTCAGTGTAGTGCCGACGTTAGCAAGTATGCAGCAAATAAGTAGAAAGGTCTTTATTTTCGGACGGAGCGAGAGATAACAGTGGTTTTTCAATTTTCCGTATATCCCGCGTGGTAGGCATTAAAAAGAGAGGCATCCAGCGAGTGGATGCCTTTAAGCATTTGTTTGACTTAGAATCCGCTTTTGAGCGCGCCCCAAGTTGTCGCAAGTTTGTTTTGAGGTTCGACAGCCGTCTGCGGGGCGGTTTCATTCGGATCGAATTCGATATCTGTTGTCGCGAAGATTTGGTCAATGTATGTGCCATCTTCGCGATGCGCGAGGTGGAATGTGTGCTCACCGGCATCCAGTCTTAGGGGAACCGGATCATCGCCGTGCTGGGTAAGTTCCAATCCTTCAAAAGGCCCGTTGCGTGAATTCAATCGGAACCAGACCCAGTCGGTGGTATAGTTCTCCCTGAGTTCGCCTGCTTCATAGAAATCCCAGATATTCATGGGGCCGTCATTGGTAGAGGTAACATCGCCGTCCGCTGTATCGAGTGCCCAGTAACAGGAGTTATCAGCGACTGATGGCGCAATCACGCGTCCCCAGAAATGCCAATCATCTCCATCAATCGAGAACTCGTATTTCACCCAGTCTCCTCCATCGTTTCCAGCGCCGTTGGCTGAACCGATGAAAGCACCACCTGACGCTTCAGCGACTGTGTAATCATCTACGCCTTCACCTGCGTTGCCCGGTTGATCGGACGGTGCGTCAAAGACCTGAAATTTTTCACCGTTGATATCGTCAAAGTTCTCCGCCTCCCAACTAATATATTTCTGTGCGAATGCGGGTGAAACAGTAAGACTTAGCAGTGTTAGTAAAATGAGAATTCGCATTAAAACCTCCTTAGAGTAGTAGTTTAAAATCATTATAGCACAATCAGAAAAAAGATGTGCATTTTTTTTTGTGGATTTTCAATTTCCGAATCCCAGTCTTAGCACCGATATTATATTTCCTGCTCTACATCAATGCGTCTTCAACTTCTTCAGGCAGTTCCACGGTGCTTGGATCAACATCAATCGGATATTCAGTGCCGTACGCTTCAACGAGATCGTCAAAGGTGACGTTGTCTACACGATCTAAGTCATCACCCGGGTAGACGAGCCATACGCCATAACAGCCATCACAACTGACGAGGTCTACGTCTTCTTGTTCGATCGGAAACTGCGTCAGTGGATTGTTACAATCAGGACAAGGTAACATATACGTTTCTCCTCGGAGTTGTTTAAACCTCCGTATCAAGAGGTCATTGTTAGTCAGCAGCGGGCGCGAAGGTTTCTGGATTTTCAGCCGCTGCGTCATAATCATCAATCAGTTTTGTAATAACAGGGTTATCACCACAGAGTGGGCAGTTCTCATCTTTAGAAATTTTCATCTCACGATAGGTCATACCGAGTGCCTCGTAGAGGATCAGCCTGCCGATAAGCGGTTCACCAATACCGATAATGTATTTAATCGCTTCAGTTGCCATCATGACCCCGATTACGCCTGGGAGCACGCCCAGGACACCAGCCTCACTTCAGCTGGGTACCATGCCGGGGGGTGGCGGTGTCGGAAATAGGCATCGGTAGCAAGGTCCCTCGTGTGGCTTGAAGAGCGAGACTTGTCCCTCAAATTGGAAGATACTGCCGTGAACGATGGGCTTATTCATCAGGACAGCTGCGTCGTTGACGAGGAAACGGGTCGCAAAGTTGTCGCAGCCGTCTACAATCAGATCATATTCCGAGAAAATTTCTTCGACGTTATCGGCAGTGAGACGGAGGTTATAGGGTGTGATATTGATGTCTGGGTTCAACGACTTAATCGTTGTTGTTGCGGATTGAACTTTCGGTGTGCCGACGGATTCTGTGCGGTGGAGTATCTGTCGTTGTAGATTACTTAATTCGACGACATCAGAATCGATAATACCGAGATGTCCGACCCCCGCGGCACCGAGATATACGCCCGCGGGCGAACCTAACCCACCGGCACCGACCATCAAGACTTTGGCATTCAGCAGTTTCGCTTGTCCCTGCTCACCGACCTCAGTGAGCATAAAATGCCGACTGTAACGGTCGAGTTGCTCATGACTCATCGGTTTATCTTGGACTGTTGGAAAGCCTGCGGCTGCCCAATCGCGATATCCGCCTGCGAGGGACACGGTGTCGGTGTACCCCATTTCACGGAGCGATTTCGCGGCGAGTAGGGAACGGAGCCCGGCTGCACAGTAGATGATAACCTTTTGGTCCCGGTCAGGAATGTGGTTTTCAACGGAAAATTCGAGCATGCCACGTGTGACGTGGACAGCGTTAGGGATATAACCGGCGCGATATTCGTCTTCATCGCGCACATCCAGTAACACGAAATCGGTCTCTTTATCTTGTTCGGCTTTTACCTCAGCAACCGTCACTTCTGGTATTTCTGTTTTAGCTTCCTCAACGATTTGCCTGTAGGATTTCATAAGATTTTCTCCTGTGGAGAGAATATGAAGATAGCGGATTTTCATATCCCTGCTCCATAAATTTCAGTCTCTTGCGCTTGCAAAATTATATCACAAGTCGGTTTCGTTGTCAATCTTTTCTTTTTTGTATTTTATCCTCATCTTCTTGTAGGAGCGACTTTTAGTCGCGAACTTCATTTGCCGCTAAATCGCTCTACAAAGACTAACGTTTCCCTTGACTTTTCGCCAAACGCATGGTAAACTTAAAATAAGTTGTATTGGTGGGAAAGTTCAATCCTTAAACCGCTGTTATCCTAAACGAAATGAAGGTTATCGCTCCTTATGCCGAAACAGAAATTCAACGAAAAACTGACCACACTCCTCAAAACCAATCCCGACTTCCTTGATGACGCGGACGAACTTATCCCCGCCGCTGTTAGAGACCACGCGTGGCAACTCAATCACGACCTTATCAAATTATTGCTTACCGACAATGAAATAAAAGCAGCATTCTTTGACGAGATTGACGGGCATTGGATTTTCAACCACAACACCTTTATCAATTACATCACCGACAAAAACTTCCTCGCCAATGCCTACACCCGATTCCGCAACAAGATCGGCTTGAACATCGGAGACAAATTTCTCCGTGAACGCGGCGAAGTTTCACTCGTCTGGCCCTACAAAGATTGCGTCTTGGAGGGTGGACAGACAAAGGAAGCGGAAAAGCGCAAAGAAATCTTCTTCAACGAAACCCTTGCCCAGGACGAAATCAACCGCATGTTTGATCCGAAGGTCCTCACGAACTGGAAACGCCACACAGCCGAAGGTGAACAGGACGTATCGGACATCCAACCGGATGAGAACGGCACAATTCGCGAAAACCTCATCATCAAGGGTAACAACCTCATCACACTTCACACCCTCAAACAGCAATTCCGAGGACAGGTCAAACTCATTTACATTGACCCGCCATATAACACCGGAAGTGACAGTTTTGGCTATAATGATAACTTTAATCATTCCAGCTGGCTGACCTTTATGAAAAATCGGTTGGAAGTAGCAAGAGAGTTTTTGAAGGACGATGGGGTTATCCTGATTCACATTGACGATCAGGAAATGCACTATTTAAAACTTGTCGCTGATGATCTATTCGGTAGAGATAACTTTATTGCCACTGTTCCGAGGAAGACCCGAAGTGGAAAAAGTGATGTCCCTTACAAACTATCACAGGATTTTGACTGGATGCTGATGTACACAAAAGGCGCGTCAAAAAAAGATAACCTCTTCCAGCGAGACATTTCACGCAGGTATTACAAGACCCCGGACTTTCCTGATGACGAATGGAGACTAAGCGACCTTACCACTCAACGGACGATCCATGAACGCCCTAATTCAAATTTCACATTGGTAAATCCAAGGAATGGAGAGGGATTTCCAGTAAATCCCAATCGCTGCTGGGGTATTACCAAAGATTCAGTCAATGAATACTTAAAAAATAACAAGATAGTTTTCCCAGGTGACTATGACTTTCTCAACATAAAACGACCTGCTATGCGAGTTTTTAAGTCGGAGGATATAGGAAAAACGGCTTATGTATCCTCGGATTTCCTGAATCAAGTGATGGATGAATTATTGAAAGGTATGGTCAACAGCAAAGGCACAGATGAAATTGTAGAGATTTTTGGGAGAAAGGCGTTTTCTTATCCAAAGAATGAACTACTGATGCAACGCATTATTGAATACACAACAAAAGAAGGAGATATTGTTTTAGATTTCCATTTAGGTTCAGGCACAACCGCCGCTGTCGCCCACAAAATGGGCAGACAATACATCGGCATCGAGCAAATGGATTACGCCGAAACTCTCCCTGTTGAACGTCTAAAAAAAGTGATTGCTGGTGAACAAGGCGGTATCTCTGAATCCGTCAATTGGCAGGGTGGAGGCGATTTCATTTATTCCGAACTAATGCCATACAACCAAACCTATATGGACAAAATCAGGTCCGCGCAATCCTCTGAAGAACTCATTGCACTCTGGCGAGACATTGCTGAAAACTCGTTCCTGAACTGGTATGTCAACGAAGAAATACCGGAAGAAGCGGTAAAAGATTTCATCGCCATTGACGACGTGGAGAAACAGAAACACCTACTCGCTGAACTGCTGGATAAGAACCAACTCTATGTTAATCTTGCCGAAATAGAGGATGAGGATTTTCG
Source organism: uncultured bacterium (assembly GCA_964593655.1). GTDB lineage: Bacteria > Poribacteria > WGA-4E > WGA-4E > WGA-3G > WGA-3G. The sequence goes on along the minus strand of CAZQIP010000393.1, from coordinate 3,421 downwards.
GGTTAGTGAGGCAGATAAGGTGTTGAATAGGGCGTTTTATGGTGAATAAAGAAAGCCAGGGATATAGGATTGCGCGAACCGCGGCCCTGCAATCACGTAGCATGGAGACCTTTCGCCCCTGACTTTTTTTAAAGTATAATACATTTTTTCCTTAATGTCAATGTCTTTTTCAAAATGGGAGGTTGCATAAGTGCCACCTCAACTACAAATGTTGACGGAGTTGCTGGATAAGAACCAATTCTACGTCAACCTCTCTGGAATAGAGGATGCGGGTTTTGAGGTCGGTGAGGCAGATAGGTTACTGAACAGGGCATTCTGTGTCGATTCGTTTTAAACATCTATCTTGAAAGGGAAAAATGACTGAAGAAAAAAAACAAGAACTAAAGCAGTTGCTACACGAAGCGATTGAAAACTTGATTGTACTATACGAACATAGACCTTCACGTATTCCCATGGATGTATACAGAAGGTATTTGCAAGAACGTTGGATGTATTATGGTGTAGATTTTCTATCCTTTTCATTTTCAACAAGTTTTTGGCTTGTCATAGTAGGAGAGAACACAGAATCAAAGTTATTTGACTTGATAAACAGAAATACAAAACTTATTAACTTCATTGAAGAGCAGCTTGCTCCTTTTTTTATTCGAGACTTGATTCGGACTGGTAGTTATATTATAGAAAGCGGATTCGCTGATGGAGCTCGCCTCTTTTATCCTCGATCTGGAAGTAACCAATCGCACCATATTCTACAACGCCTTCTGGAAATTGCAATTGTTCGCGGAATAGACGAAGCTGTATTAGCATTCGATAGAAGTTGTTGTCCTGAAGGAGTCCATGGTTTCTTTCAATACGTTGCATTGGTTGAAGAATTAAAGGTAGAGACGGAAATACAAGTCTATGAAGGGGTACGATTTGTTCCGTTACCCTCTTTAAATACAGAAAAAATAACATCAGAAGTTGTGCAATATTTACCCAGTTTTCCTTTTCGTGTTTTCATGGATCAGGCAGATACTTTTTTCGGAAAGACACTGCTTGTCATTGACCTTCCTGGGTTTTCCATGTTTCACAAACCTCCTGAGCGACTATTTGAACCCGGAACCCAAGTAGTTAACCTCCCGTTTCAGATTGAGGAACAAGACGTAAAATATCGGAACTATCAAGAAATCAGTGCTTTCATAAAATCTTTTTTACAAGCACTGTCTTTAGCTTGCAATTCGTCATTTGAAATTTATCATACAGACTGGTTTTTGGGAGATGATAAAAGTCTTCATGCTCAGCATGGAACAACACTCACTCAGTCCCCATTTCTGAAGCGCGATCCGTTTAGAGGTTTCACTGAGGTAGAGAAGTCTGAGATAGATGAAGCCAAACGTCTTTATGAAATTTTGGACAGCTCCGATTCAAATATCGGTGGAAGACTGCAGATACCGATTAATAGATGGGTAAAATCAAAAGCAGAGAGAAATCCGGTGGATAAAATGATTGACTTGGGAATAGCCTTTGAGGCTCTCTATTTACCGAAAGACAATATAGATCAGTTAGCTTTTCAATTCCGTCTCCGCGCTGCTTGGCATCTGGGCAAGGACAAAACAGATCGAAGCACGCTGATAGACGAGTTTAAGGCAATATATACCTTGCGTTCCAAGGCTGTTCACAATGGAGTGGTTCCCGAGAAGATTAAGGTTAGAAAGGGCGAAAAACCTATTGCCACACCAGAATTTATCCCAAGAGCCCAAGATTTATGTAGGCAATCAATAGTAAAGATTCTGGAAGATGGAAAATTCCCTGATTGGAACGACTTGATACTCGGTGAAGAGTCTTTGTAGCGCAAACTTTTAGTTTGCGTACTAACGATGCACAAACTAAAAGTTTGTGCTACAATTTCAGGTCAGCAAATGCGTAATTTTGATTATAAACCTTTCTATCGTCGTAACTTGCCGCATATACAACCACCGGGGGCAACCTTCTTTGTTACCTTCCACCTCGCGGGATCTCTACCACGAAATGTGCTGCAGCAGTGGAAAAGGGAAAAATTGCGTTTTCTCAATCTGACAAGTAACGCTGATAAGGCAACGGATGAACATAAGACATTTGAGCAACAAGCAAAATATGATGAATGGACACGACAATGGTTCCGAAAATTTGAAAAAGCCCTTGATGAAACACAAAGTGGCCCAGTATGGCTCAAAGATGATCGAATTGCTAAGGAAGTGGCGGATAGTATGCACTACTTAGATGGAAAAGTATATCATTTGGATGCTTACTGTATCATGGCAAATCACGTCCATGTCGTGTTTGCTCCACTTCCAATACAATCCTCGGATGTAGCGCAAACTGTCCGTTTGCCTGCCAATGAGAACGATGCACAAACTAAAAGTTTGTGCTACAACACGCTTTCTTCTATTATGCAATCGCTCAAAGGTTACACGGCAAGAAGAGCCAATCAAATCTTAGGGCGACGCGGACCATTTTGGCAACACGAAAGTTACGATCATTGTGTGCGGAATTCAAATGAATGGCAACGGATTATAAGGTATGTTTTGAATAACCCTGTAAAAGCAGGTTTAGTGGATGAGTGGGAAAAGTGGCGATGGAATTATTATCGTAGCGTAAACTTTTAGTTGCGTACTAACGATGCACAAACTAAAAGTTTGTGCTACAATTTCAGATCAGCAAATAATCAAGACTCTGGAAGATGGAGAATTTCCTGATTGGAACAACTTGATATTCGGCTGATTTCCACTTGACTTTTGCGCTCAACAAGAGGTAAACTTAATGTGTATCCAGAGTCGTCGCTTTCGGAATGAAGAGGAGATACTCTCATGAAACATATTGCTGACAACCTTAATAAAATGCCTCTTAGGATTAAGACGCTTGACCTGGCTGGACGAGTACCAGGCCCTGATTCTATTGAGCGCCTGCGGGTGGAGCTCTATTATTATGAGGAGTATGGACCGCTCTCTGGAGCACGGGTTCGGTACGCCCGCAACGGTGTTGAACAAGAAAACGGTTTTCCTATTGATTTACATAAAGGCGCATTCGTCGCCACTGTTCCTATCCAAGAGGCAGGGTTGGAAGAAGAACTCCAGAAGATTGGACCCGAAATCGCACGGATTGTATATGATGACTTGGCAGAGATCCGAGGCACGCCTGGGATGCCATCATTCACAGATCAAGGGTAATCGGATTCTACGCGAAAATCTTCAGCTGCAGCGTTTGCTAAACGGAGTTTTCCGGTAAACAAGATACCGAGGAACCGATTAGAATAAGTCTGGTTCGGTTAGGAACACGAACTGTCCACTAGCCAAATTAACAAACGTTAACCAATGAAATTCGCATTTCATGAACAACTTTAAAATAAACCGAATCCATCAAGTGCGACTAAGCCAAGCAAACACTACATTTGTGGCACTTTGAAAAG
>CAZQIP010000392.1:0-34392 GCA_964593655.1 uncultured bacterium | reverse complement strand
CCTACGGGGTGAGGAAAGTGTATGAAAAAATTTCAAAACTTGTTCATAGCAACTTGCGCTATAGTATGGTAACTTAGAGTGGAAATTCGATTGCTTGTCCCTGTTCAGAGGAGATGTAGAATGCCTGCATCAACTCCGTGAGGTTCCGTCCATCTTGGATTGTAATCGTCATCGGTTCGTCGCGAAGGATGGCGTTAATCCACTGTTGCATCGGTTCAGGAGGTGCAGCCGGTGCGTTGGCGATGTAGTCCGCTTTTTCTTCATCAGAGAGTTTGCGGGTTTGGAAATGCATCTCTCCGTGCCCTGCAGCAAACGATCCCTCTGTGCCGTAAATCTCAAGCATATTTGGACCGGAACGGTGTGTCCAGGCGACATCAATCACACCGAGTGCTTTGTTCGCAAATTCAACAACCGAAACGCTGTTGTCGTCAATCGGGAAGTTGCCGGTGAAATTATTAATCTTGGCGATAGCGCTCTTAGGTTCACCCATCAACCACCGGATAACATCAACACGGTGACACCCTAAATCAAACAGTGCACCACCACCGGCACGTCCTGGATCTGCGAACCATGCGCTCGTGCCGCTGAACCAACTGTCCAGTGCAGCGGAATGTGCAATCCGTCCTCTACCGAATGTGATGTCCCCAAGCAGTCCGTCGTCAATTGCCTTTTTCGCGAACAGGATTTCAGGGTTCGCACGGGAAGGCAGCGAAATCATGAACTTCACGCCCGCTTTCTCAACGGCATCAATAATCGGATCGCATTCGGCGACGGTAATCGCGAGTGCCTTCTCAGTAAAGATATGTTTACCGGCTTCAGCAGCGGCAATGATTACGCGCGGATGGTCGGATGTGATAGCATCAACAGAGACGGCGTCTACGTCGTCGCGGCTGAGCATTTCATCAAGATCGGTGTAGAACGGGACTTCGTATTGTTCCGCGGCACCTCTGCCACCGTATTCTTCTTCGTCCCAGACAGCGACGAGTTCGGTTTCAGGGTTTTCGTGGATTCTTCGGGCGTAGCCACCAGCGTGGACATGCGCCATACTAATTTTTGCGACTCTTATCATAATTTTAATTTTCCTTGCGGTTCGGTCAGAGCGGGTTTGGACTTTGGAGTGCCATTCCCTAATCCGCCCTCCATTTCATTACGGGCTACGTTTCGTTTTTCTAATAGGGCTTACGCAACCCCGTGATTTTGCTTAACTATCAACCCGGGTTTCCTTAAAAAATGTGGAAGACGCGTCAATAGTTAAAACCCTAAAAACAGTTAGACCCATCCAACAACCAATTAGGACTAAAGTGCCCCTTGATTTATCCAATCCGTCCAACGGAAGAACGGGTTGCGAGATGGTTCCAGCCACGGAGTACCAATTGGACGTTGGTGTGGCGATTTTCGGCTTCGATTTCATCGTCTCCGGCATGCATTTGAACGAGTACACTTTTTCGGGTTTTGTTAGAGCGATTCGGCATCGAGCCGTGCAGGGTAAAGTAACTAAAGAAAAGCACGTCTCCGGGTTCCGCTTCCAAAACGGTTGCGTTCTCAATCGGGTATCGGTCCGTAACTTCAGCATTTTTTCCACTGCCCATCATGCCGTCGGTGCGTCCGAGTTGCTTATGAGAACCCGGATAGACGCGAACACATCCCATCTCATTGGTAGCCTCCGAGACGTAGATAATCGCGGCTATCATGCTGTCTTTGACAGAAGGAAAGTATTGCCAATCTTGGTGCATTGGAAACGGCGCGCCTGTTTCCGGTGGCTTACAGAAAAGCTTGGAGTGGTGAAGCATGATATCCGGTCCGAGGATGGCTTCGGTTGTATCAAGAAACTTCTCCTGCAAGAATGCCTGCATCCAGACCCCAGAAAAACTCTGGATATTGTGGGTATGGATAATAACGGATTCGCCACCGTCAAGGGCATCCATCAATCTGCCGCCCCACCGTGCGTTGACATTTTCATCACTTTTGAGGAGCTGATCCACCACCCGATCAAAGTCGCTTTCCATTGTCTTGATCTCCTCCGGTGAGTAGACCCCTTTAGCGAAATAGTATCCGTTTTCTTGAAAGAATTTTCCTACATCTGACATTATGTTTTTGTAACCTCCAAAAAGAGCTTATTCAACCAATTTGGCGAGGGACTGTCGGTTTCCGTAACCTCTCGCTGTAATTCGCTAAACCTTTTGAAAACAGCAAACCTACCACTGTTCAGTATTCCGACAAAGTTTTCGCGCTGCGAATTAGTATCGCACACCTTAGAAACATCGTCAAGACGATTGGTAGCAATTATGACCGTCTTGCCCATTGCTTGAAGTTCTCCAAGGAGCTCCACCATCTCGACCTGTCCACTCGGATCAAGAGGCGTGAGCGGCTCGTCGAGCAGCCACAGCTGCGGTTCGTGTAAAAAAGTTTTCGCGAATAAGAGTCGCTGCCTTTCTCCAGTTGATAGGTCACCCATTTTAACGTCGCGCAAGTGTGGGATGTCCATTAATTCAAGCACAGCTTCCATCGCTGAGACACGCTCGCGCTTCTCCAATTTGTATGCAGCGGCGAAAAAATTGAGATAATCCACGACGGATAACTCAGGATACCCGTCAAAAGCGACCGGGACATACCCAATAGATGGACGCACTTGCTTCAGGTTTGCAAACGCATCAACGCCAGCAATAGAGACGGTACCCGATGTCGGTTGAACTAAAGTTGCCAAGATGTTGAGCAGGAGCGTTTTACCTGCGCCGTTTCTGCCGAGCAGAACGAGACACTCACCGGCGGCTACCTGAAACGTGAGTTCTGTAAGAAACGGGTTCTTGTCAATGGATTTGCAGAGATTCTGGACATCTAACACTTCACTCTCCCATGATTCGCTCTCATCCTTGGAAGAGAAGACTAGAAGATTGGAAGAATGGAAGAATGGAGTCTCCATCCTTCCACCCTTCCATTCAACGCCTTTCATCTTTCAATATCTGTTTTGTGCGTAAATTCTGTTCCGCTAACTTAGGTCCACCTTGACGGGTCTACCGAGTTCGGCGGACTGCCATGCGGCTTCGGTTAATTGGATGACGCGTAAGCCGTTCTCAACACCGATTGGGTTTTCTGTCCGTTCACCACGGATCAACTGAATAAAAGCGACATCTTTGTTCCCTGACGCTGGCATATCTGAATCGTCAACAGGTTCTGGTGATCCTGATTGTTCCTGGCGAAGGAGTTTGCCTTCACGGAGATATAGCGCGCCTTCCTCCAGCCAGATAGAAAATGCTTCTCGCACCCCGCCGTAGGCATGTCCAACGATACTAATATTGCACAAGGCACCGGTATCAAACTTGATTGACATCGCCGTGAGTACATCTACTTCAATATCTAAGTTGTCTATCATAGCGAAGACAGTGTCAGGACTCGCTTCCAACACCCAGAGGAGAATGTCGATGAGGTGGCTCCCTGAATCGTTGAGTTGTCCACCACCGCCGAGGAAGGGGTCTTGTCGCCATTTTCCTTGCTGATTGCGATACCAATTCTGGGATTGATGCGCCGAGACGAAATTGACACGCCCCAGTTCACCGCTCTGGACGACATTGCGGCAGTATTGATAAGTAGGACTTAGATGCCTTTGGTAGCCAATCATCAGGTGTAACCCCGTCTCTTCAACTTTCGCAATTACCTGCTTAGCATGATCCACCGTGCAGACCATCGGTTTTTCGGTATGGACATGGCATCCAGCATCAAGTGCGTCTATGATATGTTGGAAATGGAGTCCGTGCGGTGAACTAATAACGACAGCATCTGGTTTGGCAGCGGCTAACATCTCAACGTGGTCGGCGTAGGTAGGCAGCGCATCATCTAAACCGACAGTTTCTTTGAAAGCATCGAGTGAACCTGCACTCGGATCCGCGAGTGCAACAATCTCTACGTTTTCGACACTTGAGACGCTGCGTCCGTGTCCACGTGCGTTGCCACCACATCCAATGAATGCGAAGTTCAATTTCTGTTTTGACATACTTACTCCTGATTGTTTTTCTGTTGACGTTTGTCTAAGTACCTTGAAAGGAAAAAGATTATTATACCAGTGATGATTACGAAGAGAAACTCGCTCCGAATCATTTTTCCATATTTCTCGGAAAAACTCTTCTTCGATATACCGTGTTTAAGTGCAAGTACATTCCCCTTGGCAACTGCCTCGTAAACAACGAACATGCCTTCTTTAATCACAGTGACACTGCTTTGCCTACTCGCAGCAGTTACTTCAGGAAGACCAATTGCCTCCTCATATCCCACTTTAAAAAGGAAAATGTTGTAGTGCCCTGGAGGTAAGACAAACTCATATTCGCCATCCGCATCGGAGAAAGCGATCTTAGGGTATTTCAAGTTTCTACCGCTAATATCGACTTTAACACGACTTACCGGGGTTTGTTGAAAATCGGTCTCAAAAATTTTACCACGAATAACCCACTTTGTGTCTGTTTCCTGTGAAGGTAAAATGTCGGTGTCCGCAGTCTCATCAAAAATAGGAAGTCTTACAACGGCAGTCGTCATCCGATTTTCTCGAACAGTCATTGAAAGTGTCGTATGATAACTGTCCTTACCAACAGTAAGGAAGTAGAGTCCCGATGGTAAATTGTCGTGCCGATACTGTCCGCTCGCGTCAGATATTCCTGTGATTTTGATCTTATTTGAGGGACCACCTTCGTCATCAGAAAGTTGGCTAATTTTAACTTCAGCGTTTTCAATTGGAACAGATTGCGGAGATAGCGTTGTAACCTGTAATTGAAGCGTGCCGCCTTGCGGCTCTTTGGTTCTAAACAAATTCTGGAATTTGGTGAATATATCCTCTCGCTTGTTCATAGTAAGAGGGACATAATGAACACCACCGTTGGTGACTGACACAGGCTTCCCAGTTCGACTTTGGTATCCAGATTTTCGGATATTAATTAGGTAATCACCTGCGGGTATATCTCTGTATGCAAATTCACCTGTTTCGGCAGACGTTGTTTCAAAAATGTGTCCTTTTCCGTTGTCAATCTGAACACGCACCCCAACAATAGGAAGCTGGGCGGGAGTTGTATCTATAATATATCCATGGACAATGCCTTTTTCACGTAGTGTGTCTGATTCCTGCGCGGTGGCACCAGCGATATACAGAACCACACACACAACTAAAATAAGGGTTACCCTAAGATGCACCATCTGTTTTCTCTTTTAAATGCCTCAGTAAACCTATCCTCGGTAAGGACGCTTTGAAAGCGAGTCCATTTAGCACTGCTATTGTTTCCGCATTCCGTGTGTGAGTTCAAGGAGACCACCACTTGCAACTGCAACATAACTGGCAAACATATCTTCTTCAACAACAGCGGCAATGTGATTTCCATTATTCACAACAACAATCGGGACACCTTTTCGGTCAACGTACCCATCTTTATGGAGGTCAATAAGATAGCGACCTGCTGGCAAATCGATACATTCGTATTCTCCATCAGCGTTGGTTGTGCGATTATAGACAATTCCATCTACGCTCCGAATTTTGACTTCAACATCACTCAATAGGGTCGGAAAAGGGAACATCTCATTCACCTTGCCGCGGATAATATTCTTTCCCTTTAACGCGTCCAATTCCTGTGCTGGTGGAACGTTGGCATCGGCAATTTTATTGGGATCGGGGAGTTGTATATGCGCTTTGGTAATTCTGTCCTTGTAAACAGTCACCGGGCAGACGACGTGGTAATCGTCTTTATCGATTGTCACTATGTATCCACCGGGGGGCAACCCATTGCTTCGGTATTGTCCGAGCGCGTTCGAGATGCCAGTTACTACCAGCGGATCAGGTCCACTACCGGCAATTTTAATCTCAATCCCTTCAAGTTGAACAGCAGGTTTCGCGTTACTGTAAACACTGAATCGGAGCACACCATTTCGATTTCTATCAACACCGAGAAAGTTCTGGAGCCTACCTAAAATATTTTCGTATTTGTTCATCGTCATTGGTACATAATGGCGTCCATCGTCAATGACTGTGACGGGTTTTGCTACACGATCTTCGTATCCTGGTTTGTAGAGATTGACAAGGTAGCGACCTGCCGGTAAACCAGCAAGTTCATAAGCACCATCTGCATCAGTCTGCGTTTCAAATTCTAAAACATCTGCACTTACAACCACCACCCGAACGCCCTTAATTGGACTTTCAAGAAGGGTTGTATCTTTAATATGCCCAAGGATCACACCGCCTTTTGAGATGTCTTTTCCTTGCGCCGCAGCGATTCCACTGGACAGTATAGCGAATGCCATCAAAACGAAAGTCAATCTGAAACGTGCCATTTGTTGAACCTCTTTTGGATTTATGGAGTTATGTAATGTAACCTATCACAACCGATGGCAAAACGCAAGCGTTAATTTTTGAAGCGAGATGGGGATACACTGTATAGCATTTGATAAAAACTGTGCAATAAATGAACAGTATAGCACAAATTATGGCGAAAATGGGTTGAAAATTCGCCAATTTCATATAAAATTTTGGGTGGCATACAATTTGCATATAATTTGCATATATTATATAACATTAGATTGTAGATGGCGTAAATGCCGACGATACAGAAAAGAAAACTCAAAGGAGAAGACCGCCATGCGAAAATCGCTTTATCTCTTTCTTATTATCAGCTTCATTCTATCCATAATTTGGATGCCACCTACGTTCGCGAAAAAACATACTGATAAAAAAGCTGACAAAAAAGTTGTGGCAGAGGAGACAGTTGTGGAGGTGGAGGAAGTGACAGTTACAGCTACGCGCGCTGAGAAAGAGCCGTTCAAAACACCTAACGCCATCACCGTCCTTGACCTAAAACAGTTGGAACGGACAAATGCGGACATCGCCTCCAACCTGTTTCGTGATTCGGTTGGTGTTATCGCACAGCAGACAACCGTTGGACAAGGCTCGCCAATGCTCCGAAGTTTAACCGGCTATCAAACGTTGATACAAGTCGATTGGGTTCGCCTCAACAATTCAACATTCCGTTCAGGTCCAAACCAGTACACGGCAACCATCGGCCCGGAAATGTTAGATCGGGCAGAGGTGTTACTCGGTTCAAGTTCTATGCTATACGGTAGCGGCGCGATGGGTGGTGTTATCAGTTTCTTTACGAAGACGGTACCGCTCAATCCAGCGCAGCAAACCTTGGACCTACATCCGCGACTCCTGCTCCGCTATACGACTGCTACACAGGAAAAACTCGGTCGATTAGAAGTAACAGGAAACCAAGGACGCTTCGGATTTATCGTTGGCGGTGGTGTGCGAGACTACGGTGATATGAACCCCGGCAGTGGGTATGACCTCCACTACAAGAATCGGAAGTTTGAAATAGTGAACGAAATGCCAAGCGGCGTGAAACTCTATAACTCTGATGAGGTCGGTCAGCTGTCAAAGGATAATATTCCTGAAAGATGGCTCATTGACAACGAAGGTCCTCTGGGGTGGAGAGCCTTTGATGCTGATGCAAAGATTGCGTATCAACTCAGTGACACAAGCACGATTAACGTTGCCTACCAGATGTGGCGACAGCCACAGACACCGCGTTATGATAAAATCGCACCGCAAGAGTTTGATGAATTCTTTTTTGAACCGCAAGACCGAGACCTCGTTTATGCTAACTATATAGTAAATCCAGCAGAGAGTGTCATTGACATGTTTCGCCTGACGACCTCCTATCACCGCCAAAAAGAGGGACGAAATGAGGTAAAACGCGGCGAAACAGCTCGACGACAGCGATACGATACTGTCAACACCATCGGCTTGAGCACACAAGCAGTCAGTTCAATCCTTCCGCGGCAACGTTTGGTCGGCGGTGCTGAATTCTATTTCGATACGATACAAAGCCGTACCGTCAAAACTGATGGAGGCAAGGAAGATGTTGATGAAAACCTTGGGCGTTTCATTAACGGTTCCGAGTTCTGGGATGCGAGTCTGTACCTTCAAGATGAAATTACACTTCACGAGCGAGTCGAACTGACCCTCGGTGGTCGTGCAACGTTTTACCAAACAGATGCTGATCTCAGCCTCCGCGATCCGAGTTTCGACGAATTTAATGTATTTGATAGCAGTTTGACGGGCAGCGCGGGGATCGTCGTGGGTCTGACAGATTCGCTGAACTTTGTCAGCAGCTTCGGCACAGCATTTCGGGCCCCCTCGTTGAACGATACAACAGCGGTGGAAGTTACCAATGAGGGTGTCACGGCACCAAGTCCCGATCTGGATGCTGAAACTTCGTGGACAATCGAAGGTGGACTCAAGGCGAGATATGCCTACTTCCGTGGTGCCTTAACACTCTTCCATAGCCGGATTAGCGGCTTGGTTACGCGCAGATCCGTCCAAGAGGCATACGCGGGCGAGGCACTCCCGCAACTCCATCAAGACTTGATTAAAGAATACGAAGGTATTGATGTACTTGTATTTGATAACGTTGATGAAGCACAATTTCAGGGGGTAGAATTGGCAGGACTCGTCCCGATTCTCCCTGCGTGGTCGGTCTACGGTAATGCGACACTGTTGCGTGGAGAAGTCCTTAAGATCGGTGGCAAAGCACCGGACCCGGAAAAACCGTGGGAATCCCGTATCCGTAGAGAACCGCCGTTAAATGGGATCGTCGGTATTCAATGGGAACCACTGACGACGCAGTTTTGGGCAACGCTCTATGTCCGGGGTGCAGCAGAACAGCGGCGATTGAACCGGAGCGATATCCGCGACCCTCGGATACCGGGGAAAACACGCGACCCGGCGGAAGTTGAATTTGACGACAACGGCAATGCTGTAGATGCTGGCACACCCGGATGGTGGACGGTTAATATTCGCGGTGGTGTTAAACTTTATGAATATACACGTCTGACGTTGGCACTCGAAAACCTACTCGATCGGCGGTATCGTCCACACGGTTCGGGTGTAAACGCCCCGGGTTTCAATGTGAGTCTGAGTTGGGACACTCGGTTTTAATGGTTTTCAGTTATCGGTTGTCAGTTAAGAAGAACTTTGTAACAATCGTTCCAAACTTGGCGTATGCCAAGGGGTGGTAAATTCTTACAGAGAACCTCTTAACTAACAACTGAAAACCATTTACAGCACATCAAATTTTTTCTTGATAAATTCGACCACAATTGCCGGCACCATCTCCCGTAACTTTTCCTCGCTTAACTTTCGCTGTGCCATCTGGACGACCTCCATCACGAGTGTTGAACTGATATGCGCGTACTGCGTGTTCGCCATCATAAAGAGGGTATCGATGTCTGGTGCAATTTGCTGATTCATCCGTGCCATTTTGAATTCCCACTCAAAATCTGAGATTTCGCGTAGACCGCGGATGATAGCACACGCGCCGCGTGTCTGCGCGTAATGCACTGTCAACCCGGTATACCCATCAATCGTGGCTTGCGGATACGGTTCAATAACGACTTCAAGCATCTCGGTGCGTTCCTCAAGTGTAAAGCGGGCTGGCTTGGCGGGGTTTACACCAATCGCAACAATCAGTTCATCGAAAACACTGAGGTTGCAAATCCGATCAATAAGGTCGGCATGACCGTTCGTGACGGGGTCGAAACTCGCTGGAAAGATGGCGATTTTTTTGGGCATTACGGTTTCCTTTTTCGTAAGATTATGGGTTTTCGGACGGTTGTTCGGATTCTTCTTCAAGGTCAAACTCTCTCCAGATGATGTTTCCATACAGATCCATCATTAATAGTTCAATTTCCTTGACATCAGTTGTGTTCAATTCAAATGTAACAGTAGCATTTTTCTGTCCGTTTAAGGATTGACAACTGTGGAGTTTGAACCCCGGTTTTGTGACTGGATCGCGCGATGTGGTTGGTACAACTAACTGGACTTGATGAATTCCATCTTCATCGGTAACATCAAATTGGAACAGTGTTGAATTCGAGGCTCCCTGAAGCGGATGCATTTCGATTGTGGCTGGCTTATCAAAGAAAGGTTGATTCGGATTAAAGAAACGGCTTTGATTAAGCCATTCAGCAGCACATTTCGACAATTCATATCTCCCGCTTGCATAAGACATGATTCTGGGGTTCCGTCCACGAAAATCGTGTTCTAAACCGAACGTATGCCCGAGTTCGTGGGCAATCGTATCCCAATCCAAATCGTTACGGGAAGCGGAAACGAAAGCGCGTCCACCGTGGAGTGTCCTTTCCAATTTTTTGCTGTACGAAGATCGGTTAACACTGACTTGCCCGACTGTCCTGAACCTCCCCTTTTTCTGAAATACACCGCTCTGTATATCTACAGCAACAAGCAGAATGTTCTTTGAATAATCAAACCTTTCGGAGATTTCCTTTCTGATTTTTATAGTGGTATCCTCTTCGTAGTACTGGTCGGGGTGCTTTGCTATGATCAGAAATACCTTTGCCTTGCCGCGTGCATCGGTCTCAAATGTAAAGGTTTTTCTCCCGAAACCATGGATTTTCATCTGGGTGGCATAAAAATGCTGGGCTTGTTTTACCAATCTATGGAGTTTGGTAGAGATACCGCGATGCGGCGGACGTTCCTTTGAAAGAAAATAGATGAGTCGGACGACATCGTGTTGCGTCGTGTTAATCCGCGCTAATTGCTGCTCGGAAACATTCCACAAATGGAGGTTCCCATCTTCACCACCAGTGGCAAGCATACGTCCATCTGGAGAAAAGGCGACCGACCATGTTGCATCTGTGGTCCCTCTAAGCGAAGCGATCCGTTTCCCATTCACCGCAGAGCGGAGGACCGCACCGTCAAGATCGGTGGTGACATAAGTTGTGCTATTAGATGAAAAAGCAACATCTAATCCGGCTGCCTCACCCATTATTTTACCATGCGTTTCCCATTCTGGCGTACGCCATAGGGTGTGGTTGTAAAGCCCAATGCTCGCTAAAAAGCTCCCGTCTGTAGAAAACTGAACGGATAAGATTCTATCGGCATCTGCTTTTACAGATCGGACAAGCCTCTGGTGCTGTACATCCCAAATTTCGAGTTTACCATTTTCAGTTCCGCATGCAAGCCACTTTCCATCGGGTGAAAAGTCAACAGTCCAAAGTTTCTCCGTTTCATCGTGTGGAAGCGTCTGGATCTCTACTACATCCTTTGGATTACGAATGTCCCAGAGTTTCAACTGTCTATAGGCGGTCGCCAAGGAGTCTCCATCCGGTGACATGGCGATTGCCATAGCGTTAGCCGCAAACGAATTGATTTTCGTTCCGGAAGGAACATCCCACAATATAATTTGATTCAGTGAACCGGCACTCGCGAGCAACTCTCCTGTAGACGAGAACGCTATGGATATAACTGTCCCATCGTGCCCGCTGAGAATTGTTTGTGGTTCTGATGTGTTAGCGAGGCTCCATAATTTTATTGTATTACTATCGGTCCCAGCAATAACAGAGGCATCCACAGGTGAAAACGCGACATCGTGAATTAGAGCTTCGTGGTTGAACGCAGCGATCGGTGTGAGCTTTTCTGGCGGTTGTGCAAATTTTTGGTTCGATGGGTCCATTTTCCAAAAGATATAGAGACCTACGAAGCCAGAGACAAGAAGCGTGATTAGCACACAGAAAGGTAAAAGTTTTTTGGAACGCAATCTAATTTCCTTTCGCATTAGAAATACTGAAACAGCAGATGTTAGCGATTATCTCATCATACTACTTTATTTCATGAAGTCCGCGGTGCCCGTTTTACAATCTATTCATGATATGATTTTTGAAACTAATGCTTTTCGGGCGATTCTGATGTTTAGTCCTCAATTACGAATCTTCGTAACGCTACATTACCAAGCATATCAATCATCTGAAGTCTCACATCTTTGACAGTAGTATCAGTTATATCAAATTCAACTGTAGCCGTCTTTTCACCGTTTAGCAGACGACATCCATCATGAAACACTTGGAATGTTGTCCCTAAATGCTTCCTTTCTCTTACTACAAACAATTGGACTTGATGTATTCCATCTTCATCTGCGACCTCAAATTGAAAATGTCGCGGATTTTTTGCATACGGGTCGGACACATGTATTTCAATTCCGGGGGATCTATCAAAGAAGGGTTGGTTTGGGTTAAAGAAACGACTCTTATCCAGCCACTCGGCTTCACATTTAGATAATTGTACCCAGCTTTTTCCCCACGGTTTCCTACCGTTAGCGCGCATGAGAAAACGCTTCAAGGCACTTGGCTCATCCTCATAGAGGGAAGCGTGGCGAAAACCGTATCTGAAAGTGTTAAGTAGTACATAATTGTATGTGATAGTGGCAAATGCGTACTTAAGTTCGTATGCTGCAACCTTCCAGTCTAATCTACCATCGGTAGTAGAGATTGACACAAGTTTGCCGTGATTAGCTCCTCTGATCATGCCTCCGTTGATCTTTCCGTACTTGGTAGGATACTCAAATACCTTATTTTGACCGTGGACATCTCCTATTGGAAAACCCACATCCTCTTCAACAACAGCAAGCCAGATGTCGTTTGACATATCAAAAGATGGAATCTGTAGTTTCTTCTGTTCCTCAAGAAGATATATCTTGGCTTTGCCATTTTCATCCGTTTCAAAAGTAAATGTTTTTCTACCGAATCCGTGCCGCTCCATTTCATCTGCGTAAAACTGTTGGACCTTCCGTATTGATTTGTCCAATTTTTCAGTGATGTTTGGTGGGACCTTTCTACCCTCCGGCAGGAGGTAAATTATTCGCACGGTATCGGTAGGCGTAGTGGTATGTTCCAAATGCTGTGGTGTAAATTTCCACAAACGCAGAACGCCTTCTTCACTACCAATTGCCAACATTTTCCCATCAGGTGAAAACGACACATCCCGCGCCGCTGTTGACGACAACAATTCGATTGAAAACGTCACATTCCACGCTGCGGCTGATAATGAGGTGATTGGTGCACCTGTCGTAGTTGAGTGGATTGCTATATCTCCTCTATAATTACGGTTTACCAATGCGAACATCTTTGCATCTGGGGAGAACGCCAGATTGTCTACGTCTGCCCGTTGTACCTCTCCATGGCGTTGCCATCCGGGCAATTTCCACATGACGTAACCGTCAAGGCTGGTCAAGAAGTTGTCACCTCCACTGACCAAGAATTTGTTATCTGGAGAGAACTTGAGAAATTCCATTTCTGAGAAGGATGTTTTTAAGGTCTTAACGAGTTGTTTGGTCTGTATGTCCCAAACGTTGATGATCCCGCTGGCGTATCCGGCAGCAATCAATTTGCCATCGGGTGAAATGTCTACCGCCCGTGTCCGACTTTTGATTTGATTTGCCTCATTGAATGGCAGGGTAGCCACTTCAGTGATTGCTTTTGGATTCCGGATATCCCAAAGTTTCACTTTTTTATAAGCTGTCGCTAATTGATTTCCATCTGGCGAAAAGGAAAATGGTGCGAAACCCGCCTTAATAGAATTAACTTTGTTTTCCGATGCGACATCCCACAAAATGAGTTCCTCACCATTGCCTGAACTCGCCAGTAATTTTCCGTCTGGTGAAAAAGCAATGAATGTATAATTTGCGGGATGATTGAGAATTGCCAATGGAACGTCTGTGTCATTTATGTTCCACAACTTTATGATTCCATGTATACCTGCACTTGCGACAAGCGAAGCATCGACCGGTGAAAATGCCACAGAGTCAACAGAACTTGGCCCGTGGTTAAACTCAGCGATAAGAGCAGGCATTTCGGGAAGTTTTGCAAATGCCTGCACAGTCAAATCTTGATAGCGTGGACGCATATTGAGAAACGTCAAGACCCCAATAATAAACAGCACCAAAATCACGAACAACAGTAACAATTTTTTATTTTTCATTTAGCCCTCCTACATCCCAAAGGCGGACAACGCCATCACTGCCTCCACTGACAAGTATACTGCCATCCTGTGAGAATTTCACTACGTTTAAAAATCTACCACCCTTCAATAAAGCGATAGGGGTAACACTTTCAGTTGCGTAGAGGGTTACTGTTTCACTCTCGGCAACTGCATACATCTTACCGTCAGGTGAAAATACCAGATCTTCAAAAAATTGAATTGGTTGGCCGACACCGATACCGATTTGTGTTCCATCATCAACGGAAAAAGATATCGGTTCGCTGGCGGTTTGCGCGCGGACATCGCAATGGATGTGCCACTCGGGGAGGGCCCATATAGTGTATCCGTAAGAATCTACACTGGCAAAAAAGCGGTTGTCCGGAGAGAAATTAATAGATTGGATATATGGTCTATACTCACCAGGTTGTAGATCCTTCGGAAGTGGTCTCGGTAAGATTTTGATGAGTTGTTTGTGCTCTAAATCCCAGACTTTCACCGTGTCGCGCAATATCCCGCTGTCTTTCTCATACATCTTTCCACCCGCGGCAATCCACTTTCCATCCGATGAAAAGTCAATTACGCGATAACGTTGATTAATCGTTTCATTGTGGTGGCGTGCTGACCGTGCTTCTTCATGTGACAGCGGCTGTCCGCCCATCTTTGGTGGTAGTACGACTATCGGTTTTATTTCTTTCAGGTTGCGGATATCCCAGAGTTTGATGTCGTTAGAGGCAGTCGCGAGGAGGTGTCCGTTGGGTGAAAAAGCCGCTGTGCCAGAGGGGATATCAAAAACATCAATTTTAGTACCTGAAGCTGCATCCCAAAACACAAGCGCCGAAGCATCTCTACTGATAATCCGTTCACCCGTTGCCGAAAACGCGATATAGTCAATCCTGCTGGAACCACGATCTTCTTTGCCGCGGTGGTCGGTCAGCGTTAAGGCTGGAGTTTTTGTGTTGTTGCGATTCCATACTTTTATGCTGCTATCCTTATTGTCACGTGGATCCCACGCTTTTAGGACACTATCCTCACCGTTACTTGTAAAGGTGTCTGAAGTTATAGGACCTACACTCGCGATCAGATCTGAGTTGACAGGTGAAATTGCAACATCTCCAATCCGAGGGGATCTGTGATTAAACTCGGCACTCGGTATAATTTCCGGAATTCGTTGTTGCGCTAATTTCTGATCGGTGTTCCACCGATGCCAGATAGAAAGTCCCAAGATACCAAGAACAACAACGGATGCGATGAACAACAAGAACAGTTTTTTGAATTGCATATTAGCCTCGCGTTTCGCCGAATCTGCTATATCTTCACTGAGATCAGATGTCCGAAAGGTAATGCTGCCCTCTACACCAAGACTTAGGCAGCGCGCAATGAATTGCGCTACTACAAACCACACCCCTTTTGAGTCCCATTTTAATCCCGTTAGAGATACCGAAGTAGCAGATGTTTCTAACACTCCCGTGAGTTTGATAAATAATTAAGGCGTACGTTGATACATGTTACAGATTGATTTATAGGCCCTCTCACTTTAAATTATAGAGATAAAATCGGAAAAGTTAAGGGTAAAATCATATTTTTCCGAAATTATATCATAAGCCCTTTTGTTATGCAAACCAGAGAGGCAGTCAGCTGTCAGCACAAAGCACTTGGTATGGCTCTTTAAATGCCTGAAAAAAGTTTGTGTGTATTTTTGCACGTGTGATATAATAGCAATATCATATAGCAAGGAGGCTAATTAAACCCATGGAAAAAATTAATACACTTGTTTTTGCAGGTGGCGCGATTCATGATTGGAAAGGCTGTAGCGATGCAATCGTGAATTCGCTTTCACAACGAGATGAATTTGAGATTACGAGAGTCGAGGAAGACCTCGACGCGCTCGTCTCACCGAATTTGGACCCGTACGATCTGATCGTTTTCTATTACACAGTCGGCGAGATTTCGGACGCGCAGAAGAACGGTTTGCTCAATCACGTCGCTTCAGGTAAGGGATATGTCGGTGTCCATTCAGCGGCAGATTCGTTCCGCGGTTGTCCAGAATACCGTTCAATGGTCGGTGGCTATTTTGTTACACATCCACGCTACCGTGACTACCAGGTCAGCATCGTTGATAGCGAGCACGAAATCACTGAAGGGCTTGACGAATTCGTCGTGACAGACGAGCAGTACATCCTCGATTATGATCCTCGGAATCATATACTGGCATCAGCCTTGTGGAAAGGTGCCGCAGCCCCCGTGGCATGGACAAAGAATTGGGGCGAAGGTAAAGTTTTCTACCTCGCGCTCGGTCATGATCCGTCAGCATGTCAACATGAGATGTTTGGAACGCTCCTACAGCGCGGTGCCCTCTGGGCAGGCAGCAACGGGGGCGAATAGACGCATAGCCGTCAGCAGTCGGCTTTCGGCAAAGAGGGAACCTGTGGCAGTATCAGAAATGGTAACCGCCACAGCCCCTACTCGCTGAACGCCCTCTATGCATTCAGCGTTGATTCTTCTGACCGCTGAGGGCTGATGGTCTCCGAAGGTTTCCGAGAGCCATTATGAAACAGAAAATTACGGATATTCAGGCATCACCTGAATTGCCCTCACATCAACACCTTTTTCTTGATGGTGCCCCTCTTGTTGTGATTCACGCATCCTTGGTCGAAAAATTTGGGCTGCGTATCGGTTTAGAGATTGAAGCCGAAACCATCGAAAAGATCATCGCAGCGGATGAAGTCATGCGTGCGAAGAACCGTGCGTTAAAACTACTCCGCGAAGAGAAAGATAACGCCACAACGGACAAAATAGAAGGTTCTGGTCCCGCGCTCAAGCCGAAAACATATACCAAAAGTGAGATGGAACGGCAGCTTGAACGAGAAGGCTTTTCATCAGACGCGATTGAAACATCTATTGCGGAATTGATTCGTTCAGGACATATTCGCGATCGCAAGTATGCTGAAAATTGGATAGTCCGCAGGCAGAAATCAAATCCGAGGGGGAAAACGCTGCTTAAGCGTGAACTGGTTGACAAAGGGATCGACAGAGAGACGGCTGAACAGGTTATAGCGACGGTAGAAACCGAAGACGAAACAAAAGTCGCGCTTGAAATTGCACAAAAACGAGCGAAACAGTATAAACGATTGCCACCGCATGTCGCTAAGCGACGGCTCCACGGATTCTTGGCGCGGCGCGGGTTCGCTTCTGACATTGTCCGGCAGGTACTTGAGCAGATTTTTTAACGTGTGAAGGCATCCTACACAAGCAATCCAATCACATCTTTGTATCCGTTTTTGTCTTGACTTCTCTGCAAGAATTGACTATAATTGGAATAGCAATAACAGGAGTAAATCCCACACATGACATCAGATGAAATTAGGTCCAATTTCTTAGAATACTTCCGCAAAAACGGCCATACGATCGTTCCGAGTGCATCCTTGATACCGGCAGATGACCCGACGTTATTGTTTACGAACGCCGGTATGAACCAATTCAAAGATGTGTTTCTCGGTATCGGGCAGCGGGAGTACACGCGCGCTGTGGATACGCAAAAATGTCTACGCGTCAGCGGTAAACACAACGATCTTGAAGAGGTCGGTTATTCGCCAAGCCATCATACCTTCTTTGAGATGTTAGGAAACTGGTCATTTGGCGATTATTACAAACAGGAAGCGATTGCCTTTGCATGGGAATTGGTTATCGAACTCTGGAAGATTCCAAAAGAACGTCTCTGGGCAACGGTATATCTCGAAGATGACGAAGCAGAAAACCTTTGGCTCCAAGAGACAGATCTTCCGCTCTCGCGTATCCGTCGCTGCGATAAGGACAACTTCTGGGAAATGGGGGAGACGGGACCGTGCGGTCCCTGTAGCGAACTCTTTGTTGATATGGGGGTTGAAGCCTACCCCGAAACTGCCAATGATCCGGATGCTGGTCCCAATACCAGCGATCGGTTCCGAGAATTCTGGAATCTGGTGTTCATCCAATACAATCGGAACGAAAGCGGCACGCTTGAACCGCTGCCTGCGACGCACGTAGATACAGGTATGGGCTTTGAGCGGATTACCTCTATATTGCAAGGTGTCGATTCAAACTATAAAACGGATCTCTTTACGCCGCTCTTGTCAACTATTGCTGACATGACAGATACCGCCTATTTTGATGATGAACGCGGCTTACCGCATCGGGTCATCGCTGATCATATCCGGTGTTTGACGTTCGCGATCGGTGACGGTGTGATGCCGTCTAACGAGGGACGCGGTTATGTTATCCGTCGGATTCTACGACGCGCTGTGCTTTATGGCAAAAAATTAGCGATGAACGAGGCCTTCATCTACCGACTCGTTGATAACGTCGTTGGATTGCTCGGTGATGTATTTCCAGACGTTTTGCCGCGCCGTGAATTCATCACCCGAACGATTCAGGGTGAAGAAAACCGCTTCCATCAGACAATTGAACGTGGCTTGGAACTCCTTGACCAATCCTTCGATACGCTCACAGAAAAAGATAGCACACAACTTGACGGACAGCGTGCCTTTGAATTATACGATACATTTGGTTTCCCACTCGATTTGACAGAGATGCTCGCTCGGGAGCGTGGGTTCACTGTTGACGATGCGGGATTTGAGCAGAGTATGGAAGCGCAACGGGCGCGTGGACGTGCTGCCTGGGAAGCGAAAGGCGGTGCCAAAGACGAGGAGATTTCCGTTTACGCAGAAGTCCTCAAAGAGCACGGTGAAACGGAATTTATCGGTTACACGCAAGCCCACATTGACGCAGAGATTGTCGCTTTAATTGCCGACGCGGAATCGATAGGTAGTGCCCAGGAAGGTAACGAGGTGTTCGTGCTGTTGAATCGGACGCCCTTCTACGGCGAGTCTGGTGGGCAAGTCGGTGATGTTGGCACACTTGAGAGCCAAAACGCAAAATTGGCTGTGCAAGACACATTCAGACCTTCCGCGGATCTGGTTGTCCACAAATGTAAGGTACTTGTGGGTGAAATTACACCCTATACTGCTGTGCACGCAAAAATTGATACCGAACACCGAAGTGCCGTTGCAGTGAGCCACACTGCAACACATCTCCTACACAGCGGATTACGGCAAATACTCGGAACACATGTCGGGCAGGCAGGTTCACTCGTTGAAGCCGGTAGACTCCGATTTGACTTCTCCCACTACGAATCTGTCTCAGCAGAGCAGTTACGCGAGATTGAGGCATTCGTCAACGAAAAAATTCGTGGAAATGATGTGCTTTCTATCAACGAAATGTCACTGGACGACGCAAAAGCAAAAGGAGCGTTAGCCTTCTTCGGGGACAAGTATGGAGATATCGTCCGCGTTGTGCAAGCTGGAGACTATAGCGTTGAACTCTGTGGTGGCACGCATGTCGGTGCAACTGGCGAACTCGGTTTCGTGAAACTTATGAGTGAAAGCAGTATCGCCGCAGGTGTCCGGCGCGTTGAAGCACTGACGGGAAGCGCAGCGGCGGTTAATATTCAAGAAGAGACTGCACTACTGTCTAACGCGGCGGGTCTGTTAAAAGTACCCAAAACGGATTTGCTCGAACGGATCGAACGGCTATTGCAAGAACAACGCGAATTGGAACAGCAGCTTCAGGAACTTAAGAGCCAACACGCGCTTGGGAACGTTGATGCTTTAGTCAAAGACGCGACACTTGTAGAAGATGTTCGGGTTGTCGCTTCGTGTGTTGCAGACACAGATAGAGAAGGGTTGCGTCGGCTCGTTGATGAACTCAAAAACCGCTTAGAATCCGGTGTTGTCGCACTTGCGGCTGTGACTGGAAACGAGGTTGCCTTTGTGGTTGGTGTAACCTCAGATTTGGTGAAAAATCGTGGTTTGCAGGCAGGCAAAATTATCTCTGAATTAACACAGTTAGCAGACGGTCGCGGTGGGGGTCGTCCTGAACTCGCACAAGGTGGCGGCAAAAATCCGAGCAAAGTGAACGTCGCGATTGATGCAGCGGGTGAAATTGTAAAAAAACAACTTCACACTTAAGTTTGTAGGATACGCATCCTTCAAAGTAAATACGCTTGACAATTCATCTATCATAGGGTAGTGTTCTACAGCGATCGTGTAAAGGGGGAATTATGGATTGGAGTTTTATGGGTTCTATTTTTTGGAAATTTAGCCTCGGTGTTTTACTACTTGCGCTTACAGCGCTTGCGGGGTATCTCTGCGCAGCAGTTGGTAGTTTTCGCAATTCGCTAAATAGCATCCGAAACACTTTGAACTCCGTAGAAAACATGGTCAACCAAGAAATTGGGGAATTGATTACGGATGTGGATAAGACGGTGAAAGCGGTAAACGAGGAGCTCCCAGAACTGCTACAAAATCTAAACGGGTTGACAGCGTCCTTACAAGGGATCAGCGAAACGGAAATTCAACCGACTGTGCACAATATCCAAGAAATGAGTGGTGCCCTGAATCAAAGCATTCAACAACTTGAAGAACTGGTTCAGAAAGTAAGCGGTTTTTCTGGACAGACAATTGAACAGGCGACGTTTTTCCGGAATCAGATAGCGGTCTCACTTGCAGATATTGTAAGTTTGTGGCAAGGCATCAAAGCCGGATGGGACAGTTTCACTGCTACACAGCCGCAGACACCAGAAGAAGATACCCCGATAGACGACGCGTCTAACGAATAAACGAATTCGGCAAAGTCTGAAGGTTAACTTCATGAAGCCTTAAACGTTTAATTATAATGGAACGCATTCTTAAATCCCACTAAGAGATAAACACAAGAATTGAAACTTTTAACGCTGATTTTCGTAAACTTTAACACTAAGTTTTGACTTGCGAGCAGCCCCATTTTTAATTCATAAGTTTTGGCTTGTAAGCAGCATCAAAATAGACTTAACCGAGTAGAAAGGAAAAAAAAATGAGCAATAATGGACAGAACAACGGGCTAACAATGGTCTTCGCTTTTTTCACCGGTTTTATGGCAGGCGCTGTGATTAGTTTGCTCTATGCACCGAGTTCCGGTAAAGAGACCCGACAGAAAATTCGCGACACCTCACTTGACGCGAAAAACCGGACGGTTGAACTCGCACACCAAGCTGCGAGTAGCGCACGAGAAGGTGCTCAGACCCTCGTGGAACAGGGCAAAGAGAGCGTTCACGGCATCGTAGATACCTCAAAAGAACGTCTCCATGAAGCAGGTGAACAGGTAAAGACTGCCGTAGAAGCGGGTCGCAAAGTTTCTGCGGATGTCCGCGCTAAAATTGCCGAGTCCATCCCGGGCGTTGGCGGCAATGACGGAACCGACGAAGAGGCTACTGACCAAGCTTAATGGTCTCTTCTCAGGATGCTAACTTTAATTATGGTGGGACCCGTCCTGCCCTTACGAACGTTCCGATCAATGGATGTACGTGTCGTTAAATGAATGGAAATTGAAAAGTTAAGAGCCCTGCTTGAAGAGGTTAAAGGTGGAGAGATTGCAGTGGATGACGCGCTGCAATCTCTTCGCACGCTCCCGTTTGAAGATTTAGGGTTCTCAAAAATTGATCATCATCGTCAGCTGCGTACAGGGTTCCCGGAAGTCATTTTCTGTCAAGGGAAAACGGTTGAACATGTCAAGCAGATTAGTGAACGCATTCTCGCTGCTGGTCACCCCCTCCTTGCAACTCGCGCCACCCCCGACATGTATGAGGCTGTAAAAGCCATCCAACCTGCGGCACGCTATAACGACCTCGGACGCACAATTAGCGTTTCCCAATCTGAAGAGGAAGGCACCCCGGGGATTCTCGTTGTCTCTGCTGGCACGTCCGACCTACCGGTTGCTGAGGAAGCCGCTGAAACGGTATTGATGATGGGCAACTCACCGGAACGCCTTTACGATGTCGGTGTAGCGGGATTACACCGCCTCATCAGCAACCACGAAAAACTTCTCACAGCCCGCGTTATCATCGTTATTGCGGGGATGGAAGGCGCGCTTCCGAGCGTTGTCGGGGGTTTGGTGGATTGTCCCGTCATTGCTGTCCCCACCAGCATCGGCTACGGTGCAAGTTTCGGTGGACTCGCTGCCTTGTTAGGCATGCTAAATAGCTGCGCGTCCGGTGTCACCGTTGTCAACATTGATAACGGTTTCGGGGCAGGCTATAGTGCTTCACTTATCAACCGACTCACGACGTAACCAGCACCCTCTATTCGGTTCCCTCACCCGATCTTTTCAGTACAACAGTTGTCCTCACACTTTTCGATGTTTCTTGCGAACTCAAACCTATTTTAGACGGTGTGTGCTCTACCTTCAATTGAACGACTTGCGTATCAATGCTGAGGGTAACAACATCCACCCCAATTTTGCATCGCACCTGGTACGGCACAGATTCAGGACGACGCTGTTCATAAGAAGGTGGCCGCCATGTTACACCAAATGCTTCAGCATAGGTTGTAAAGCATGCTGTGGCAGCTTCCGTGACCTCGCCCGTGGTGTTAAGTACCTGTTGCGCAGCACGCGCGGCTCTATTTGCAGCATCCCTTAAGTGTTCCTGAACTGTTTTCGCATCAACCTCGTCCATATCATTATCATCTGTACTTCTTCGCAAGGCAACATAGACAACTGCCCCAAGCACGCAGAGAAAAACAAGCGTGCTGAGAAGGACAGTTGTTCGTAATTCGCGACGGCGTGCCATGTTCTCAAAATCCTCACGATGGTGTGGATAGAAAGCATCGTGTGCGGAAATCGGTGTACGCCAATGCAGTATACCGACAGATAACAGTAGTATCAGAGAAAATAAAAACTTTTGAAGCATCGGTTTTGTACCTGCCTTTGCCTCAGTATAACAACGAAAAATTGAAAAGTCAATGGTGTAGAGGCAATCGGCTATCAGCCTTCAGCAGTCAGTTTTCAGTTGTCCGAACCAAGGTTTTCAAGATTAGTGGATGGGCAGGATTATACATCTGCATGAAAAACTTGACTTGAAATTGTAAATTTGATACAATATCTTCACAGATACAAAAAATAAGGAGATAGAGATTTGCAGCAAAGAACACCAATTGAAGAACAGATCGATCTGCCTTTCGTAGAATCGCTACGGATTAGTTTCCAGAGTTTAAAAATTCGTTTTGGTCGTTCAATAATCACGACAGCGGGCATCACACTGGGTATTGCGTTCTTGGTCTCGGTATGGACGAACAACGAAATCGGTGTCGCGCTACAAGAAAGCGGACGACAATCAACAATTAACACCTTTGAAGAGACAACGGAACAAGGTATTTCCACAAAAGATATATGGCTCATTGTTATGTCTTTGATTGTCTGTGTGGTAGGTATCGCAAACTCAATGCTGATGGCAGTAACAGAGCGTTTCCGCGAGATCGGTACAATGAAATGTCTCGGTGCATTAGATGGATTCGTGGTTAGACTGTTTCTGCTTGAATCAGGATTCCAATGGTTCTCCGGGGCACTGATCGGTGCACTCCTCGGAACACTGGGTGCAGTACTTTTAGGACTTAAAGACTATGGGTTAGACTTATTCTTCTATTTCCCGCTACTACCGGCACAGCCCGAAAACGGACCGATGCAGCTCGGTGTGATAATCGTCATTCTGATTGGATGTATACTCGGCATGATTTTGGCAGTCATCGGTTCATCGTTCCCTGCGTGGCGTGCTGCGAAACTCCCACCGGCTGAAGCGATGCGTACCGAGGTATAGGCACGGAGGCAAATTATGAATGATATCGTTGTGAAAACTGAAGATGTTGTCAAAGAATATCGCATGGGTTCAAATATTCTTCGTGCTTTGGACGGCATTAATATTGAGATTGAACGCGGCGAGTATATCTCGCTTATGGGTCCCTCGGGTTCCGGTAAATCCACACTCTTTAACATGATCGGCGCGCTCGACCGTCCTACAGAGGGACAGGTCTACATCGACGGGCAAAACATGTCCCAACTTTCGCAAAGACAGATTGCGGCGTTTCGGTGCCACCGCGTGGGCTATATCTTTCAGAGTTACAATTTGCTGCACGTTCGGAGCGCGCACGGAAACGTAACGCTGCCTATGATTTTCGCTGGAATTTCTGAGAAAGATCGCAATGAAAAAGCGGAAAAATTGCTGGATATGGTAGGTTTAGGGGACAGGATGTATCATCTCCCCGACGAACTCTCAGGCGGTCAGCGTCAACGCGTCGCTATTGCGAGAGCACTTGCCAACGATCCGAGCATCGTTCTCGCCGATGAACCGACGGCAAACCTTGATACGATTACCGGACGTGAGATTATTGATCTCATTAAACGTTTGAATACAGAGCAGGGTGTCACTGTAATCTCGGCGACGCACGATCTGAAGATGCTCGATGTCTCTGACCGGATCGTGGACATCCGGGACGGACTCGTGGAACGTATCCGAAATCGGGATGAGATCGAAATCGAAGTCGGTGATGTCGGTGGTGAGTAGGGCATCTGCTCAGAGCCTTACGCCTCAATTTCCGACAAACGGACCGGACGATTTTCGCGCAGCGATTTCAACGCTGCAAAACCTATCACGACAGGTGCACGACCATCCGCCCCTGTAACTGCTGGTAGTGTGTCTTCTTGGATGCATGTAAAGAACGCTTGCAATTCCGAGAGAAATGCCGGTTTGTAGCGTTCGACAAAGAAATATGGGGGCGATGCCGCACGGCTCCCGTCGCTACCGCTAAAGGTAACAGTATCAGTTAGTGGATTCGCCGCTGTAACCATCCCCTTTGAACCGAAAACCTCAACCCGCTGGTCGTAGCCGTAGACGGCCTCTCTACTATTATCAATTGTTCCGATAACCCCATTCTGGAATTGTAAGGTGATAATCGTCGTGTCAATATCGCCTGCCTCGCCAATTTTCGGATCGACGCGTACTCCGCCTGCTGCGTAGACCTCAACAACCTCATCTCCTATCAGATAGCGCGCCATATCAAAATCGTGGATCGTCATGTCAAGAAAAATGCCGCCGGAGACCTTGACGTATTCAATCGGCGGTGGTGCCGGGTCTCGGCTCGTGATCCGCATGATGTGTGGCTCACCGATCTCGCCAGAGGCAACCACCTCACGCACACGCTTAAAACTTGCATCAAACCTACGATTAAAACCGACCTGAAACTTCACGCCTGCCTTTTCTACAATCGCCAAGGTTTCGTCAATCTGCTCCAGGTCCAAGGAGATCGGTTTCTCGCAAAAGATGTGTTTTCCCGCCTTCGCGGCGGCTTGGCTCATTTCTACATGTGTATTTGTTGAAGCGGTGATAAGCACAGCGTCAATCTGTGGGTCCGCCAAGAGGGTGTTGTAATCGGTTGTCACTTTCGGGACATTATACTGTTCGGCAATGGATTTTACGTTAGAGAGATTTAAGCTGCAAATCGTGGTCAATTCAACTTCTGGTATATTCTGGGCGAGGTGTTCAATGTGCAGTTCACCGATACGTCCAGCACCGATAAGACCGACACGGATTTTTGAAGATTTGTTCATCAGAGGTCTCCTAACGCTAACGTTGTTTTTTACTGGTATAGAATTGAATTTAGATACCGAAGGTTCCGTTCCGCACTCTCATAAGGACTGCCCATCCCGGGTAAGACATCTTGCTCAACAACAATCCAACCGTCGTAATCCCGATTTCGCAATTCTGCAAGGAACGCAGGGAAATCGACATCTCCGTTGCCTAACTCGCAAAAAACACCATTGCCGACAGATGCAAAGTAATCCCACTCATTTTCCCGAGAATGGGCAGCGATGTCAGGCTGACAATCCTTGAAATGGACATGCCAGATTCGGTCTGCGTGCCGAGCAAACATTTCAAGCGGATCACCGCCACCGAATCGGTAATGTCCGGTATCAAAACACAACCCAACGAGATCAGGGTCGGTGTGTTCCATCAATGTATCCACCTCCGCTGCTGTCTCTATATACCCTGCACAATGCGGATGGAAAACGGTGCGAAGTCCAGTCTCGTCTTTCACCGATTTTGCGATACGATGTACGCCCTGTACAAAAGTATCCCACTGTGCGGGTGTTAATCCGTGTTCAGGACGGACACGACCGGCATAGTGGGTACGCAGTTCCGTAGTGGCATTATCATCTGAAAGCACGATGAACGGTGTTTTTCCACCAACACCTGCCAACAAACGGGCGTGACGCAGTGCTATCGCTTTACCCGCGGCATGCGTTTTCGCATCGGCGAGTGCGACCCCTACGAACGCACCTAACAGCGTTAATTGTCGCTTCGCAAGTTCGTCGCGGAGCTGACCGGCATTCGTCGGCATAAACCCCCAATCTCCGAGTTCAGTGCCGATGTAACCGATGGCGTGCATCTCGTCTAATACTTGTGCGTAACCGGGGGCTTCACCGTCTAATTCAAACTCAAGCACGCCCCACGAACATGGGGCATTTGCTATTTTCATTATGTTATTGATTTTCTCCTATGACCTGTTTAAGATCCTCAATGAAATGCTCAAACAGTTTAACTTTGCCGCTTTGCTGGAATTCTGATGCTGTTAGCACATAGATGCCATCAATATCCGCTTCTAAAATGACTCGTCCCTTTTTTCGTTTTGGTTTTGGTAAGTACATAATCTCCAGAATTTTGTCTATGTCAGTTGTGATAAGATAGAATTTGATAGCGGCTTTATCTTCGTCTTCCCGAAATTTGAGTCTCCAATAAAGTGTGTCAAAGATTCGGGCTTTCAAATTAACTATGCACGAGATTACAGCAATAACGCGCGAATTCTCAGGGGTATAAATGACAAGATTAACATGGGGAAGTTCAGAATTGAATTCCCCATAATCAATTGTCAACTGTCGTTTAACACTTTCCAATTCTTCGGATAAGGTATCACTCGCCACTAAATCATAGCGTAAAACCACCTTTAACCCTAACTTTCCAATTAGTTTCGCGATCACATCTCGGATACGTTCTTGAAAAGTATCGCTCTCAGAGGCACGCCAGTTTGTTCCGAGTTCACCCGTCAAAGAATCAGTTAAGACCTCAAAGGCAACAGCATTTTCAAGGCTACCATCCCATATAATAAATTCTCCATAACGTTCTGTGAGTTGGTCCTTGATATCGCTTGTGTAGTTAACAGTGCTGAAATCGATGACATTCCTTTCTATCAGGGTGTCTACTAACATGCTATCATACCCTATTTCGTAAAGGGCCTCCGTAAGAATGTTTCTTTCACCCTCAAGAGGGCAATCTTCACGTGCTGTTGGGGCTGCTATGATAGGTTTAGTTGTATTATCCACTGTTTAGGTCCTCTTAACCTATGCTACAAGGAAAAGTAATATTCCCGTATCTTGGTAGCTATGAGTTTTCTACGTTCTTTCAGAAATTCATCGTAGTCTTCAAAAACACCTTCGGGAATGCAGTGGCTGTCAAGATTCGCCTGCAATTCATCAGAGTTATTTATGCCTCCGTAGGGAGGTTCTCCATTTCTACATCCCGCTTGCAACTCTGAAAAATACGTTGCGGGGGCCGTGTTGCCGATCGCGATATTGATTTCTTTTTGCGTGGCTACAAGGTTTGCAAGTTGATTGTGTTGGTTCTTTGCAACCCCTAATCCCGATAGATGCTTCTTTGGAAATACATGGTGGATGTCTCTTTGCCCCTCAAAAAGGTTCTGTATTGTAAGATCGCGTGACAGAAAACCTTTGTCATTGGCTTTGATTTGGCTTGCCAGAAACACATTAAAGTAGACATTCTTAGGTCCTGAAGCATTTAGTTTCTGCAGAAACTCCTCATCCCAAAAGGCATCCGAAAGTCCTGATCGCTCTAGACTTTCAAGGTATACCTCGACTCCATCTTCGGCACTCATATTTCGGACATCTTCACTCAAAGTAGCCTGGGGTTCACCACTATATCTTTCTGTTAATACCGACATCACGAACCATCGGCGGACTAATCTTTCAATTTGGCTAGCATTCACATTCTGTGTGCGCAATATTAAAAATAGAGTATATGCAGAATTAACAGCGTTTTTCGCAGTAAGCATTGAAGCATCTACGAACCCTGCCGAACGTAATATCATAACAAAACGTTTGAAATTGGTTTCGTTTATATAGCGTCGAATACTGTCATCAAGTTGACGAAGCGTCTCTTCTGCAGAGTCACCCGAGAGCAAGTCCACCAAATTTGTTAAGTCTCCACGCCTGAATTTTGATGCGAAAACCACTCGAAGCATGTCGGTATAGGCAGGAACATAGATATTATCACTCCAACCCCTTAACCATTTTATTGATCGAAAATAATCTGTATCAGCGAACGCACTATCCTCAATTAAACGATTGTATGCTTCAGGGATAGCTGCCAGATGACAAAAGTAGTCAATAGACTGACGCAATAGGTGCCCGTTATATTGCTCACTGGCAGCGAGTTTGGACATAATGAAATCTGCTGCACTTAAACGCACACCTGTCCCATTAATACGGACAAAAATCTCTACAACAGTTTCTATATCTATGTTCTCATTGAGATCAATAACCCCCAGAGAATTATTCCGAATCTCATAAAGTTTCCCTATACGTTCCCCCATTTCATATCTGTCTGCTCCCTCGTTCCTCTCACAGTAGGCATCGACTAATCGGAGCAGACCAGAATTAGAATTGAAAACAGTAGAGATGTCAGAGATCCATTCTGGATCGTTACGGATAGTCTTAGTAGCCACTGCGAAACGTTCTGTATCAGGATGAAAGGCTATCTGAATTAGTTGTGTCTTATATTTTTTCGTCAAAACCTCTTTCCCCAACAATGCCGCCCGAAGTGCCATTGTGCGTTGCTGTCCATCAATCAGGATCCGTTCACGGGTTGATGATTCACCACCTCGGAGCGAAACATCTGATTTGGGCCAAGTAATGAGATATCCAACAGGATAACCGTGGTAAAGTGAATCAATAAAGTCACGTACTTTGTTTGCGGACCAGACAAAAGGTCTCTGGATTTCCGGAATAACTATATCTTCAGTTTTAATCCAATTCAACAATGTGTCAACAGAATATTGGTGTAACGAGTAACAGGAGTTTGACATTTATTTTCCTTTACAGTCGGAATTATGTATTTAACATTTCGGCTCTACTATCACTTCAACATCGCCGCAATATTTTCCGGCAATTGAATATCATTCTTTTCTTGAAAGTCAGCAATGCTCTCGTAAATCTTACGAAATTCAGTAATAACATTTACCCTTAAATTTCTGGCAAAAATCAGATCCAATTTAGCACTTTCCCACTCTTCTATATGTAGAGAAATTATGCCGCGAGCAGCGTAGAATCGAATAGATTTCGGTTCAAGCTCCAGGACCTTGTCACAATCTTGAAGAGCACACTCAAATTTGCCTACGCGGAAGTAAGCAAAGCCTCGCTCAACATAAGCCTCCGTAAAACTTGGGATTAGTTTTATCGCTTCACTATAATCTTCAATGGATTTGTGATACTCACTCTTTTTGCTGTAAACTTCACCGCGATCATAATAGATCTCGGGATCATCGGGGCGGAGTTCCATTTCTATGTTATACCCCTCAATCGCTTTGCCATATTCGCCTATATCACGGTAAAGGTCAGCGCGATAACCATGTGCGTCAGAATGTTCAGGGTCAAACTTTATTGTCATACCAAAGTCGTCAATGGCTTTGTCATAGGCATCGTACTCAGCGTAAATTCTACCACGCTTGTAATAGACTTCGGCATAATCTGGCTTGAGTTCTATCGCTTTGGTATAGTCTGCAATGGCTTCGTCAAAGTCGACGTTATCGCAATAAGCGTTGCCGCGATTGTAATATGACTCGGCATGATTGGAGTCGCGTTCTATGACCTCGCTAAAGTCTGCGATGGCTTTATCATACTCACGTTTTTTGTAGTAAGCAATGCCACGATTGTAATATGACTCGGTATCATTAGGTTTGTGTGTTCCCACTTCACTATCTCCCTTTTTCATTCACTATCAATCAAAGCATCAAGAATCCACTCACACACGGCGGGTCCCAATTCCATAAAAATTTCCATCAGCATGCCGAATTCATTCTGCGATGCAGCTTCATCCTCGGCAACGGCTTCATCTTCAGTCCGATTTTCGTAATAATCAATGACCTTTTGCCCACGTTCCTCGTCCCAGCCAGGCGGAAATTTATTCTGTTCCATCGTCTGTCTTTCCGTTGTTGTTGTCAGTAGAATGGTGAGACTTTCCTTAATTTTCAACGGTTTTATCGTATTCGCCTCTATCACTGCAAAGAGTAGCACGAAAACCGGACGCATCGGCGTGCTCAGGTTCGAGTTTTATTACCGTGCTAAGTCCTCAACAGCTTTGTTATACGCACCTGCTTCATCGTAAACTTTACCGCGATTGTAATACGCATCAACATAATCGGGGTTGAGTTCTATCGCTTTGGTGTAGTCTGCGATAGCTCTGTCAAAATCAACTTTATCACGATAAGCGTTCCCGCGATTGTAATAGGCTTTGGCATAATTAGGCTTGAGCTTTATCGCCTGGTTATAGTCGGCGATGGCTTTGTCATGCTCGCCAATGTAGTTATAGGCGTTGCCGCGTCTAATGTAGTCTTCAACTATTTTTGGATTGAGGGTTAGGGTTGCAGTGTAAAGTTTAATGTATTCTTTAGCCTCCTCGCTACTTTCAATCAGTCCGCGAGGATAACCACCGTTAAGTTCCTGGCAAATCCTGATAAACCCTATTAATCCAGCGGCCCCGAGTTTATTGATAAGAACTTGATTCCCAATTTCATAAATCTCAATATCTGCCATTTTTCGGATTTCGCTTTGAGACGCGGCAAACCTTTTGGCACGCTCGCGTTCTTCGGCTTCCCAGACTGCCCGTTTATCCTGAATCCGTTTGACAATAGTGGCAATATCGGGCTGATTTGCTAACAATTTATGCCGGTCAACGGAGTAATCGCCTTCTCCCGGTTTGCACTGCCCAATAAACCGTGGCACCTCAGAAGCACCGAGTTTATCGGTAAGAATTTTAACCCCTATGTCATAAAGTTCACTATCTGTCATTTCTAATACGTTCATTTCCTGCCATCTCCTGAAGCCATGTATAAGGGTTTTCGACCCGGACGCGGAGTTGCAGATTACAACTGCCGCAGGCGACAAAAGGTAAACTGATAAGGTATGAAACGAAAAGCCTTGAATTTCATCCGCTAATCGTGTGGCTCGGTTGTTGGCATCTGTTCAGCCTGTGCCA
This sequence comes from uncultured bacterium, assembly GCA_964593655.1. Classification (GTDB taxonomy): domain Bacteria; phylum Poribacteria; class WGA-4E; order WGA-4E; family WGA-3G; genus WGA-3G. The sequence goes on along the minus strand of CAZQIP010000392.1, from coordinate 3,430 downwards.
AACTAACATCGTTATCTGACTGGGGCTGCGGCTTGTCAATAGGTTGATCACTATTGAGTTGTTTGAAATGCTGTTGTAAGAATCCAACATATCCGTACACATGAAGCTTGTCGGCAAGGATCTTCAGTCCGAGTTCATAAATTTCGATATTGGTGAGTTCTAATAAACCCTTGCGCCATGCAGCGATCCGTTCGGTTTTAATGCGTTCTTCCTCTTTTTGCTCCACTTCTCTACGGCGGATGCGCTCTACGATCTTGTCAATACTAGGCTGATCCGCCAACAACTTATGCCGCTCGGCAGTATAATCGTAATTGCTCGGTTTACACTGCTGGAGAAACTTTGCAGTATACGCGGGTCCAAGTTGTTCTGTAAGTTCCTTAATCCCAACCTCATAAAGTTCAAGATCCGTCATCTCTAAAATATCCACTTCCTGTTACCTCCTGTAACCATGTAGCGGGATTTTCGACCTGGATGTGAAGTCGTGTACGATAGCGTTGTGCTCTATTAATTAGCCTGTCATCAGTGGTTAGAAGGATATCCGCCGCTCCACTTTCGGCGCAGGCAAGATGTAAAGCATCTTGCTCCTTAAAACCCAGCGACTGTAGTTGCAGCCCCCTTGAGACTTCCCTTGTCCCAACAGAAACAGTCTGGTGTGGAAGAGTCAGCCAAGTTTTGACTTGAGTGCGCTTTCCCATATCTGGCGTTTGCTCAATTTCATCAGTCACAACCTTGCTAGAGATCCAATGCCAATGCGCGCTGATAAAATAAGTGAGAATCTGTCTAACCGCTTTGGCTTCCTTGATAACCCGTGTTTGGATCGGTGGATCAAGAAGTCGGCTCAAACAACAAGTATCAAGATAAATTTTCCAGAATGGCAAATCAGTTTGCACATGCACGTCCAAAACCTGTTTGTTGGATAATTACCTACACGCAATTATACCATAATATGCGTTCAAATCGCAAATTGTTTCTAATGGACGGGTGTGTGAATATTTTGTCAATTTTTGTCTGAATGCAGGTTGCAAATGTAAAGCATTCTCACTGCGAAGCAAAATTTGGGCTCCGCGTGTAGGAAGCCAAATTTGGGCGAGTGCGCCGCAAATCACGGATTTTCACAGACATCACGGATTGGGAAATAGGTGCTACAGACTAACAGTCTATGCTACAACGGATACATGCCACAGACTAACAGTCTATGCTACAGGGCCGCACTTTATATTAATTGCGCGTCAAAGACTTTACACACTCCTGATAGATAAAACATAAATTCCATGAATATACAGAAACATGGTATACTACGACTAACTGAATCCAAAGATTTCATACTTCTATTAGGAGCAAAGCATGATGTTCCCAACGATTGAAGCACAGACACAACTCCAGACACCACCGACGTGGGCAGTCCTTGAACGTGAACTGATTGACAAAATCAATGACGCAGCTCCGCAGGTTTTAGAGAAATACACACGTCCAGATGGAACGTTGTATTGGCCAACACATCCAGATTTTCAAAGCTTTGATGGATTAGATGATGCTTATGAGAGTTTCCATAACTGGCCACTATTCTACATGCTTGGTGGCGATGCACAGTTCTTGGTAGATGCACAAACCGAATTTGAGGTTATCACAAAAGACATGGCACGATTCGGCTCTGGACACGACTATCCGATGGTCGTAAAGGAGTATCAACCGGGATATGACTGGTTTCACCAAAGCGAAGGGAACTATCTGTTTTATATGCTGTGCATGGCAGATCCGACACATACAGAGAACGTTGAACGCGCGATACGGTTCGCAGGGTTCTTTTTGAACGAAGATCCCGATGCACAGAATTACGACCCAGAACACAAAATCATCAAGTGCGCGATGAACGGCAGTAAAGGACCGGCGTTTTGGATCCTTGAAAGAGAATCTTTTTATCCTTCAATGGGTTATAATTTGCCGTTCATCGATGTGCCGGGCTGCACAAGTCGTGATGTGATGTTGGAAAGCGAAGAATTGCGTGATCGCATGGGATGGGTAATCTATGAACGGCAAGGAAAAGGGGACGCAGTCGGCAATCTCGCTGCAACGACGCTTGCTACCAATGCATATATGTTCACAGGTGATGAAAAATATAAGGCGTGGGTTCAGGAATATGTTGATGCATGGATAGCGCACACAAAGGAAAATGGCGGAATTGTGCCGGATAACGTTGGACTTTCGGGCATCATCGGTGAACATATAGATGGCAAATGGTACGGTTCGCGTTATGGCTGGAGTTGGCCCCATGGGTGGCATAGCGTTGGTCAGGCAATCAGTGTTGCTGGCCAGAATGCTGCACTCCTTCACAGAGATTTGACATATATGGACTTCCCGCGTTCGCAGATTGATGTTCTCATACAGCAGGGTATAGAACACAATGATCAACTCTATGTGCCGCAGAAGTATGGTGATCCTGGAATTGCAAACTATACACCTGGTCCGTGGATGCAGTATCCAATAACAAACGCGGATGGCACGACGCTACAGATTGATGGCTGGTTTGAATTCATGCCGATGCATCCGTCTGATGTGGCACATCTTTGGGCAATGTCCATGGATGATGCTGATCAAGACCGCGCGGAGCAGATCGCCAAAAAGACAGGGTCTAAATTTGACATCAACGCGTGGCATCATACAAAAGATAGCGGCGGTCGTGATGGCGGGTGGTTAGCGTATATGCGAGGCGATTATCCTGAATATCCTGAAGCGATTCTTAACCACAACCTCTCCCAAGTTGAACAACGCCTCAACTACATGGAAAATGATGATGAAGATCCAGCAGGATACGGAGACGCTTATTTCCAGAGACGCAACCCTGTTACATGTGAAGGACTTGTTCAGCTCACGTGCGGCGGTCCTTTACCTCACTACAATGGCGGTTTGTTTGTGACACGACTGCGGCACTTTGACGCGCAAGAGCAGCGACCCGGACTTCCACCGGATGTCGGTGCGTTGGTTACGAAACTGACAGCGGATACAACGGAGTTGCAGCTTGTCAATCTTAATAAAGCAACATCAAGAGAGGTAATTGTACAAGCTGGCGCGATGGGTGAGCATAACTTCACTTCAGCACGCGTCAATACCGGTGAGGCGGTGCAAACGGTTCCGGTCAATGGCATGTATCTTCGCGTCCAACTGCCGCCGAACACAGAGGTTGATTTGGAATTGCGGATGGAACGTTTCGTGAATTCGCCATCATATAGGCAGCCGTGGTGAACAGGAACACGATACGCGCTATAAGGCGAGATTGGACTCTCCAGCAAAGTCGGAAAAGACACGGTATTTCCAAAGAATATCGGCGCGCTTGATGAGGATTAACAATTTAATTCGGTAATTTCCTGGCAATACCCGGTGCGGTTAGGAAACCGCACCTACCGGGCCTGGGGGAAATATAGAATTACCGAAA
>CAZQIP010000391.1:0-22696 GCA_964593655.1 uncultured bacterium | reverse complement strand
GGGTTGAACGGATGCCACCAAAACCCTGAAAATCATAGGAAAACAGGACTTTCTCCAGAGACACCACAGCTACCAGAGACCGAGTGAAACCCAACGCTTTCGCTTTGACGCTCCTCGGACGATGAACGTGTAAAGTTGGGTTTCACTACGTTCTTGAATAGATAAGGCAGAATATTAACTTTCAGGTGTGTTTGGTATATCAATATCCAACTTTTCAACGCCGTTCAACCCAACCTACGGAAACCCTAAATTGACATCTATGGTGGTAGGATTTAGGCGTGAGTGCTGTATCGCGTCCAGACGCGATACGGCATCCCATCCTACCTGTTTTCGCACAAAAAAGCATTTTTTTTCACACCAAAGTGACGGTTTTGCCCACCTTAAACGTCTTATATAGTAACCCATCCATATTCAGAAAACCCTAAAGCACAAACCACCGAATTTTCCTATTGGAATAAAACCTAAATTTTTTTAACGGTATGCACCCTTTTGGCAAAAAACTGTGTCTTTAATATAAAGAAGCTCTGATTTTTTACAAGTTTCAGAGATAACATCGTCCAAACTTTCGTAAAATTTAGCGTTTTTCATTTTTTTTCTGATTTTTTGCGTAATTTATGACATTTTTTTCATTTTATGCACGAAAATCCGGAAAAAAATGGTCTATATAAGATAGCGTTGGATGAATGTTTAGATTTAAGCGTTCATCTAATTGTTAAAATTTTTGCTTCCAATTGCGTAGCAAAACCTTAACTTCTGAAAATTGTCCAAACTTGGAATACCTTCAAAACTTACACAACCGCCCCAAGGGCAAAAGAGGTGGCACCGTCCGAAATGCTGTTATCAAGAGAGAAGTTGCATGGGAATTATGGCTATCTTATCGGTGAGAGTACCGTGCATCTTAAAGTACTGGAACGTATTGACAGGTTCGCAAAATCTGATAAAATAGTGCTTATTTCTGGCGAGACAGGAACCGGTAAAGAACTCGTCGCGCGTGCTTTGCACGCAGAGAGTCCTTATGCCATGCCCCCTCTGGTCGTCGTGAACTGTGCGGGCATTGCGGAGAGCTTGATAGAAAGTGAACTCTTTGGACATGAAAAGGGCGCGTTTACCGGCGCAGACCAGCAACACATCGGGCTGTTTGAGACCGCATCGGGAGGCACGCTGTTCCTTGACGAAATCGGGGAACTTCCCCGGCACCTACAACCAAAGTTGTTACGGGTCCTTCAGGAAAACGAGATTCGCCGCATGGGCGGGACAAAACAGATTCCAGTGAAAGTACGCGTCCTTGCAGCTACAAATATCGACCTTATAGAAGCAGTTACAGCAGGCAAGTTTCGCCGCGATCTCTATGAGCGATTGAAACCGCTTCATATCCAGCTGCCGGCGTTACGGGAGCGACGGGAAGACATTCCCCTGTTGGCAAAACACTTTTTGAAAAAGGAAACCAACTCTTCCAATCGAAAGATAGAAGATATAAATCCAGAAGTCCTCTCTTTATTTCATGCGTACAGCTGGCCGGGGAATATCCGGGAGTTGGAAGGTGTCATAAGTCGCGCGGTCCTCTTAGCGGAAGAGGATGAAATCTTACCGCACCACTTACCACAAGATGTGCGGACTCCTCAAGCCGACCCATTACCGTTGGTCGATGCAACAGCCGCAGCCAATCCTAATACCGGAGAACGTTTCGTGCTGTGCTTTCCCTGCTTTCCCATGGATACAACCTTGAAAGAGATAGAGAAGTCAGCGGTCTTGACGACTTTGGCGCGAGAGAATGGGAATAAGTCAAAAACGGCGGCGGTTTTGGGGATTAGCCTGCCCACCTTGCGCGCCAAGTTACGCACCTATAGTGGTGAGGCATAGGGCTTACACAAATATGGTAGGAACTTTTATGTCCGTGCATCTGCAAGAGAAAGGTTTGCTGATGCATTGCGTCCGTCCGTCTTTCTAAAGAACTTGGTATTACGATGTTTGGCATTCGATCCAAAATCACGCGCTTGGTATATCAGATGGAAAGATTCTTTCCAGTTCAGTAGAAAAAATGTTTCCAACCGGAAAGAATCTTTCCAGTGGAAAATTGGTCAGATCTCGCCAGGGCGCGGTTTCTCACATTGGCATGATACTTGCTACTATAACGTGAGCTCAACTGTAGCACGTAGGGACACCAATAGTGCTATCAAAGATGAGTTAAAAAGTGAACCGGTGAAACATCCAAAAGCATGGATGGTCCGGATCGCCAAAAACGAATGTGTCAATTTTTATCGTCAAATGGAAATTGGCGCGAACAAAGACACAGATCTGGCAGCTTTTATGAACTGTGGGGTGTGAGTATCGCCGATGATCAACATCAGAAGTCATCCTTACGACATTCGTCCAAAGGCTAATGAAAATCGGCAGTTTTCTTGATGTAGATTTGACAGGAACATACAACACGCTTTACCCACTGTCAAATGTGTTCGGGTGCGCTGCAGGTGGCACTAACACCCACAGCGCGCAGCACTGCCAAAGAGGTTTAAAGTTAGATTTGACAGTACTAACCTAATTGTAGCATAGAATGTATAGATTCTGTGAAACTTTTAGATTAGTATCTATAATAGAGGAAGATTGCCGTTGCCCTATCAAAAGGGATACATTACAATCCTCCACAACCGAAATGGGACACGTTAATGTCCAGACAACTTAAAGCAGCAATCCTTATTGCTCTGTTACTTGCAGTGGTTGTGATAGCATATCTGCTACCAAATGTGCTATCTGCTTTCACAGAAACACCGCAAGCAAAAGTATGTCCTCATCAAGAGGGTTCAGACGAATGTCCTTATCAAATCGAATCAAACGGGAGATAAAAATGATTAGAAATACAGCACTTTTTACGCTTCTAGTTTTCACCTTCACCCTCTTCACCCCGATGCTCATGCCGCCGAAAGAGGCTGAAGCGGGCACCTGTACCACGTGCAACATAGACATAGGAGAAGTCATCGAAGCCATAGCAAATGGATTAGAAAAGGTTTATGATGTTTGTGGCGGATTTATCAATGCAGCAGGCAAACATATCCACAATAAACTTTTTCAGGGAAAAAGGTGTAGCAAATGTAAGAGTAAAAGTTGTAGCGGTCAGTCTACATCAGAGTGCAAGCAGGCTGATACGCCCAAGGGATGCGGTGAGAAAAATATCTGGAACTGTGACGACCACAATGGATATACATGCGACAATATATTGTGTGATGATCATGGGACCGAATACCGCAATTGTACCGGCGGGCACACTTGTAGACCTATACCTTCTTCCAGTTACAGCGGTTCTTATTGGTAGCGAGTCCCAGAAACTATGATAACATCAACGATGTTCTCTCGATGCAGTCGTTGGACTCGTAAACGGTCGTGTTGAGAGGACACACCAATAAATAAAAGTATCAAGCCATGAAACACCCGCGAAAAACGAAACACATCCGCCAAAAACAGCAGGAAAAACGGTTCGCTCAGTGGTTGCCGCAGGAGGCATCGCATTTGTCCTCTTGGCAATCGGTGCACTCCTTTTCTGGCACAGCAACCAGACACCGGCTGAGCCCGTTATGATTTATAAAACGACCCCCTGGACACCACCTTCTCAGCGGCAATCCGATACTGGGGAAATACCACAAACAGTCAGTGCTTCACAGACACATCATCCCGATGACGGACGCACCCACGAACCTATATTGTCTGATGTTTCTACGGATACACCGGAAACTGCCCCCACAGCCGACACTGTTTTGCCTGGAATGGACGGCCCCCACTCTCTGGAATCGACAGATGCCGATATTGCCGAAGTAGATCATGAGGTGACACACATTCAGTTGGAACTGATAAAAGAGGGCATCCTTGCACTGAGTACCGAGATGGTTGAGAAATATCCCGAAGTTGCCAAGGTAAGTTCCCTCAGCCCCGAAGAGATTCGGAAGAAGTATCCAACCGAGGTTGCCCATGAAGCTCTCCAGACAAAAGCAGAACAAATGCAAGAGGAGTTTCTCACGAAGATTCGCGATATTATGGCACATCTTCCAATGGATCAGAAAATAGAAATTATCGTCGGTGTCAGCCAAAATTTTGCCGACAGATACGGAGACAACGCAGCAGATGAGGTTACTGCCCGACTCATGAGAGCCTTTGGTCTCTAGGTGAAACACCCATAAAACAAGGAAAGGCGAAAAATAAACATGCGTTATTTATTTCAATTTGAGATAGACTTGTTGGAGACAACAGAACAAAAATATAGAGAGATACTTGAAACCGAAAGAGATCCCGATCTCACGCTTGCCGATTTTGATGTCAATACACCGTTAGAAATACTGGAGCGGTATCCGATCCTTCCTGTCCTCTTTATACTCTTGAAAATAGAACGCCGATTAGATGTCACACCTTTTCTCAAACTCCAAAAACCGATTTCAAACCTTCCACAAACTCAACAGAAAGATTTGATATTGTATCTGAAAGAATTATTCACGCCACGAGTGATGAGGCTCATCGGAAAGAACGTTTATTTCAGACGTAAGGCTCTCACGGATTGGACAAACCACTGGATAAATGAGCATTTAACCGCAATCATAGAGGGGCTGAACCTGAGTTTTCCTCTGAACACACTGGATACATGTCAAAGATGCGGAGAAATATCGTGTGGAGCGTATCAGATATGTATTCACTGCAATTATCCGATCTTTGGCTGCGAATACAAAAACACTACGTATCACCACGCCATGGAAACAACCTGTGACGCTTGTGGAGAGACACACGCCGGATGTCTTGAACACGCCCGCGCCCCAAACCAGAATTCCTGTGCCGTCCATAGACGTAAAAGTGACGCACCTGCACTGCCCTCCTTTGACACAGCGGAAAATGTTACCGCAGAGACCCGCAGACTCTTGCAATACTTAAAAAGAGCGTTTAAGGATCGCCTTGAGGAAATAAGTGATCGTATTCCAGTACTCGCCAGTTTTCACACCCTGGCACCAGAATTATTCCTCAAGCAGTATCCGATAGTGCCAGCCATTCTGAGTATCACAAAAGAATGGAAGTTAGAGGCGAATATGCTTTCCCCATCGTTTCACCAAAGTGTTTCTCAACTCACACCAGAGAACCAGCAGCATTTTATATCTGCTCTCAGAGATGATACCGCAAAAGACTGGGGAACAATATGGGCAGATAGGTCCGTAGCAACACTCATAGAACAACTGAGCCTGCCGTACGTCCTGGACGACATTGATTTATGTCAAAGATGTGAGGATGTGGCATGCACAGGTGCTCTTGAAATCTGCTTTGGTCGTGGTGGTGCTCCGAACGGATGCGGTCAAATCATCTATGCTTGCGAAACATCTCACTGTTTGCTCACCTGTGACACCCCTGAATGCTTAAAGGTGAATGAAGTGTATCGTCAATGTGTCGGACATACCTGTATCTTTGCTGAAAACGCATCATGACGACCCCATACCTCAAACGGGTTGGTATAACCGCCCTATTCATCGGCATCCTGTGTCTCGCTTTCTGGCTTCGACTCCAAGTCGTTCACGGCATCCCCGAAGATCAGTTTATCAGCGTTGACGCCTTTCTCTACCACTGGCAGGCACAAATTATTTCAGAACACGGCAGGCTGCCCGAACGCGATATGCACCGCTGGCTCCCCGTCGGCAGAGATAACACGCAACAGATGTTCCTCTGGCCCTACGCCCTCGCCTACACCCACAAAGGACTTTCGGTATTCCTATCGAACCTATCCCTCTATCGTTGGACACTCCACGCCCCACCCCTGTGTTTCTGTATTGGACTCGCCACGCTCTGCCTTTTTCTTTACCGTTCCTTTGGACGGCTCTTTGCGAGTCTCATTGGCTTCTTTATGGCCACACTGCCGAGTGCCATCGGGCGCAGCACCGCCGGGTTCAGCGACCGGGACGCATGGTGCTGGATGATAGGTGTCCTGGTCGTCACGCTCCACGTTGCCTCGTTACAAACACCGTCGCAGCACCGCCGTTGGATACTCACGCTTGCTAGCGGTTTCATGATGTATCTCGGTGGGTATTCTTGGGAAGGCTTCGGTGTGTTTGGACTCATTATCCTTTTTGTAGAACTTTGGCAGTTCCTGACCTCAGACACAGATGAACGGATATGGTATTACTGCGTCTGGGTCTTAACTTTCGTGCCAACACTCTATTTCATATCACCTGCCTACCACAGCGGCTACGGGTTCACAAAATACCTCGCGGCCCTGGTCCTACTCCCGCCGCTCGTCTTGTTAGGAATCCGTGTCCTCCAATCTCTGCTTCTGTCCAAAATAGAGAAACTCCGTCCACACGCCCGCACCCTGTCCCTTAGTCTGGTAGGTGTCGGATGTCTCGTTGGGCTCGGCTATGTGCTCACACAGATAGACTCCTTCACCGACACCACTGTGCCACTGAGCCAAAACGTCCTGATGTCTATCATCGGGGAACTCCAAAATCCAAGGTTTGATTATTGGCAAACCTTATACGGCAGCACTTTCGTCTTCGGCAGTCTCGGTGTGATACTCACCTTTTTTCGGCTGTCCGCCCCCACCGATGTTTCCGAAAAACACCGCACTTGGAAACACTACCAAGACCGTCTATTGACGACACTCCCGCTTGTTCTCTTTATCACTACAACTTTTTTTCGGGAACCCCTGGATAACGTCGTAGGCGAAGCCACCGGGAATCTCCTCTTCTTTACGGCCATGGGAGGCACCCTCGTCAGTTTACTTCTCACCGCATGGCATCGGAAGAACGCTATCAAAAACGAGTGCGTTTTTGTAGCAATAACTGCTTGGTTCGTGATCTGGCTCGCACTCACCCGGGATGCCATACGCTACAACTTCTTTTTTTGCCTCTCCACCGCCTTCTTCACCACAACGTTCATTGAGTTTCTGGCACACACCACCAGCGAGAAACTCCGCGCCTCTAAGTACACCAGCGATGCTTTCCGAGAAAAGTTCCTGCACACACCTTTGAAAACAGGGATCGTCGTTGGGATGCTCGCCCTTATCCTCTTTTGGGGCACCATCGGCGGGTATGCCAAACACATCATCCCCGCCGGTAGAGAACATCATAATGTGTTTCCCTCAGAAACCGCTGAAACCGAGGCATACCGCTGGATGAAAAAAGAACTCTCGCGTGATGCGATCGTCGCTGCGAACTTCGACCACGGCACCCTGATGAACACCCTTGGCGGGGTCAAAACTATCATCGACCAAGACCACTATCTCCAACACTGGATACATCTCTACAACCGGCACGTCTTTGGGGCACGTTCAGAACGCGAAGCATTGGAATTCCTGAAAACCCATAAAGCAACACACCTCCTCCTCTCTGAAGAAGACGTTATGCACGGTGCAGGGGCATTTTCAAGAATAGGTAGCGATGAAACAGATGACCGAGAACTGAAAAGAACTCGGATGAAACTTTTACGAACAGAAGACGGCGTGCCTTGGCGACTCTTTGAACCCAAAGAGACCCCTTTTGTTTATATAGAAACACCTCCGGATACAGAGACCGAGTTCCTAACAGCACGCCTCAAAAGCGGAAGCACTGTCCAACTCCCTTATATCGCTTTCTCGGAGACCCAACACGAACGCTCATCTTCCTTGTCAAAGACAACAGAAAACAAATATGGCGGTGTCCTCCTCTTTTTCCATGAACACCACGGACACTTGAACCTGATCAGAGGCACCTATCTACCGCCTGCCACGTGGAACAATCTCACTGTCAAACTCTTTATGCGTGAAGAACACACCGATGCATTCGTCCAAATCTACCCGACAGATGAAGCGACAAAGGCGCAGGTCAAGATTTGGGAAATACACTATCCGTCCGACATCCAAATCCACGATAAATACCTTGAAACAGGGTATCCTGAAAGGAGTTTTCGGGATTTGCAATCCCAATGAATATGATCGCCAACATTATCACGCTCGGTCGCATCCCTTTAACTTTCGGGATGATTGCCCTGCTCGGCTTAAACACCCCTCTTGACATCGTGTTGATTGCCACAATCGCTTTCATCTTTATACTTGATGCTGTTGACGGTCGTGTCGCTCGCAAACGCAACGAGACATCCGAGACAGGGGCATTATTGGACACCCTCGCTGACCGAGTGATTGAAAACACCTTTTGGATTTACTTTGCAGTAATAAATCTCATTCCATTGTGGATGCCCATTGCTGTTATGACACGCGGTATTTTTACAGATTGCTTGCAACGGTCTTTCGGAAACTCGCCTAAAAACGGATGGACATACGCCCTTACACGTTCACGCATCAGCCGTGCCCTTTACGGTGTTGTGAAGATGTTTGCATTTATGCTCCTTGCAAGCGTGACCGTCTTCAACAACCCTCTTTTAGCGCAAGGCAGCCTCATACTTGCTATTGTTGCTGTTGGTTTCTGTCTCCTCCGTGGACTGCCTTTCTTTTTCATCACAAAACGTGTCTATGCACGTGAGCAGTAGAAATAAAGGTATAGATAGACACATTGCCTTTAGGTCAGGCATTTTTCGGTGAAGGTATTGCCCATATTTGGAAAAAACCTTAAATCCCCTATCAGGGGCCTGACACATTATAGGCAACCCCTCCTTCTGATAGCACACCCGGAGGTATATAACCAAAAACTGGCGAAGTTTCTTAGGGGAAACACCCCAGCAAAAACACCTCGCCAGCAAATAAAGGTTTATTTTCCGCGTCAACGGCATGTCCGCTATAAGAATCACATCTCTTATTCCGAAGGACCTTCCAGACGCATCGGCATGATGAGGGAAATATATTCATCATCGCTGACCGGCTTAATAAGAACAGGGGTCGACCCGCCTATAAACTCAATCGCTAAAGACTCGCTTTGAATATGTGCCAACGCCTGTACCAACAAGCGAGCATCAAGACCGATCCTTACACTCCCGTTCCCAGATTCTACAGGCACCGTCTCGTATGCCTCTCCTAATTCGGGAGCCCTTGCGGAAACCTGAATCCGTTCCGTATCAATCTCTAAACAGATCAAATGGGTCTTCGGGTTTGACAGCAGTGCCACACGCCGCGTCGCGCCTAAAATCTGATCTCTCGAAACGACCGTTCTGCCATCAGTGGATTCAGGAATCATCTTCTCATAGTTCGGATACTCGCCCTCCACGAGTGGTGCCGTCAAGGTCGCATTCCCATCGGTAAAGAGGATCTGGTTTTCAGAAATGGAGACCTCCACTTCGCCAGCATCGGCAAAGGTTTTGGCGATCTCTCGAACCGCCCTGAGCGGGACAATGAACCCCTTGGTTTCCTCGGATGCATTGAGCGGCTCACAGTGTGTCAGCGCGAGACGCCTCCCATCAGTCGCAACGACTTCGGTCCTGTCCATCTGAAGATCAAAGTAGAGTCCGTTTAAAAAATAGCGAACCTCTTCTGTAGATGCAGCAAATTCCGTTTTTTGGATGACATCCATCAACGTCTCTCCGCCGATCGACAACGTTTCGCCTTCAACAGAAGGCAGTTGGGGGAACTCTTCATCGGGCAGCCCGATAATCTTGTAAACACCGTTGCCGCACGTAATTTCAACGCGGGCGTTTGCTGTCGTTACCACGTCTATCGGTTTATTCACGGGCAACGCTTTGACAATATCCACCAACTTCTTGGCGGAGACAGTGACCGCCCCACCTTCTTTGACATCCCCAGCAACTTGTATTTTGATGCCGACTTCCAAATCTGTCGCCATACACTCAATCCTGCTATCCTCCGCTCGGATGAGCACATTCGAGAGGATAGGTAAGGTATTCCGTCCCCCCGTGGCCCCTTGCAGTATCTGTAAGGCGTATAACAGGTCATCTTTTTCAAAAGTTAATTCCATCCCAAAATCTCCGTATCAAAAATTGCGAATTCGATTCAGAAGCATTCAGCCAATTTGGACAAAAAAATCTTGACAAACGTCTTCATTTAGTATAACATATTCAGTGCATACAGTAAAGAAAAATTTCAGCAATTTCAATAAGTTTTCAAAACAAATTCTACAACACCGCGACCATTTTACAACCCAAATTTCCTAACAAGATATACACCAGAACCCTTAGTTTTTACAGGGCACAATCGAATCGATAAGGAAACTAACGGGTATCGTTCTTCTCCTTAAAATATGCACACTACGGACTCACGCGCCTCACAGGCAATCGCAAAACGCGCAGTGCTGATCGGCACCATCCTTATCATTGGGAATAGTTACTGGATCGCTTACGTTGAGATGATTTGGCACACCGCGCATCTAACAACTGTCGCGATGTCTGTCAATGTCATGTTCGGTATTTTAGCAATGACGTTGTTGAACATCGGCGTACGGCGTATCTTTCCACGGATCGCCTTAGCACCGCGCGACCTTCTTGTCGTCTATAGTATGCTCGCTGTCGGGAGCGCGTTTTCAGGACACGACTGTATTCCACGCCTGATGGGACTCATCCCGTATGCCTTCCGCTTCGCGACACCCGAAAACGATTGGGAGGCACTCCTCTTTCACCATCTCCCCGAATGGCTCGTCGTGAAACATCCGAAAACAGTTACGGACTTCTACGAAGGCAAGGTCAACTTTTTTACGGAAGGGTATGTGCAGCACTGGATTATACCGATCCTCTCTTGGTCCGCAGTAATCTTCCTGCTGATGCTCATCTTTCTCTGCTTGACTGCACTCCTTCGCAAGCAGTGGATCGAAAATGAAAAACTCGCCTATCCTATCATCCAGATTCCCTTAGAGATTACCACCAAGCGCGGCATCTTCAGGAATCGCTTGCTCTGGATCGGTTTCGGGATAGCCATGGGCATCAATCTGCTCAACGGGCTGCAGTACTTCTTTCCTGTGCTTCCAGAGATCCCGGTACGAAAGTACGATCTGAATATCTACTTCACACAGAAACCGTGGAACGCCATGGGCAGTACGCCGCTCCGGTTCCATCCGTATCTGATCGGTTTCTCGTTCATTCTGCCGTTAGATTTAGCGTTTTCATGCACATTTTTCTATCTCATGAAGAAGGTACAACTGCTATTCGGGAGTGCCGTCGGTATCGCAACGTTCCCAGGTTACCCATTTCTCGGAGAGCAAGGGGCAGGTGCCTTATTGGCACTCCTTGCGATTGCGTGCTGGCATGCGCGAAAGCACTTCGCATCTGTGCTGAGACAAGTCGTGCGTCCAAATCGCGCCGAGTCACGAACCGAGGCACTCTCATATCGGAGTGCGGTGATAACGCTCGGGGTCTGTCTACTGCTCCTCGCGGTTTTCTGCATCCGTGGCGGGATGTCGCTGTGGGCATTCGCGATTTATATCGGTATCTACCTAACCATCGTCGTCGGATTAACCCGGATGCGAGCCGAATTGGGACCGCCGATACACGCTATCGGGTATCTCACGCCACAATATATGATGATCTCGCTCCTCGGTACACGGCGTTTGCGTCCGGGCAACCTAACGATGCTTTCGCTCATGAATTGGCTCAGCGGTGCGAGCTACGCCTCTTTCCGAACACACCCGATGCCAGAGCAATTAGAGGCCTTCAAACTTGCCGAGCGTACCGGCATCCGAAACCGAACGATGTTCACAGTCTTAGTCATCGCGAGTCTCGTCGGTATCCTATCCAGTCTGATTCTCTACCCTTATGCGATTTATAGCGAGGGCGTGGCTGCAGGTTCGGAGCAGATTCATGCCGGTGGTGCCGACACATATAACTTTCTCTCATCGTGGTTAGTAAATCCGAAACCGACGGATTGGCTCGCGACCTCGGTGTTAGGTTTAACGTTTGCAGCGAATTTGGGCATCATGTTCCTGCGCGCGCGTTTTGTATGGTGTCCGTTGCACCCAGCAGGATATGTTATCGGCGTCGCGCCAGGGACAACAGATGTCATCTGGTTTCCACTGCTCCTCGCGAT
This sequence comes from uncultured bacterium, assembly GCA_964593655.1. Lineage (GTDB taxonomy): Bacteria > Poribacteria > WGA-4E > WGA-4E > WGA-3G > WGA-3G. The sequence goes on along the minus strand of CAZQIP010000391.1, from coordinate 10,788 downwards.
GGTCGCAAAATGGCTAATCCTAAAGCACGGCGGTATTAATGCCTATCGGAAAGCGGTGCCATTTTTCATCGGTCTGGTGTTAGGTGAAGCGTTGATGGGATGTTTCTGGCCCCTGCTGAGTCTTGTACTGAGGTCGTCAGTGTATAGTTGGATTTAGCGTCCTAACTGTTTGAATCGCTGGAATTTTATATCTGAATTTTTTCTTGACATTCGGCAAATTCTATGCTATTATTTTAAACATAATATCCCACTTTGAGGGACGTGCTAACGCTCCATCGCCAAAAGACGGAACCAACTTTAAAGGAAACCGTTTTTCGACAACGGAGAAAAACGAGCAACGGGCCCGTAATTAAAAAAATGATTGAAGTCAGAGAACTCACAAAATCCTATGGACCTACGGTTGCTGTCAACCAAGTCTCATTCGAGGCACACGCGGGTGAAGTCGTAGGGTTCATTGGTCCGAATGGTGCAGGGAAGACCACAACGATGCGCATCCTCACCTGCTATCTCACAGCAGATGCGGGGAGTGCCACCGTCGCAGGTTATGATGTCCTTGAAAACGCTATTGATGTCAGAAAAAACGTCGGGTATCTACCTGAGAGTGCACCGCTCTATGTGGATATGGGCATCCTTGAATACCTCAACTTTATGACGGAAGTTCGCGACATTCCCAAAAACCAACGGAAAGATAGGGTCAAATCGGTTATTGACATCTGTGGACTTGACGGGGTTATCCAAAAAGATATTGGTGAACTCTCAAAAGGTTACCGGCAACGCGTCGGCTTAGCACAAAGCCTCATCCACGATCCACCTATCCTAATTTTAGACGAACCTACCTCCGGGCTTGACCCCAGTCAAACGATTGAAATCCGAAATCTGATTAAGGAGATCGGCAAAGAAAAATTGGTACTCTTTAGTACCCACATCCTGCCGGAGGTGGCTGCGACTTGCAGCCGAATCCTTATTATCAATCGTGGAGAGATTGTCGCAAACGGAACCCTTGAGGCACTTATCAGCCAGGTTCGGGTTGAAAACAAATTCCATATTGCCATTCGTGGCGAGGCGGAAGCGATTACAGCAAAATTGCATGAATTGCAGGGTATTGCCGAACATACGCATGTCAAGACAGACAACGGTGTCGTCGGCTATGACCTCACTGCAACGCAAGAAAACGACAACATCGCTGAGACCCTCTTTCAGACTGTTGTGCAAAACGGGTGGAGTCTGGTTGAACTGCGTCAAGAATCTGCGGATTTGGAGCAGGTGTTCCTTCACTTTACTACTAACGCAGGCAGAGAAACCTCGTCCATTACAGAACTTTCAAGACCAGAACCTCGTTCCACCGAGGCAGCAACAGATACAGTTGCGCCTTCAGAAGAAGAATGAGGGTCCGGTTAACATTTTTTGGAAAATTTAGTAAAAACACTTCCAATTCGGGTTTCCTAAAACCATACCCTGTTTGTATAAAATAGAATACTTATGCAGAACATCACAGCTATTCTCAAAAAGGAATTCAGAAGTTATTTCAATTCGCCTATCGCGTATATTTTCATCACATTTTTCCTCGGCATCTCTTCATGGCTCTTCTTCCAGAGCTTCTTTCTCGCTAATCAGGCTGAAATGCGCGGATTTTTCGGGTTAATGCCGTGGATCTTTCTATTTTTCATCCCTGCTGTCACGATGAAACTCTGGGCTGAAGAAAAGAAAATCGGCACAATAGAAATCCTGATGACGCTACCGATTCGAGATTATGAGGTCGTCATCGGTAAATTCTTAGCGTGTCTCGCGCTCCTTGCCGTAACAATTCTACTGACGCTCGTCGTCCCATTCTCAGTCATGTACCTCGGGAACCCCGATGTTGGGACACTGATTACCGGCTACATCGGACTTTTGTTAATGGGTGCCGCATATATCGCGATCGGGTTCTTCGCCTCAACACTGACAGAAAATCAGATCGTTGCTTTCATTATCGGTATTGTTGTCTGTCTTACCTTACTCCTGATAGGTGAAGATATTGTGCTTTTCAAGACACCGAACTGGTTGTACCCGATTTTCAGTTACCTTGGACTCGGTGCGCATTACAGTAGCATTCTGCGCGGTGTGCTTGACTCCCGCGACATTATCTATTATCTGTCGGTCATCGCTTTTTTTCTCTATTTGAGCACATTGGCAGTTGAAAGCCGAAAATGGCGTTAGAAAGGAGGGAACTGTCTTGGCTAATAAACAGATCAGATACGGTGGGAATACTCTCGCTGTTATAGTAATCATCTTCGGCATCCTTGCGCTGCTTAACTTTCTGTCAACCCGCCGTTTTATTCGTGCAGACCTCACCGAGGACAAACGCTATACCATCTCAAAAGCGACTAAAAATGTGTTGGGGTCATTAGACGATATTGTAACAATCACTGCCTATTTTTCCACAGCACCCGCGGAAGTCGCTCGGATACGGCGCGACATCAAAGATGTGTTAGACGAATACAACGCATTCTCACAAAAACTCCAGATCGATTTTGTGAACCCAGCCGATTTCGACGACGCACAGAAACAGGAACTCCGTTTCAAGGGCATTCCTGAAGTGCAAATCAACGTCGTGAAAAAAGACAAAGCGGAAATAGCAAACGTTTATATGGGGATCTCTATCGGTTACAGTGGGAAAGAAGAAACCTTACCGGTAGTCCGCTCAACTGGGAATCTCGAATATGAACTCACCTCTACTATTCTCAAAGTTACCACAAAAGAGGCAAAAACAGTAGGATTCTTGACCGGTCACGGCGAGTTTGATATCAACGATCAAAACTATCAGCAGTTCCGACAACTTTTGGATAAAAATGGACAAGGCCAATATAACGTCACATCTGTCAGTCTACAAGACGGAAAGGCGGTTGATGATACCGTGACAACGTTGGTCGTCGCTGCAGTAAAGCAACCGTTGACAGAACGCGAAAAATATGAACTCGACCAGTTTATTATGCGTGGTGGCAGAGCAATCTTCTTGGTTGATGCCATTCAAATACCACCAGGGACATTGCAAGGCACACCTGTGAGCACAGGGTTAAACGATCTGCTGGAACATTATGGCGCCAAACTCGGCAATAACCTGCTTATTGACCGCAGATTCCATGACAATGCGCGGTTCCAACAAGGCCGCATGACCGTTTTTCAACCGTATCCGTATTTTGTTAAAATCATCAAATCAAATTTCTCAACAGAACACACCGTTACGAATCAATTGGAGGCGTTGACCCTACCTTGGACAAGCTCCTTAGAGGTGATACCGAAGGGAAGCATCACAGCAACAACGTTAGCAAAGACAAGTGAATTTGGACAGACCCTCCAAGGTTATTATAATCTGATGCCAGATTTTCCAGTACCGAATGCTGAAACTCAAACCTATCCTGTCGCTGTCGCTTTAGAAGGTAAATTCAAAAGTTTTTATGCTGATAAAGAAATTCCAACAGCAGCAACCGACGCTGCTACAAGTCCGGATGACAGCGAAACACCTGTCCCAACACAAGAGGCTGAGGCACAAACAACTATACCTGAAAGCGCGCAAACGCAGATTGTTGTAGTCGGCACAGCGCAATTTCTAACACAGATGCGTCCTGATGGAATCAACTTTTTCTTAAACACTGTAGACTGGCTGACCCTTGGCGATACGCTCATCGGTATCCGCTCGCAGACAATCACAGATCGGCCACTTCAAATAAAGACACCCGATGGCACGTTCCGTGAAGTCTCAGAAATTGAGAAAAATTTTATTAGATACCTATGTACGGTCGGGGTCTCATTCTTAGTGATCGCCTTCGGACTCGTCCGATATTTCTTAAAAAGGCGGGCAAAACGCTTAGTAGAATCAATGGCTCGGTAACTTACGCTACTGATGCCCCTTAGCAACAATCCAGCTGACTTAAGCAAAAACCACCGTGAAACGAAATTGTGAGCGATCAGCGAACAATTTGTCTTAGCTTTACATTGTGGAACGGTGCCCAGAGGCCATAGTTAAAAAGATGAAAACGAAACAACTTCTTATTTTAGGTGGCGTTCTCGCTGTTTTGGCAATCGTTGTCCTTGTTTTTGAAAACCCCTTCGGGAAAAGCGAGTACGAAAAGAAGGTTGAGACAGCGACACCCCTGTTTCCAAACTTCGACCAAGAACAGGTTGCCAAAATAGAAATCATTGCCACCGATGGAACGACTACGCTCTCAAAACAAGAGGGCGCATGGATAGTCACCTCAATGGACAACTATCCCGCGGACAGTGAAGGCGTTGCACAGTTACTGACCAAAGTCGGGGAACTCAAGAATACGCAGCGCGTCTCCAGTAACCCAGAAAAACAGGCGGAGTTTGAAGTAGACAGCACCGGTGTCGAAGCGAAACTGATGGACGTAAACGATAAAGTGTTAGCACACCTGTTTGTCGGAAAAATAACCCCCGGCTTTCTGAGTAGTTACGTCCGTGCAGCGGATGCCAATGATGTCTATGTGGCACAAGGCAACCTCCAATCCGTTTTTAACAAAGGTACGCGCACTTGGAAAGATCGGACCATCTTCGAGTTTAGTAAAGGAAATGTGACCGAACTTAATATCTCCTCACCAGAGGAAACGATCGAACTGCGTCTCGATGCAGAGGGGACATGGCAGATGCTTAAGCCTGACGCTGCTGCCGCCAATACAACTGAGGTTGACAACCTTCTGACAACGCTTAGCGGATTGGATACAGACGACTTCGCTGACGCACAAGACGACCTTACTGAATACGGTTTAGAAACCCCACAATCCGTTATATCCGCTGCGCTGAATGATGGCACAACGGCAACACTGTACATCGGAAACGAGGCAGAGGGAAAACTTTACGTCAAACGCGACGACAGCAATACCGTTTTCAGACTCTTCAAATCGAATGTAGATAGGCTCATAAAGAAATCTGATACGCTCAAGGCAGAGGCGCCTCCGCCAGAAGTTGTACCAGAAGTTATAACCGAATAGCAGAATTCACCAAATCAGAAAACATCGCACCAAAGGAGATTTAACGTGAAGAGATTTAAATTTTTGTGTTTAGGGCTGAGTTTACTGTTTGCCACAATTCTCGTCGGATGTGACCCACAAATCATATCCCCTCTGGTGCCATCACCGGAGAGCAGGAGTATTCACGTTAACGGAAGCGGTTCGGTTACAGGTGAACCGGATATAGCGACGCTTTACTTGGGTGTATCTGTTGAAAAAGAGACAGTCGAGGAAGCACGCGAGGCAGCCGCAAGCGCGATGACAGCAGTGATAGACACGCTGAAAGCCAACGCTATCGCTGAAAATGACATCCAAACGGAGAATTTTAGCATCTACCCCCAGTATGATTGGACGGAGGAGGGGCGCATGCTGCGCGGTTACAGGGTAAACAATAGCGTTCGCGCGAAGGTCCGAGACCTCGAAACGCTTAGCGATATAATTGACGACGCTACCGGCGCCGGTGGAGACATTATCGTTGTAAACTCAATCCAATTCATGATTGAGGACCCTACACCCTTACAAGCACAAGCGCGTGTCTTAGCAGTGAAGAATGCCGAAGCGAAGGCGCAAACTTTAGCGGAGGCGAGTGGTGTTACGCTCGGCAAACCTATCACGATCATGGAAACATCGCATGCCGCGGGTCCCCCCATCGCCTATGCTGAGGCTGCCGAGTTCGCCGCTGATGAGAGTGCTCGCAGCGCAACCCCCATCCAAGCCGGCGAACTCACTGTCACCATAAACATCACCCTCGTCTACGAGATGGAGTAGGATTCTCTCAACACCCATAGGGACAGGCTCTACCCTGTCCCTACTTTATCGAATCACAGGCACCTTCCGCCACCCCTGCCCCTCTGTGAATTCTCGGACACTCAAGCACCAAATAACAACCTGTTTGCCTTTCATGTTATCGCGCCGCCGATAAAGGTTCAAGCGGGACGGTGTTGCGCCGGAACCACGAACCGCTACGACATCCACAGGAAACCCGAGTTGATGCGCGAGAAGGTGCCATCCGCCGTGATTTCAAGCTCGAGGTCAATGCTATCGTCTTTCGCCTCTATATCGTAGACAGTTTCGCCATCTTCTCTTTCGCGGTCAACATCGCTAATAGGCACATCCCCGATTTCGCGGAGCGCAATTTTCTGGATAGCCTCAGGCACTTCATCGAACGATATGTCCTTAGAAAATCCGTCAACACTCACAAAAAAACATACTATAATACAGTCGATAAAAAACTGTTTCAAGCATCGGCACTTCTTCAAAATGCAAACCTCCTATGATAGATTCGTCTGGAAAATCTGTTTGGAAACAAGCGACTCAGCGGATATAGATTCTCTCCTTAACGCAGCTTCTCCCCAAATTGCTTCTAAATCTGGAGTGCATACGTAATCCTTGAAAAAACGGGAAACATCGTCTGATTCTCTTGGCTTGGCAAGTCTGTTTTGGATGAGGGCAACATTCTGTGAATCCAGTTCAATCCCGATTGATTTTCGTCCTAATTGCTTTGCTACAACCAGTGTTGTCCCTGAACCAGCGAACGGATCCAAAACAACATCATCAGGATTTGTAGAAGAAAGAATAATCCGAAGAAGGAGTTGGATAGGTGCTTGCTGCTTGTGTAAGCGATTGCCATCCGCATCGCGCAACGCTTCATCACCTGCGAAATAGCCGGAAGTTAACTCACGGATATCGTCCCAGACATCGGTTACAAACATACCGTTCTCCCGCGCGTGTTTGTAGCCTGCGGGTAGCGGCGGATCAATGCGCAAACGGTGGAAAACGCGCGGTGTTTTGCCTTTCGTTGCAAACGCAATCACCTGATAATGCTTGCCGAAACGCTTTACCCCTGGCACCGCTGAGGTCTTCTTTTTCCAAATAATCAGATTTTGGAAAGTCCATCCAGCATCGCGTAGGCATTCCAGAACGAATTCGGTGTTCTTTTCGCGTTGCATGAAATAAATCGCACCGCCATCGGAAGTTAATGCATACACCTTTGCACAGATATCGTGCATCCATTCCCAATACTTCTCGGGCGGCATGTTATCATCCCATGCCTTGTAAGCCTTATCCTGATTGAAAGGTGGATCGAGAAAGGAGAGGTCTACGTTCGCAGGAAAGTCGTTGCTATCCAGGGCAGTTGTGCAATTTTCATGGAGGACGATGCTATTTTCGCTAAATGAATTGTTCATGGTGTTTACGTGTTTCTACAATCATTCTGGCAAGCAAGCGTCGTGACACCGTGCCAGTCCCCCGAGTGTACGGGTGGGTTCCCATACACACGGGATAGAACCACAATCTGGCACGCTTGTAATTTAGGCTACACTGTATACTGCTTCAGTGTATCGTCATCTAAATTCTCTAAAACATCTTTTGGGTCGTGCGGCTCGCCCTGCTCGAGTTCTTGTTCAGAGAATCCGTGGTCTGCAATCACGTCTGCGGCAATATAGATAGGCACTTCGCAGCGCAGTGCAAGTGCGATCGCGTCACTCGGACGGCAATCGACCTCAATCGGCTTATCATTCACTTCCAAAGTGATGTGTGCATAGAACGTCCAACGGTTATTCAACTGCTCAACCGAGTGCACACATACATTTATGACCTTCGCCGCGAGCGTCTGAATCATATTTTTCAGCAAATCGTGTGTCATCGGGCGCGGGAGCTCTACATTTTCCAAATGCATCTGAATAGCTGCCGCCTCCGATTCACCGATCCAAATTAGCAGTATTCGGTTGAGGCTGTCCTCTTTCTCTTTGAGGACTACGATTGGCGCGCCTGTACCCCGATCAATAGAGAGAAAATGAACTTTAACTTCAGTCTTCGTCTGTTTCTCAGTATCCATGTGTGTGTCCTTTCATACGCCCGGCGTTTAAGGCACCGTCGCTGGGTCGCCCCGCCAGTAGCTATTCAAAAGAGAAGGTGCGGGATGTAGGGGTTGGGTTACCCAACCCCTACTCACCTTCACAAAAAATGTCAATTAATCGGCATCAGGTGAATCATCTGAACTGACTTGCGCATCCACCGCCAATCCGGCATCAGGTGAATCATCTGAACTGACTTGCGCATCCACCGCCAATCCGGAAGTGTAATCCCGAACAGTCTGGGCAATCTTTTCGGTGTCTAAACCGCTGAACCCAACAATCTCCTTGAGCAAGGGTACGGCGGCCCCAGCGTTGACAATCGAACTGAGAACACGGTTCATACCGCCGCCGCCATTGCCGTTGTTTCCGAGGTCAAGTACCCGGATGCTTTCAATGCGTTCCGCGGGTTTCATCAATTCGCCTGTCACCTCAGGGAGTGATTCCACGAGTGCCAATATAGCATCACTCACCAGAACTTTGGAATCCGCCTGATTCTTCGCAGCAATAGAGGCCTCCTCACCATCAGCCTTCGCTTTCGCTTCAACGAGCAGTGCCTCCGCGAGAATTCTCTGTGCCTGCGCTTCAAGTTCAGCGGCTGCAAGCGCTGCCTTGGCGGCTTCCACAACAGCGTACGCCTCTGCATCCGCATTGCGTTCTTTGGCAATCCGTTCCTCATCGGCTTCTTGCTCGGCACGGATCAGTTCGATTTTGCTTTGACGTTCCGCTTCCTCGATCGCTTCGGCTGTTAAAACTGCCGCTTCGGCTCTCGTCTTTTGTGCGCTAACCTCCAAGAGTTCTGTAAGTGCCGCCTCACGTTCCTTTTCCTTGATTGAAACCTGGATCGCGTTTTCGGCTTGCGCCTCTTTTTCCGCGCGATCTTTCTCAACCAGAACAATTCGACTCGCGATGCTTGCTTCCTCTACAGCACGTTCCTGCTCAATCTTGGCAGTTTCGACAGAAAGATTACGCTCGATTTCTGCTTCCTGAACCGTCTGTTCTTGTTGCACACGCGCAATTTCGATCGCCTGCTTTTGCGTAATCTCTGTCTCTTCGACTTGGCGTTCCTGTTCAAGCCGAGCCGTCTCCAAGCGCTGCTTCTGAAGAATCTCCGAAGACTTGACCGCCTCTTCCTGTTTGATACGCGCTTCTTCAACAGCCTGCTGTTGTTCAAGTTTGTGCGCTTCAACCTCGCGTTCCTGTTCTGCCTTGTTCGTAGCGATGGCTTTCCGTTGCTCTTCTTGTGCAAAATCAAGCCGTTTCTCGACCTCTAACCCTTGCGTTTCCGTCTCCTCCTCGCGCTGCTTAATCTCAAGTTCGGCTTTGAGACGATCCTCTTCACGCTTCACCTTGTTTTCGTGCTCAATCCGAGCCGTTTGCGTCTGCTTGTCTTCAACCTCTTGCTTGATCGTCTGAATTGCAACAACATCAAAACGGTTATTCTCGTCAAGCGCATCAAGCGGGGTCTGGTCGAGATTCGTGACAGCAACGCTTTCTAATTTAAAGCCGTTTTGCTCAAGATCGTCGCGACAGGCTTCCTGAACTTGGTCAGAAAATTCTTGGCGCTTTTCGTGCAGTTCTTGGAGATCCATAGTTGCAGCGACACTTCGTAGGACCCCGACAAGTTTACCTTCAAGGAGTTTATTAACCGCTTCCGGGGTTAGGGTTTTATCACCGAGACTTGCAACAGCTTTGAGTACATCTTGTTCGTTGGGTTCAATCTTGACATAGAATTGCGCCTCTATATCAACCCGTAAACTGTCTTTTGTAATCAGCGCGCCTTGTCCTGTACGTTCAACAGGTAACTGGAGCGTATTTAAGGAAATGAGTTGGTGCGTGTTGGTAATTGGGTTAATAAGGGTACCACCAAAGACGACGCGTTTTTTACGCCCACCGGAGATGACTAACGCCGCATCCGCGGGTGCCTTTTTATAGAACGAACGATAGACTAACAGAAAAATAACGACCAGCGCAACAACACTACCGATAATCGTAACAAACAAATTGGGATTCATATTTCATTTCTCCTTATGCCGTTTAACTTCGTTTCTGAGATGGCGGGGTATATACAGTATATCTTCTTGAATCGCTGAATTGACGCTAATCTACTTCACTCTTTCTCACATCAAAGATCCGCTTTGTGCGATCATAGTTTATAAGAATTATGGTATCTCCTTTGACAGGAGTAACTTCATCGGATTTGGTGCGGCAACTGACAGTTAATTCCGGACCATCCGGAACTTGCACACGAGCGGTACCAAAAGTCGTTGTAATTTGTCCACTAATAACGCGTCCACTTAAACCGAGGAGATGTACATCGCTGATGGCTCTCTCACTTTCAGGGAATAGTTTTGAAAGGGCGAGAGATATATAGCGCGTACAGATAAAACAACAAAAAAGAGCAATAACACACGATATCCAAACCCACCCGGGTCTTTCTGGCACATTAAGGGATGCGTTGGCAATAAGTCCAGCAACACCCCATGTCCCAAATAGCGACATCAGCACAACCATCAACGGGACTCTCCCAACATTCAGAAACCCAAATACGTCGCCGAAAGAGAAACCCTGCCCCCCCGCATCTACAGCCACATCCGCATCCGCATCTATATCCGCATCCACGTCTACGTCGGCATCTATATCCACATCGGCATCTATATCTATATCGGCATCTATATCCACATCGGCATCTATATCCATATCAGCGTCTATATCTACATCCGCATCTACATCGGCATCCGCATCCGCATCACCGAAGTCCATTGCTCCCATAGCCAGTCGAAAGAGCGCAAATATGAACACAATCGTCAACGGTGCCGTAAACCAGACATTATATGAGGCGAGGAAATAAGTCAGGAATTCTTTCATGGTTTTCTTCTACTTTGCAATCTGATCCGTAATGAAGATGTAGGCACATCGTGCCGAACGGAAGT
>CAZQIP010000390.1:0-25179 GCA_964593655.1 uncultured bacterium | reverse complement strand
CTCCAACAATATGCTTAAGTTCATCGTGCAATTTTTTAATTTTCCTTGCGGTTAAACAACGTGCGCCTGTAGTATCAAGGACGTTCCTTAAATCTGAAGAAACACCCAAGCAAAAACCCCTCCATTACATTACGGGCTAATGCTTTTGGTGTTTTGAATCTCGGTTCATTAAGAACCTCGAATAGATATCATCCAGTCAACTGCCTATACCTGTAGGAGATCACTTGGTTCCAAACCTAATTTTGTATACGATTCAGCAGTCGGAAAAATCTTTCCAGGATTGCAGAGACCTGTCGGATTAAAAATCTCTTTGACCGTCGCCATCACCTGTAAATCGGCGGGACTGAAAATCAGCGGCATATAATCCATCTTTTCAACACCGATGCCGTGCTCCCCGGTGATTGTGCCACCGACTTCAGCACATACAGAGAGGATCTCCATGTTAACATGCTCCACCCGCTCACACTGGTCTGTGTCCCGCTCGTTAAAGAGGACAATGGGATGGATATTGCCATCACCTGCGTGAAAGACATTCGCAATCGGAATCTGATACTTCTCGGAGATTTCAGATATCCGCCGTAGCACCTTCGGCAGCGTTGTCCGTGGCACGACCCCATCTTGGGTGATATAGTTCGGCGCGAGTCGTCCGAATGAACCGAACGCGCTTTTTCGTGCTTTCCAAAGCTGCTGTCGTTCTGCCTCATCCTTGGCGTAATCCACCTTCCGTGCCTTGTGTTGCTGAAAGATTTCTAAAATTTGATCGGTTTGGTTCTGCATACCCGCTTTAATGCCATCAAGTTCCACAATCAAGATGGCTTCAGCATCAAGTGGAAAACCGAACTGGAATGCTTCCTCCAAAGCACGAATAACGAGGCTATCCATCATTTCGAGCGCAGCTGGAATAATACCTTCACCGATAATTGTCGAGACCGCGCTTGAAGCGTCGTCCATCGTTTCAAAGACAGCCAGTGCAGTCTGGTATGCCTGCGGATTACGGGTGAGACGGACGACCGCTTTCGTCACGATCCCAAACGTGCCTTCAGAACCGATCATCACGCCACGTAGGTCGTAGCCCGGTGTTTCCTCAACGGTTCCGCCCAATTCAATAATCTCACCGTCGGGCAGAACGACTTCCAATCCGAGCACATGGTCAGACGTAACGCCGTATTTCAAGGTATGTGGTCCACCAGAATTTTCGGCGATATTCCCGCCTATTGTGCACGCCTTCTGGCTTGACGGATCTGGGGCATAGTGATAACCTTGGTTTTGTACAGCCTGCGTCAACAATAGATTCACGACCCCCGGCTCAACCACCGCCCGTTCGTTTTCAAGGTCTATCTCCAGGATACGATCCATCCGATTGAGAGCGATGATAATCCCACCTTGAACAGAGAGCATACCACCGCTTAAACCTGTTCCACCGCCGCGCGCAATAAACGGCGTGTCGTGCTTGTTCGCCAACTTGACGATATCTGACACCTGTTGCGCCGTATCGGCGAAGACAACCACATCCGGCATCGCCTTAAAAGAGGGCGCGGCATCACATTCATATACGGACAGCGCAGTTGCATCCGTTAAAACATTCTTAGGACCGAGGAGTGCAGAGAGGTCAGCAATAAGTTGTTCTTTCTGGTGCATAGTCTGTTTCCCTTTGGAAGCATAATTCTTAATCACAACTATTGTATTTAGATTATCACATTTCGGCGAAGTTTGCAAGCCAAAATGGGTGTGTAAATATTTTGTCAAAAGTTTAGGTTGGAAGGTAAAAGGAGACCAATCCGGGTTAGAACCCCGTCCTACAAGGTAAAAGGAAACCAATCGGGTGTCCAATTTGAAATCCGATAATTGCCCAAAAATTTCTATTTGCGAGCGCAGCTTGTAGCATGGTATAATAATGTCAATCTACACGATTCGTTAGAATTTTCAACCATAGTCCTTTCCAAAGTAGGATAGACGAAGGAGATAAGCATGCGAAAATTAATATTGATTGTCGTACTAACTTGTTCAATCGCTTGGATGCTGCCACAAATTAGCATTGCTGAAGTCGATCCAGAAACAGCTGTCGGTGTTTGGCTATTCGATGAAGGTGCTGGCAATGAAACGAAAGATGCCTCTGGAAACGACCATGATGGCACAATCAACGGTGCGAAATGGAAAGACGGTAAATTCGGGAAAGCACTTGAATTTGATGGTGGACAGTGGGTCTCAATTGAGTCAACACCAGAATTACAAGTCGGCGAAGAACTTACGATGATGGCATGGTTTTTTGCCACAGATATTGGTGATTGGAGGCAACTCATAGCAAAAAGCGACGAATATCTCCTACGCATCGACCCACCCCAAGAAGGCAACAAAATGTCATCATTTGTCAAGCCGGGGGGCAGTTGGGAACCGAGAGCCTCCGCAAATGTCCCTGATGAAGATACGTGGATCCATTTCGCGGCGACTTACGACAGCAACGCGAAAAACGAGCATCTGGTTGTGTACGTGAATGGCGAGCGCGCCGGTGCGAGCACACGCCCTGGAGATATTGCCGTAACAGGGAACGCTGTTGAGATTGGTAGATGGGGTGGCGGTTCATATTTTGTAGGTATTATTGATGAAGCCGCTATTTTTAATACCGTTCTCAGTGAAGACGACCTGAAAGCCATAGCAGATAACGGGTTAGCGAAGGTACTTGGTGGGTTGGCTGTCGCACCGACGAACAAACTCGCAACAACTTGGGCAACCCTTAAAGCGGATCGATAATTTACAATCAGAAAAGAGGCGTTGTCTCATAAGCACGACATTCCTATTGAATACTTTTTGTTTTTTGTTAACTATAACATTACGGAACATGCTATACTGACTGAAACCCAAAGGAGGATTATCATGCGAATTACGATTTTTGTATGCGGAGTCCTGATATTCAGTTTTGCTGGGGCAGTGTCTGCTGGTGTATGGACAGACCCGTTTGATGGCAACGAACTTGTTGAAGGCTGGGAATTCCGCGATTATCGCGACGAAGTTACAGAGTTTGAAGTCAAAGATGGCTTCCTTCAGATGATCAATCCGAATGGCGGGTGGGGACATACTACCCCTGACAAACCCATGATCGAACGAGAAGTCCCCAAAAGTGCCGCTAAAAATATAACTGTGAGTGGGGTCTTTTCCGCCGATCCCGAAGGACCTGCAAGTGCGTGGGTCGGTATCTTTCTCTATAGTGATGACGACTTGAACTACGCCTGCTTGCTATTTGGTGGCTCAGCCGGGGATCCCCAAAAAACGCTGATCGGGAGTATGGTCAACGCCAATTGGCAAGACAAGGGACACTTTGACACCGGTTTTGATGTTCCACTCCATCTTAAAATTGTCAAAGAGGACGATGTTTTCTCGGGTTACTACCGAGAGAATGAGAAGGATGAATGGACCCTCTCTGGTGGCAAAACGTGGAACCACAAGTTTGATGTAGAACGGGTCGGTATCGGTTTTATGAACAACTGGGGAGGGAAAACAGTTATTTTCTTTGTTGATTCACTCTCGATTGAAGGCGAAGGGATTAAACCGCTTGCTGTCGCTCCAGAAGGCAAATTGGCAACAACATGGGGTAATCTTAAAGCGAACTGATAACCGTCAGCCAATTCAAAACGGGGTGGTGTTAGCACTGCCCCTACAACTCGTTTTCATATTTCATAAAAGACAACCGCTTAAAGAAACGTAAAACACAAGGAGAGATGCTACCGCCATGTCCATTCCGAAAATGTCTGTAAACAACCCCGTCTTAGCGAACCTGCTAATGATTATTATTATTGCTTTCGGGGTGTACGCATGGATAAACCTCCCACGGGAACTCACACCAGAAATCGCATTACAGACAGCAACTGTCACAACACTCTACCCGGGTGCCTCTCCAGAAGAGGTTGAAAAACTTGTCACGGCTCCTATTGAAGATGCTATTGAAGAGAACGTTAATAAAATCAATTTACTGCTTTCCAATTCTTCGGAAGGTAGATCTATCATCACTGTCGATTTTGAAGAGATGGGTGATCGTGAGTTCGATAAAGAACTTGAAAACCTCCGAACCGCCGTAGAACAGGTGAATGAACTCCCAGAAGAAATTTTAGAGGATCCACAAGTTTTAGAACTCGATGTCTCCTCTGGTTTTCCGATGTTGACCGTTGTTGTGGGCGGAGATATTTCGGAATCCCAGATGCGGGATATCGCCGAAAACTTAAAGGATGAAATTTTAGACATCAAAAATATTGCGGCTGTCCGAATAGCAGGACTTCGAGAAAGAGAAATTTGGGTTGAAGTGAACCCTGATCGGTTGAAAGCGTATCAACTTCCGATTGCAGCAGTCATTACGGCACTCGGTGCGAGCAATTTGAATTTACCGGCTGGCACCATGGAATTCGGCAATACAGAGTTCATGGTCCGCACGATGGGTGAATTCGTCAGTCCAGACACTATCGGCGAAACCATTATCGCTGTTCAACCGACAGGTACCCCACTCCGCCTTAGCGACATTGCGACAGTCTCAGATACCTACGAAGAGGCACGAACCTTATCACGAACCAACGGAAAACCTTCCATTAGCCTGAGTGTGCAAAAAAAGTCTGAAGGCAACACAATTGCGTTAGTTGCGCAACTTCGGGAATTGGTTGAAAAACGGAAAAGCGACCTCCCAGAAGATGCTGAATTAACAGCGGTTAACGACTATTCCGTCATTTTAAAAGAACGGTTAGGTATTTTGGAAACGAACGCGATATTTGGGTTGGTGCTTGTCGTGCTGATGCTGCTTTTGTTTATCGGGTGGCGGAATGCTGTGTTCGCGGCACTTGGCATACCGGTAGCTTTCATGGCGACCTTCTGGTTTATGTCGATCGCGGGCTATTCCTTGAGCGGTGTCTCCCTGTTTGGACTTATTTTAGTCGTTGGCATTGTTGTTGACGACGCGATTGTCGTCATAGAAAACATCTACCGGCACACCGAGACAGGTGAATCTCCGAAAGTTGCCGCTATTCGCGGTGCACAAGAGGTTGGATGGCCAGTCCTCGCCGCAAGTTTGACAACAATCTGTGCGTTTGGTCCGCTGATGTTTATGTCTGGAACTGCCGGTCAGTTCATGCGGGTCGTCCCCATCATGGCGATTCTGGTGTTGATTGCCTCTCTTTTTGAAGTCTTCGTGATTTTACCAGCACACGTCTCTGAGTGGGGAAGAACCAAAATTCAGACAGGACGCAGCAGACTTGAGGGTGTTCGGACCCGATCTCGCGATGCGTTTACTATAGGTGTCCGCATCACCGGCTTCTTTGCGTGGTTTGCGACGTTTTTTGACTTCATTCGGAACCGATATGTCAGGATTCTGAAAACAACCATCCGACATCGGTATGCCTTTGTCGGGAGTGTCCTCTGGATTGGCCTTTTTGCGTGCGTTGGCGCATTTTTTATTCTTGACAAGGAACTCTTCCCCGGTGAAGATTTCCCCCAATTTTTCGTTCAAGCCGAAATGCCGCCCTCCTACGGGATCCAGGAGACCTCAGAGATCGTCACGCAGATTGAAGTGGCTGCCAAGACGTTACCATCAACTGAAGTTGCGGCGATTGTTAGTAACATCGGTATTCATACATACAATGCCGGAATCGTACAAGGTGTTACCTATGGCTCCAATTTCGGTGAGATTATTGTTGAGCTTACCCCCAAGCAGGAACGCACTCGAGGTGTGGATGAAATCATCGCTGCCCTGCGGAAGGAAACCGCAACAATTAGTGGTATTGAGGAATTGAATTTTGTCACACAAGAAGGGGGTCCTCCGCAGGGACGGGACGTGGAAGTGAAGGTAAAGGGACCCCGGTTCAATCAACTCACAGCACTTGCTGACGTGCTGAAAGAAGAACTCCATCAGATAGACGGCGTTTATGAGATCCAAGACGACTTTCGTATCGGCAAATCTGAACTCCGTATATATCTGAAACCAGAGAAAGCACATCAATATGGGTTAACAACATTCCAAATCGCCCAAACCGTCAGAACGGCTATTGAAGGTGCGAAAGCGACAACTTACCGTGAAGCAGACGAAGCAATTGATGTCGTTGTCAAATATGAGGAAGATACCCTCCAAAATCTCGTAGAGCTTAATAATCTGTTAATTGCAACGCCCACGGGTGCCATTGTCCCGCTCAAAGATGTCGCAGAAATAATAGAAGAAAAGGGATACTCAGATATCCGCCGCTTTGACGGCGAGCGGGCAATTACGGTTTATGCATCCGTCGATAGAGAAAAAACAACACCTTTTAAAGTGAATCAGGCATTAATGACGGCTTTCGCGGATATTGAATCTTTGTATCCAGGGTATCAACTCGATTTTCGAGGGGTTTTCGATGAGATTATCGAATCTTTTTCGGAGTTGTGGAAATTGTTTTTCGTCGGGCTGTTGTTAATTTATGTAGTATTAGGTGCGCAATTCAAATCATTTATACAACCGATCATTATTATGTTCGCTGTTCCATTCGGGATGATAGGTGCCATGGTTGGACTCCTGCTTTCCAATGCGACGCTTAGCATGGTCGCAATGTTTGGTATCGTCGCGCTCTCAGGGATTGTGGTCAACGATTCCATTGTGCTTATTGATTTCATCAACAAGTACCGGGAAAACGGTCATAACAAATGGTATGCGATTCTGAAAGGTGGGAGTGTTCGATTGCGCCCGATTATCCTCACTTCACTGACGACAATTATCGGACTCATTCCGATGGCTGTCGGATTAGGTGGAAAATCGCCTATCTGGATGCCGATGGCGTATACCATCATCTTTGGACTTGCGCTCGCAACCACGATGACACTGTTTGTGATGCCTGCACTCTACGCGATTACGACAGATCTACGCGGCTTGGTGTTGAGAAATCCTGAGGCGCGGTTCCAAACCGTTTCAGACGAAGAGCTATTAGGTGTCGCAGTCCCTGCAGATGATTAAAAAAAATAATAGGGTGAGGTTTCTGACCTCACCCTATGCAGTGTTTTTGCTGTCTGTGAAACGGAAGATCTACAGTATAAATACTAAGTCCTCAGTGTCCGACACAGCAAAATTCTCTCACCATGTCTATCCCCAAACTGTCTGTGAACAACCCTGTTTTAGCGAATCTCCTGATGATTATAATCATCATTTTTGGGTTGTACGCATGGATGAACCTACCGCGGGAACTCACCCCAGAAGTCTCAGTACAGAGCGCGGTTGTGACAACGCTATATCCGGGAGCATCCCCAGAAGAAGTTGAAATGTTTGTCACGGCTCCTATTGAAGATG
This sequence comes from uncultured bacterium, assembly GCA_964593655.1. Classification (GTDB taxonomy): domain Bacteria; phylum Poribacteria; class WGA-4E; order WGA-4E; family WGA-3G; genus WGA-3G. The sequence goes on along the minus strand of CAZQIP010000390.1, from coordinate 17,897 downwards.
CTATTGAGGAGCATGTCAACAAAGTTGACCTATTGTTTTCTACCTCTTCCGAGGGGCGTTCTGTTATCTTTGTCGATTTTGAGGAGATAAGCGACCGAGATTTTGACAAGGAACTTGAAAACCTACACACCACTGTTGAACAGGTAAATGAGTTGCCAGAGGAGATTTTAGATGATCCGAGGGTCGAAGAATTTGATATCTCATTTGGTTTTCCTATTTTGACGATTGTTGTAGGTGGAAATATTGCGGAAACGCAGATGCGGGATATTGCTGAAAATCTCAAAGATGAAATCTCAGACATCAAAAACATTGCCTCTGTCCGAATGGCAGGTCTCCGTGAGAGGGAAATATGGATTGAGGTGAACCCTGATCGATTGAAGGCATATCGACTCCCAATTTCAGCGGTTATTATCGCGCTGGGAACAAACAACTTGAATCTCCCCGCCGGTACAATGGAACTGGGAGGCACAGAATTCATGGTCCGAACGATGGGTGAATTCACCGATTTGGACACTATTGGCGAAACTCTCATCACTGTTCAGCCGATAGGTACACTTCTTCGTCTGAAAGATGTTGCAACGGTCTCTGACACCTACGAGGAGGTGCGAACGCTATCGCGAATTGATGGACAACCTTCGATTAGCCTGAGTGTGCAAAAGAAGACTGAGGGAAACACAATTGCATTAGTTGCTAAACTTCGAGAATTAGTCGCCAATCGGAGAACGGATCTCCCTGAAGGTGCTGAGTTGACGGTTGTTAATGACTATTCTGTTGTTCTCAAAGAACGATTGGGAATTCTTGAAACAAATGCGTTTTTCGGTTTGGTGCTTGTTGTGCTAATGCTCCTTCTCTTTATTGGATGGCGGAATGCCTTGTTTGCGGCACTCGGCATACCGGTCGCCTTCATGGCAACATTTTGGTTTATGTCCGTTGCTGGTTATACACTCAGCGGTGTATCGCTGTTTGGGCTTATTTTAGTCGTAGGGATTGTCGTTGATGATGCTATTGTTGTCATGGAAAATATCTATCGGCATATTGAGTCTGGCGTATCTCCAAAAGTTGCCGCTATCCGTGGCGCAGAAGAGGTCGGTTGGCCCGTTGTAGCGGCAAGCTTGACGACAATCTGTGCTTTTGGACCGTTGATGTTTATGTCTGGTGTTACTGGACAGTTTATGCGGATCGTGCCGGTTATGGCGATTCTGGTGTTGATAGCATCTCTTTTTGAAGTCTTCGTAATTTTACCGGCACACGTCTCTGAATGGGGAAGAACCAAAATTCGCACAGGACGCAGCAGACTTGAAAATCTCCGAATCGAGTCTCCGAGGGGTTTCACCCTCGGTGTCCGTATTGTCGGCTTTTTCGTGTGGTTTGCCATGTTTTTTGAATTAATTCGGAACCGATATGTTAGAATCCTGAAAATAACCATTCGACACCGATATGCGTTTGTAGGGAGTGTCCTCTTCTTCGGATTGGTTGCATGCATCGGGGCATTTTTTGTTCTTGACAGGGAACTCTTCCCGGGTGAAGAGTTCCCACAATTTTATGTCAAAGCCGAGATGCCACCTTCCTACGGAATAAAGGACACAACAGAAGTGATTGTCCAAATTGAAGAGATGGCTAAAAGACTTCCATCAACAGAAGTTGATGCGGTCGTCAGCAATGTCGGTTTACACACATTTATGTCAGGTTTGGTAAGAAAAAGTGTTACCTACGGCTCAAATTTAGGAGAGGTAATCGTCGAGCTCACACCCAAGCAAGAGCGCACCCGAGGTGTGGATGAGATCATCGCAGAACTACGGACGAAAACCGCCACAATTAGCGGAATTGAGCGACTGAGTTTCGCCACACAGGATGGGGGTGCACCACAAGTAGCAGATGTGCGAGTCAAAGTAAAAGGACCGAGATTTGAGAATCTGACTGAACTCGCTGGTGTTCTTAAGACAGTCCTATCTCAGATAGATGGGGTTTACGATATCCAAGATGACTTCAGCATCGGAAAATCTGAACTCCGCATCTATTTGAATCAGGAGAAAGCATATCAATATGGATTAACCACGTTTCAGGTTGCCCAAACCGTTCGTACTGCTTTGGAGGGGGCTAAAGCCACAACTTATCGTGAAGCAGACGAAGCAATTGATGTCGTCGTAAAATATAAGGAGAATACTCTCAAAAACCTTGCAGAACTTAACAATTTGTTGATTGCAATCCCAACAGGTGCGATTGTTCCACTTAAAGATGTGGCGACTATCAAGGAAGAAAGCGGATATGCAGATATCCATCGCTTTGATGGGGAACGAGCAATCACGGTTTATGCATCCGTAGATAGAAAAAAGACGAATGCCTTTAAAGTGAATCAATCACTCATCAGCGCATTTGCTGATATAGAATCTTTGTATCCGGGATACCAACTCGATTTTCGAGGGGTTTTTGATGAAATTACAGAATCTTTTTCTGAGTTGTGGAAGTTGTTCATTGTTGGATTGTTGCTAATCTATGTGGTATTGGGTGCACAATTCAGGTCATTTATACAACCGATTATCATTATGTTTGCTGTTCCGTTTGGTATGATCGGTGCGATGGTAGGCCTCCTACTTTCCGATGCGACACTTAGCATCGTGGCGATGTTTGGTATCGTTGCCCTTTCGGGGATTGTGGTCAACGATTCCATTGTGCTTATTGACTTCATTAACAAGTACCGAGAGAAGGGGTATAGCAAGTGGTACGCTATTCTGAAAGGCAGTAGTCTCCGATTGCGTCCGATTGTTCTCACCACGATGACGACGATTTTCGGGCTCATTCCGATGGCAGTCGGATTAGGTGGAAAATCGCCCATATGGATGCCGATGGCGTATACCATCATTTTTGGACTCGCGCTCGCAACCACGATGACGCTGTTTGTGATGCCCGCACTTTATGCAATCACAACAGACCTACGCGGCTTGGTCCTGAGAAATCCTGAAGCGCGGTTCCAAATCGTTTCAGATGAAGACCTATTAGGTGCCGCAGTCCCCGCGAATGATTAGAAATCAACACCAATTAACCCCATAGAGAGAAGCAGCTCAGCGGTTTGCAAACCTCTCATGCCGCGTTATGAATGTTGGATTATTTCAAATTGGCACGCGTTAATTTTCAATTCCTATACTTTTTCCATGAATGATTTATTAGTGGGTACGCGATAGAAAATCAACAAATTTTAGTTTCCAAAAGCACCTAGGTATGGTATAATGAAAAGGCATTTGTTTCAATAATTCACACGAATTTGTCCAGGCAAGCGAAAACTGTGCATTTAATTTTGAAAAAATATAGTGTTAGAGACAAAGGACAACAAAATGGGTAAAATAGCCGATGCTACATTCAAAGGTAAGACTGGAACCTACAACTTTGGAGTTTATACTACGGACACCGTTTTCATTGACGTTGGTGCTGTTTACATATTTTCAAAGCGGGCGGTTGGTTCTGATGGAAGGGGCACACATACCTTTTTATATATCGGTCAAACGAGTTCACTGGAGGATAGAATTCCGTATCACGAAAAGTGGTCCTGTGCACAGAAGAATGGCATAAATTGTATATGCGTTCATCAAGACGATAATGCCAATTCACGTATAAAAAAAGAACAAGATCTTCTCGCTGCAAGCAACCCTCCGTGTAATAGAGAATAGTTCGGGACTAATAAACGAAACTAATCCAAGGAAAATTGTTAAATGGCTATCTTAGAAGGTTTCAGGGTAAGAAACTATGGTGTTCTCAGAGATGTAACATTAGGTTGCGTATTCAATCCAGAAACAGAAGCACTTACTCCTATGACAGCAGTAATTGGCAAAAACGGAGTTGGAAAAAGTGTTTTATTCGATGCCTTTGGGTTTCTCGCAGATGCCCTTAAGTCCGATATTGAGACAGCCTGCTATGACTATGGGCGTGGAGGCTTTGAAAAAATTAGGTCGCAAGGAGCAAAAAGTGCTATTGAGTTTTGCGTGCGCTACAGAGAACACGAAAACGCCCCACCAATTACGTACCATATCACTATTGATGCAGACGCCTCTGGAAAACCTTATGTCCTACTAGAACACCTCAAAGAAGGGGAAATTGGACAGAAAGAAAATCCCACATTCTCTTTCCTAATGCTTTCTAAAGGGAGTGGTGTGGCATGGAAAGGAAATCAAGACGGGTACCAAGTTGATCATATCCAAGATGTTCTAAGACCCATAAAAGCCGTAGAATATGAAAAAACAGAAGTTCAAGTAGGTCGTGAAATTCCTAAAGAAATCGAGGACTCAGATCGCCAATCTAGTTTAGATATCCAAGATGCTGTAGAATCCATAAAGACATCAGAATCCAGCGAAACCGAGATTATTGAATTGGAAGACACGCGAAAACTTGGCATCGCTACGCTTGGTGCCTTGAAGCGGCATCCACGAATTTCTGCCTTCCGCCAGTTCATTGAAGGATGGTATCTCAGCTACTTTAGCCCAGATGCAGCGCAAAGTTTACCGCTTGCCGGTCCCCAAGAACATCTCAATCGCCATGGCGATAACCTCGGTAATGTCGTGCAATTCATGGAGCTTAAGCATAAGCAACGTTTTGACGCGATTCTAAAAAAGATAGCCGATAAAATTCCAGGCATAGAAAAAATTGACACCAAAAAAACAGAAGACAATAGGTTACTGCTCAGGTTCAACGAAAAAGGCTTCCAAGACCCTTTTTATGCTCAGCAAATGTCTGATGGAACACTCAAAGTATTTGCCTATTTACTGATGCTTGAAAAACCAACCCCGCCACCTTTTCTCTGTATTGAAGAACCAGAAAACGGCTTGTATCATAAACTCTTGGAGATTCTTGCTACTGAATTTCGTGAACATGCCACTGGACCTAAAGGCGGCTCGCAAGTGTTTATTACGACACACCAACCATACTTTGTCAATGCCTTAGAGCCGAAAGAGGTTTGGATTCTTGAAAAAGGCGAAGATGGCTTTTCCAAAATCCGTCGGGCAAGTGAAGATTCGCTCGTGAACAATCTGGTCGAAGAAGGACTGCCCTTGGGTGGACTCTGGTATAGCGACTATCTTGACCCGAGGTAATGGAATGCATTTTGAGATACTTATTGAAGATCAATCTGGAAAGAAAGCACTTGACATTTTGATACCGAAGATTATCGGTAATCAACATAAATTCAAGATCCGCCACTACAAAGGAATTGGTCACATCCCCAAAAATCTTACCAATCCTATAAACGTGAGTGCTGACCTTTTGCTGCCCCAACTTCCTATGCAGCTCAGGGCGTACGGAAAAAATTTTGCCAATGATCCTACTAAGGTTGTAATTGTGGTTTGCGATTTGGATAATAACTGTTTGAAAACATTTCGTCAAAAACTTTTCACCGTTCTGAATGCCTGTAACCCCAGACCGGAAACCCGATTTTGTATTGCTATAGAAGAGGGTGAAGCTTGGCTGCTGGGGGATATTTCTGCGATTAAGGCAGCTTATCCGAAAGCCAAGGACAATATCTTGAATAGTTATCAAAATGACTCTATTTGTGGAACGTGGGAACTTCTGGCTGATGCCGTATTTGCTGGAGGCTCAAATGCAATTAGAAAGAAGCCTTGGTATGTAATCGGGAAAGAAAAATCAATATGGGCACAGAAAATTGCCTCAGAGATGGATATAGACAAAAACGCATCACCCAGTTTTTGTTATTTTCGAGATAAGATCCGAGAACTCATTTGAGCATCCATTATTGACCTGTCAACTCGTTGAAAACTAAGGAGAAAAACAGCGTGAATCAACAGAATTTGAAAATTGCCTTCATTGGTGTTGGTGGTATTGCTGGAAGCTACCGCCGAAGCCTCAAACAACTTGAACGTCCCATTGCAGCGGTCTGTGATATAAACGCTGAACGCGCCTCAGCGATCGCTACTGAAGAAAATGCTACTGCATACACCGACCACACTGAGATGCTACAGAAAGAAAAGCCTGATGTTGTGTTTACCTGTATCCCACCGGGTGCGCACACAACACAAGTTGCAGATGCAGCAGTGTCAGGTGCGGCAGTTTTCGTTGCCAAACCGGTTGCACAAGACTTGGAAACAGCTCAACATGCCCGCGATGCAATTGCTTCCGCAGGCGTTATCAATCAAGTCGGTTATATGGCACGGTATAGCGATATTACGGCGAAAGCAAAGGAATTAGTCGGCAACCATAAACTTACCATGGGGATTGGACGGTTTCTCACAAGGATGGGGGCGAATCACCCGTGGTGGGGAAAATATGACGTATCCCGTGGACAGATGGTGGAGCAGACGACGCACGTCTTTGACCTTATCCGCTACTTTTTAGGCGATGTTGAGAGTGTTCAGGCTTACGGTATCAAAGGTGTCTCCGATGGGATTGCCGATTTTGAGGAGTGTACCGTTTGCAACCTGAAATTTCAGAGCGGTGCGGTAGGGAGTATTACGAGTACCTGTGTCGCTCGCGCACACGAGAATTTCGCGACTGAACTCGTCGGTGATGACATTTATCTCAAACTCACACATGACCTCGGATTGCGCGGTCAGATTGGTAGTGAAGGGATTGACTACACGGGTACGGAAGCGGGTTATTTTCGGCAAGTTGAGCAGTTTATTAAAGCGGTTGATGCGAACGATCAGGGGTTGGTGCTCTCCTCCTACACTGATGCTGTGAAGAGCCTCGCTGTCACCCTTGCTGCGAACCGTTCACTGGAAACAGGACAGGTTGAGGAGATTATCGCTTAAAGTTAATCTTATCCAAACAGCACACCTGCCAAATTTCGCGGTCTGCCACAACGACCTGTCAGAATTTGCAACCATTTGCCGTGGACGAATACTTTCAGTTGCCTTGCTCCTTTAGGATTCGTCCACTTAACACCTCGACCTTCAAATAGAATCGGTCTATAGATAATTTGTGAGCGAATTGAAACGGGCGCAATTTGAGCAATAAATTTCAGACTGTTTTCTGTCTTTTCAATTACATCCGATTCAACTGCTCTCCCACGCTTGAGTTCGATTGAAGCTGCGATAAGATTGTTTTCAGCGGGATGAACAAAGAAGAGCAGTCGGTCACACCGTTTCTCTGTCCTTCCTTGCATGTCAAATTCATGCTCCAGATTTACAACTACCCGTTCAGATGGTACCTCAGACATGTCAACGTTGCATCCTTCTCCACTACACGCATTGATCAAACTACTTTCATTGAAAAGTGCTCGGAGTTCACCAAGAACCCTACTCTCATTCACGCTCGCTGTCACCTTTCGTTTCTTCAAGTCTATTTTGGAGACGTGCGGAACGGTTGTAGAGATCTTCAGCCACGTCTAAATATTCCATAGGTTCCACACCGTCAATACGATTGTAAGGAATTTCCTCCACCTCTCCATTCTTTTGAAAATGCCAGACTCCAACATCTTCTTTTTCAAGAGAAATCGGCAGCTCGCTAACTTTCTCCCCAACTTCCTCAAGTTCTCCTACACGTATCAGATTCCCGATTTCCTGAAGCAACCAATCACTATGTGTTGTTATAATCACCCTCACCCCTGCCCGAACCAAGCGTGCGAGAACGACCGCCATGTCCGCCTGCGCACCGGGATGTAGATGTGCTTCCGGTTCGTCAATGATGAGTGTATCACCGGACTTAATACCACTCCGTAGAAGTAACACCAACGGAGCAAGTTCAGATACCATCGACGAAGTTTGGCTGAGGCGAATTTCTTCATTAGTGTCTTTCGGCAAGTAGCGGAAGTCCTGATATCCACCTGCTGAAGGTTTAAGGCGTATCTGGCCCTCAAGTACTTCGGTTTCCAACGCTTCAGTAAGATGCTTCATTTCATCATTAGAGTATTTACCTTCTTCATATAGAATAATCTTTTCCATTAAATCTGCTATCACTCCTGACACAGTAGGAAGTTCGGATGAACGTCCTATCCCAGTTCGGGTAGCGTGCCTTACAAGAGAACTCGCAATAATCCGGTGACTTTGCATAATGCCACCCCGAGCAGCAGGCAAATAATACCTACTTTGTGCTACTGGATAACTGAAGTCTCTTATTAGAACTCTATTATCATCAACGAGTAATTCCCCGGAAGCCGACCATCCTTTAGGAAGAAGAATTATGTCGTCATAAGTTGGGCTATCTAAAGAAGTTAAAAAATTATCTATCTCAACTTCTGCTTCAGAAGCCCTCATACTGATCCTCCAGTATGCTTGAATGATTCCATCTACCTTCAGTAAAACTATTAATTTATTACGTTGTTCTCCAGTCAATCGCATTAATTCCGAAATGGAATTCACATCAAAACAATTTTTGAGTTCATCATTCAAATCTTCTGAAAAAAAATCTTTACTTTTGGTAATGATGCTTAATTTTTGGCGAATTTCTCTGGATAGATCCGACAACTTAAAAGGCCTTTCCACTATATTTAACTTGTTGAGTATTTCCTGAATTTCTTCTTTCGGCGTGGTAAGACCAGTCAAAAGTTCGCTGAGTATATCCACAACTGTTTCAGACTCAACAAGTGGAGAAAGAATACTTGAATGAGATAAGTCGTTAAAGGCACCGTGCAAAGCATACACTAACGTAGCAAAATAGGTCTTTCCAGTGTTACTGGGACCAACAAATACTGTCAGCGGACGCAGATCAATATTCGCTTTGGCAATAGGACCGAAACTCTCAACAGCGATTTCGACCTTTGGATGCTGTGTGTCTTTGACTTCACTCATTGTTATTGCTCCTACGGGCGATGAATCACCCTACTACAAACAGAAGATCGCCATTAGAAAAACGCCAGATACGGCTTATCATTTATCTCCCGCCATAAGAGGACTGCGAGTTCGCGGGCGTGATAATCTCCCCACATGGATGCCTCGCCGCATGGAATTTTTCTGCCCTCTGGCACATAGTCCCACCCATTCGGACGGTGATACACTGAGTGCAATAGCAACCCTTGATGTGAATCGGACGCGGACAGATACGGTTCGGCGAAAAGCGTCTTGGCGACGGTTAAGCCTGCTTGATAATAGGAATTGCCGGCCTCTGTTTGTCCGTGCTTTTTGAGATAGTTACCGAGTCGGATTAACCCTTGCGCTGCAATCGCTGCGGCGGAACTGTCCACCGGTTCAAGATCATTATAGGGATCCGCGGGGACTACCGGATAATCACCGAGTTCGGCTAAACCGGGGGCACCGGTATCCCAATATGGGATTCCGTCTCGTGCGGTGTTCTCAATATAGAAATCGGCAGTGGCTTCCGCGGCCTTGCGCATGTGTGCTGTTGCCAAATCGGCCCCACCGAAAGGTTCAAGATCATCTTCGGTTAGCGTATCAAAGAACTCAAGCTGCTCTGCATAGCCAGTAATAATCCACGCGAGTCCTCGCGTCCACGTCGTAAACGGGGAATACCCCTGCTGCGTACTTGGGCAGCGGTAGTTCCCATCGTTGGTATTGAAGATCGATTCATGCACCACCCGTCCACGCAAATCATAAGCGTCGCGTCCTTCGCCATAGTAGACGTTATAATTTGCCGTCGTCTGTGAATGTTGGAGCAGGCGTTCCAATAGATTAACAGCGACATCACCTTCATCCATCAGCACCGCACCGAGGGTATGCCCAAGTCCTAAAACCCGTAGAGAACGGATCGTGTCTGAAAAGAGTGAATGGGGGCCGTTGAAAGATGCGATATACCCTGTCCCATCTTTAATTCGGGTCCACCGACTCGCTTGTACGGCGGCGGAGGCTTTCAGGGCGAGTTCATAGAAGTGCATCTCGTTATCGTCCGACGGGATGACTCCTTCTCGCATGAGACGGCGGAGATTCCCGTAAGTCGAGACGTTGTTAAACCCGTGGTCATGTACACCGATGTGTGTGACATGCGGTGCCATCTTCTCAATCGTGTTCCGTCTGCCGATCTCAAGGAACTGTTCATCACCAGTGGCATCAAATTGGAGGATCGCAGAACCGAATTGGAATCCTTGTGTCCACTCTGTCCAGCCGCGGGTTGTGTAGGTGCCAGCGACGGTAAAGACAGGTGTGCCTTTTTCAGGGGGCCACGTGTCCTCAATGGCTAAAATTTTTTGACCTGAGTATTCAAAAAGCCGCTCAAGTTGAGGCTTCAGGTCGGTGGGTTGTAATGAATCGTTTATTTGCATTGGACTATAATTGCCTCCTCAGTGCATTTATTATAACGCAAGTTGCCACCTATTATAGACATAGCACTCCTACGGAGTGCGGTCGCTTAAATACGCGGTTTCTATAGACATACCACCCCTACGGGGTGAAGAAATGGCTTGAAAAAGGCTTTGGAAACCCGCTGAAACACCGTTTTTGCTTGGGTGTTCTTAACCCAAAACACCAACATTTGTTAGTAGCAACTTGGGTTATTATAGTGGATTCCCTAATTCCTTATACTCTTCCGAACTCTGAAACCTCTACGGCACAGGAAACTAACGGTCCCCTATGCTACATGTGTAAACTCATTTTCGGATTTCACTGTAACACTTAAAGTGCATTATGGCGTGTCTTTATACCGCTCACATATTACTTGGATGAGATTGGTTGTAGACTTACCGGGGACGTTTAGACCGACGACAACCTTGCCGCCGTTCGCCTCAACAACCTCCCTCTCAATGAGTTGTTCGAGTTTATAGTCGCCACCTTTAACGTGGATACTCGGTTTGAGTTCGGAGAGCAGGTCAATCGGTGTCAGTTCTGGAAAGATGACGACGTAATCGACACATTCCAAGCCGGCGAGCATCTCTGCGCGTTCTGCTTCAGGCACAAGCGGGCGATTTTCACCTTTAAGCTGCCGTACCGAGCTATCGCTGTTAACCGCTACCACAAGCAGATCCCCGAGTTGGCGCGCTGCCTGAAGATATCGGAGATGTCCTAAGTGTAGGACATCAAAACAGCCGTTGGTGGTGACAACAGTCTTACCTTTAGCCTTCAATTGCTGAAGGACGGAGGCAAGTTCGCTGCGATGATAGATTTTTTGGTTTAACATTTCTATTTCCAACGTTTTGACAACGCTATTCCAAATCGCGAAGTTCCTTCTCAATGTCGGCTTTGAGATTTGAGCGTACCGTCAGATGGAACTCTAAATCCGAGGTGTCTGTGTCTTTGTCGGACGACTTTGAAATGCCGGATGTCTGTTCTAAGAGTTTTAAGGCAGTCCTGAAGTCCGTTTCTGCCGCTGAAGTACGCCCCAAGTCAGCGTTGGCGACACCTCGGTCATAGTAAAACCCAGGATGGTTCGGCTCTAATTGGATAGCTTTATCGTAGTCCACGATGTTACCTTTGTTGTCGCCCAGATCCGATTTTGCTTCGCCTCGAAGGTTATAAGCTGCAGCGAGAATAATATTCCTTGGCTTCAAATCAATCACGGCGTTGCAGTCTTCAATGGCTCCCTTCTTATCACCTAAGTCAGACTTTGTCTTGCCGCGATTGAGGTAGGCTGCAGCCAGGGTATCCTTCTCCGGTTTTAGACGAATCACTGTGTCACAATCTTCAATCGCACCTTTCTGGTCGCCTAAATCATCTTTCACATTCCCACGATTGAGGTAGGCTAGAGCCAGGGTATCCTTCTCTGGTTTTAGACGAATCACTGTGTCATAATCTTCAATCGCACCCTTTTTATCGCGTAAATCATCTTTTTTCTTCCCACGATTGAGGTAGGCATTGACATACGCTGGGTCAAGGCGAATTGCTCTGTCATAATCTTTGATAGCACCTTTCTTATCCCCTACATTAGCCTTCGCAAAACCACGATTGAAATAAACATAAGCATAATCGTCCCCAAGGCGAATTGCCGTATCATAATCTTTGATAGCATCCTCAAAATCACCTAAATTTTTCCTTACATCTCCACGGTTGATGTAGGCATCAGCAAAATCCGGTGTGAGGTGAATTGTTGTATCATAATTCTTAATAGCGCGCGCGAGTTCTCCACGGTACTCCGCGTCCACCGCGCTATAGTAGCGGATGAGGGGTTCCTCGCGCCATTTCTCTAAAGGTTTGGGTTGTGTCGATATGTCCTTGAGTAATTCCCGTAGATAATTTGAAGGAATTGCATAGCCAGCCCCAACTCTGTGCCCTTTGAAGGTAATACCGATCACTTTTCCCAGAACGTTTAATACCGGACCTCCACTATAACCTTTGCGAACATTCCTTGCTCTAAAGTCAAAGAAATTAGGCGTGCGCCGACTGATCGATCCTACAGAAACATCGCCCTGCAAGACTTTGTCATCTTGCCCTGGGTTGCCGATGGCTATAATTCGATCACCCTTCACCACTGTTCCACTATCGCCAAGTGAAAGGATGCTCGCGTCTTCACCACTTACCTTTTTAACCTTTAAAATAACCAAATCTCGTTTCGGATCACTCGCCATGACACCTTCAATCGTGTACCATGTCGGTTTGTTCACCAATTTAGCAATACTGACAGCACCATCAAAAGACTTCTCGTTGATATTGTGAACGTTGGTGACAATCAGATCCTGTCCAATGAAGAATCCACTCCCTAATGTTGGTGGTCCTTCAACGCTTAAACTCCCAATTTGTACAGTGGCGGCTTTGCCAATTTTCGCAATTTGATCAAGGTCTGGTCGCACGGCAACTTTTTCGCTTCGCGTCGCTTGTTGCTTGACACTTGAGGCACAAGACAGGAAAACTCCTAATGCGAGGCATCCTACGAATGCCAATACTTTTTCTGTAATTTTCATCTGGATGTCTCCTTGTCTATGTGGATAGATCGGCTTTGATGTAATATCACAATACAAAGCGGCAAATTGCGTTAGTTCCAAGCCTTAATAGTCTATCACGCTTTTGATCGTTTGACAAGTTTTTCCTCGTTGCTCAATTCCTGACTTTGTGCTACAATAAAACGGAAATTGAAATAAAAGTTGACACCCATCAGGAGACAGGAAATGACAGAGAAAAAACAAAATACGCATCGTCGACTGCCGATCTGCACGCTCGGTGCGGATGGACACGGTAAAACGACATTGACAGCGGCGATCGCGAAAGTCGTCTCAAGAATTGGGGCGATTCACACCAATGGGGACAGCGATTTTGAAGCGCAACCGCCTATTAACCACCCAATCCGAGAAGGGGTCGGCATTAGCTACCGCAGGATCGCCTACGAAACCAGCGGCAAACTTTATACACAAATTGACTGCGAAACACATCTCGATGTTGTCAAAATGTTAATCAGTGGCTCACCCGGAATTCAGGGCGGGATCTGGGTCGTGAATGCTGTTGAGGGGGTCACACGTGATTCTCAAGCACACCTGAACCTCGCGCACCAGATGCACATCCCGACAGTCATCTCCTTTCTCAATACAGGTGGTATTTCAAAAGACGATGAACTCTTAGACATCTGCCTACAGGAGATGAATGAACTCCTAAGCGAATGTGGATGGGGTGCAGAAACCGCACCGATAATCGTCGGTGATGCCCAGAAAGCGTTAGACTACAGAGGCACTAATATTACCTCTTCTCAGTGGCAACCGATTGTTGACCTCATCTTCGCGATGAACCGCAAAATGCCGGTACCCGTGGATACCGCACACTTACCGCTCATTATGCCAATTCACGAAATTGTTGAGGCAGCAAAGGATCAAGTATCCATACGTGGCGAGATTGTGCAAGGTCAACTCGCTGTCGGTCAAGCGGTAGATATTGTCGGTAAAGGCGATAGGATTAAGACGCGGGTTCTCAGCACAAAGGAGAATGAAGTGTCCGTTGAATCGGAACCCGACTGGCTGTCTGTCGGGCAAGTGCTTTGCCCACCCAAGACGATCAAATCACATTCTGAATTGACCGCGCTTGTCTATCTGCTAACGCAAGAAGAGAGTAGCACACACATCCCGCTCATCGAAAACGACAGACCGGACATCCATCTCTGGAGTGTTGATATGCCAGCGCACCTAAAACTTCCGGCAGACCTCTCGCTTATGACACCGGGGGATTATGCACACGTCAATCTTACACTCGATTTGCCATTAGCGATGGAGGTCGGTACCCGATTTGAGGTGAAGAAGATGGGTTCTCGGATTGGTCTCGGCGTTGTGACAGGTGTGGAATAATCCGTTTTCTATCCCGCAGCGATCGCGTCTTGTAGCGCGAGATCACCGGTATACAAAGCACGACCTATAATCGCACCACTGGCGCCGATCTGTTTCAAAGTGGTCACGTCAGTGAGCGACGTGACACCGCCTGAAGCGATCACATTCGCTGGAACAGCATCAATAATAGCTGCGGTTGCGTCAACATTTGGTCCCTTGAGCATACCGTCGCTCTTGATGTCCGTATAGATAATCGTTTGCACCTCCGCCATCTCCTGGGCGAATTCGACAGCGGATTTCTGAGATACCTCTAACCAGCCTTCTGTGGCGACCATCCCGTCTTTCGCATCAATACCGACAGCGATGCGCGCGCCATATTTGGCACACGCCCGTTTCACGAGACTCGGTTGTTTGAGGGCAACTGTGCCTAAAATCGCACGATCCACGCCTAATGCCAGAACCGTTTCCAATTGTTCCATGCTACGGATACCGCCACCCAGCTGGACGGGTATATCAAGCGCAGCGACAATCTCGCCGACGATATGGAGGTTCGCCGATTCACCTTGAAACGCACCATCCAAGTCTACGAGATGTAAGTATTTCGCGCCTTCGGCTTGCCATTGCAATGCCATTTCTACAGGGGTGTCCGAGAAGACAGTCTCTTGTGAGGCGATACCCTGTACCAAATTTACACATTTTCCACCGCGAAGATCTATTGCCGGCAGTATTTGCATTATTTTTAAATTTCCTTGCGGTTCGGTCAGTGCGGTTAGATATTTAACGCGCCTCTCCGTAGATCCGTCCTCCACTTCGTTACGGACTACGCGCTTGGGTTTCATGGTTTCAAGATAAAACGTAGTGGAGCGAAGCCCAGACGGACATAGTTAAAAAACCTTTCCGCTATTCATCTCGGAAGATACCGAGTAACTTCAGTTGGACGATTGAGATAACAGCGATAATGAAAAACAGTACCCAGCCGATTGTCGCTGCATAGCCGAGACGCATGAACTGAAAACCGTTTTTGTAGAGATACATCACTATTGTTGACCCCGCATCCGCAGGTTCACCACCGTTTGTCAAAATGAATGGCAGATCAAAAAGTTGGAGCGACCCAATCATCGACACGACGACAACAAAGGCGATCACCGGCCGCAACGAAGGCAGCGTGACATGAACGAATGCTTGCCACCAATTTGCGCCGTCAACTGCCGCCGCTTCATACAACTCCTGCCGGATGCCTTGTAAACCCGCTAAAAAATATATCATGTTGAACCCCGCCCACTGCCAAACGCCAGTTAGAATGACAGCTGGCATCACATAATTCTCCTCATTTAGCCAACCGATCTCCTTACCGAAGAGAACGAATTCTTGGTTAACTAAACCCGCCCGTTGGTCATAGACAAGATTAAAGATAATCGCAACGAAGACACCTGCAACCAGTACTGGCGCGAAAAAGGCGAGTCTGAGGAAATTTTTCCCCTTGACGAACTTGGAGTTGAGCAGAATTGCCAACAATAAAGCAATCGGCAATTGGAGAATGAGCGTGCCTGCAGCGAAATAGGCGGTATTCCGCAGTGATTTCCAGAAGATAGGATCCCGGAACAGGTCTGTAAAGTTACCGAAACCGACAAATATCCGGCTTTGGAACCCGCGCATCTCATAAAGACTCATCACCAGGGACGAAATGAGCGGATACCCCATAAAGACGACAAATAGTAGGTAAAACGGCGCGATAAAGAGATAAGGCGCGATTTTCTGTTGTTGATTCCAAAATAAGTTCGTTGTACGTTTCCTATCCATAAAAATTTTCTTTAAAGAGCATAGGGCAAGAAAACTACATTTCTCCCCATCTGCTCATATCCTTTGCAATAAGGGCGCGTACCTTCTCGGCGAGTTCTGTCAACGCCTCTCTTGGAGTCTGCTTTTCTGTCACTGCAGCGAAGATCGCATCGTTGAGCAGATCTGCCCCTTCTGACCAGTAAGGGTTCTGATAACGTGGCGGTAAATCGGGGGCAAGTTGAATAAATAACTCCCCAAGCGGCTGTCCACCCAAGTAAACATCAGGTTCCTTAAAGATAGGTGCATCCCATGCGGCTTTGAGAGGTGGAATAATCCGCGTCGTCTCATATCGGTTCACGAGGCCGGGTCTATCAAAATAGGTAAACTTGAGCAGTTCCCACGCACGATCAGGATTCTTACACTGCTTTGTAATCCCAACCATTGTGCCCCCGCGTGTCGTCGTCCGTCTGCCCTCAGGATGCCACGCGGGCATACCGACGGCTTTCCATTTGCCCGACATTTGCGGCACCTGACTTTTGAGGATCCCTACATACCAATCGGGTGCAAGAATAGAGAGGATCTTGCCGTCCTGCATCGCGGCAAAGTTACTTGGGTCGCCGTGCCATGTCCCGTATACCGGTGTCGCGATTTTATGTTCGTTGAACAACGCCGTGAAAAACTCTAATGTCTCAATTGCGAGCTCACTGTCAATAATAACAGTGCCATCCTCATCAAAAAAGCCGCCTCCCTGTTGGAGCAGCAGGCTAAAATAGTCGCTTTCCGTGCGTCGATCTAACACAATCGCGTGCTGGTCGATCTTACCGTCGCCATCAAGATCACGCGTCGCTTTTTTCCCAGCAGCGATGAACTCATCCCATGTTTCAACCTCCGTCATTTCAACGCCTGCTGCTTTAAAGAGGTCATCTCGATAAAGCAGGACAACGGGATGTAAATCGTGGGGGATGCCGTAAATCCGTCCGCGATAGGACCATGGTGTGAATCGACTGACGACCAACTTGTCCATCCACCCTTCGCTCTCTAAACGCGGACGCAGATCGACAAATCCGACTTCGTCAATCGCGCCTTTGAGAAACCGCCCGATGGATGTAATCTCCACCTCAACAAGATCTGGTGCACCGAAATTGGAAAGCATGGCAGCGAGGAGTTTATCGTGCATCGTGCCGCCGAAATTGATGAGTTGGACGTTAACGCCTGGGTTTTGCGCCTCAAAAATCGGTACGCGGGCTTGGTACTCTTCGTAGTGGGTGTTTGCGAATATCCAAAATTCCAGGTCTTCACCCTGCTCCTCGGAACGTCCGAAGATAAAAAGTGTAGAGATGAGGAAAAGCACCAGCATTACCATCGGTCCCTTACCGAGCGGGAAGCTTTCAACATCAATCGGTAAACGAAACATAAAAACTCCAAATACAAAAATTGACTTGACTTTTACACTTGTAACGATTAAAATTTATCAGAATACACGCTTTTTATCAATCAACTTTTTAGGGCAACGCAGAAATCGTGAGGAATCGCGAGCACAGCTCGCTCCTACAGAAGACCGTTAGGACTAAATATCGCGAGCACAGCTCGCTCCTACAGAAGACCGTTAGGAAAAATATCGCGAGCACAGCTCGCTCCTACAGAAGACCGTTAGGACTAAATATCGCGAGCACAGCTCGCTCCTACAAGTTGATTTGTTCGCAAAAACATGGAAAAGGAGGAAAACCTAACATGCCCACATACGACTATAAGTGTCTCGCGTGTGATGTCCGATTCGAGAAGTTTCAAGGCATCACGGCACCTGCCCTTGAGGAATGTCCTGAGTGCGGTGGAAAAGTAAAACGGCTCATCGGAGCAGGTGCAGGTCTGATTTTCAAAGGATCCGGATTCTACACGACCGACTACCGAAGTGACGGCTACAAAGAATCAGCGAAGAAAGACAAAAAGGAGTCGTCGGATAAAAGTTCGTCATCAGACAAAAACGAGAAAAAAGAGAAGAAAACCGATACAAGCAGCGAATCAAAAAGCAAGTCTACCGACTCGGACTAAATAGAAA
>CAZQIP010000389.1:0-43556 GCA_964593655.1 uncultured bacterium | reverse complement strand
CACGTCATGAAACCCTGTGTTACCGTTAAGGATGCCGATAAATTGGAACGCGATAGTTTTCCGCTTGTAATGAATGCGGGAAAGACGACGCGTCCCAATGTATAAACCTTTTTTATTAGATGAAAAACCAAAAACATAGTCCGTAATGTAATGGAGGACGGATATACGGAGAGGCGTTTGAAAAGACCAACCCGTCTCACCGAACCGCAAGGAACATTAAAAATATGAAAGTTGTTGATGCAATAGCAAAAGTCCTTAAAGCGGAAGGCGTGGAGTACCTATTTGCGTATCCTGTTAATCATATCATTGAGGCAGCGGCGAAATTAGACATCCGTCCGATTATCGTCAGGCAGGAGCGTATTGGACTTCACATGGCGGATGCGATGAGCCGAATCACTTCTGGAGAAAAGATCGGTGTGTTCTGTATGCAAAGCGGTCCCGGTTCCGAAAACGCGTTCGGAGGCGTTGCTCAAGCGTATGGTGATTCTGCACCGATTGTGGTTTTGCCGGGTGGCTACTCACGAAACATAACACAAATCCAACCCAATTTCAATTCTGCCTTGAACTATCGGCACGTAACAAAGTCGTGTGAACAGGTTACCTTGCCGGAGGCTGTCCCGGAAGCACTGCGACGTGCCTTTACCCAAGTCCGTAACGGTAGACCCCGTCCTGCCCTTGTGGAATTCCCGTCGGATCTGTTTAATGAGGAGATTTCGGATTCTTTTGATCCGACACCTGTCCCCACCGTGCGCTATGGACCTGACAGTGCGTCGATTGAAGCCGCTGCGGAGGCTTTACTTGATGCCGAGTGTCCGGTCATCTACGCAGGGCAGGGCGTGCATTATGCGCAAGCATGGGATTCTTTGAAAGAATTAGCAGAGCTCCTTGCGGCACCCGTAACAACGAGTTTAGGCGGGAAAAGTGCTTTTCCAGAAGATCATCCGTTGGCACTCGGTTCTGGCGGTCGCGCCATTCCGAAATCGGTACATCACTATCTCCAAAAAGCCGACCTGATTTTTGGTATCGGATGCAGTTTCACTCGGACTGCCTTTGGTGTTAAGATTCCTGAGGGAAAACGGGTTATTCATGCGACATTAGATCCGGCGGACATCAACAAGGACGTTCCTGTTGAAAGTGCTCTCGTTGGCGATGCAGGCTTAATTTTAGATGGCTTGGTAGCAGCCGTTCGCGACCGTTCGAACGGCGCGTCCGAGGAACGCACAGCAGCCGTCACTGGAGAAATTAGCGCGGTTAGATCGGAATGGCTCGAAGCGTGGCAGCCGAAACTCACTTCTGATGAAGTCCCGATGACTCCGTATCGCGTCATCTGGGACCTGCTGCGGACGGTTGATGTCAAAAACACGATTATCACGCACGATGCGGGGAGTCCACGCGACCAAATGTCCCCCTTCTGGCAATCTGTTGCACCCCTGACATATATCGGTTGGGGCAAAACGACGCAGCTGGGTTATGGTCTTGGACTCGCCATGGGTGCGAAGCTCGCGAGGCCGGATGCACTCTGTGTTAATGTCTGGGGTGATGCTGCTATAGGCTTTACCGGCATGGATTTCGAGACGGCAGTGCGTGAGCGGATACCGATCCTTTCTGTGCTTTTCAACAATTTCTCTATGGCGATTGAAATTCCAATCATGCCCGTGTCTACCGAAAAATTCCGTAGTACAGACATCTCTGGGCACTACGCTGACATGGCGAAGGCGTTCGGTGGCTACGGTGAGCGTGTCGAAACGCCTGACCAGATTATTCCGGCTATTCAGCGCGGTATCCAAAAAACGGAGGAAGGCGTGCCTGCTCTCCTTGAGTTTATTACAGCCAAGGAGATTCAGATCTCTTCTTTCTAAGTATCCTAAGTTTCTACCTTGTGTTAAATAGACAAGAATTATAAGGGTAGGGACACCATAGAACACCGGAGTTAGAGAAAATTCCTTGTATTTTCAATCAAAAACGGTGTATGTTTGTCTAAAGTCTTGTAAGTAGCAACTTGGGTTAAATAGTTATTGGTTTTCGGTTATCAATTTTTGGCTAAGGGGTTGCGTGTAGTCAACACAACTTATGCGACTGCCACACGAGTGCCTGACAACTAAAAGGTTTCCGGCGCAAATCGTCCTGACAACCGAGACCTATAAAAAAGGAGTTCGCGACTATGAAACCGATTATCACAGTTTTTACCGTCATCGCTTTGAGTTTCAGTGTCAGTGCGTGGGCATTAAACGATGACGATGCGCTCATGTTGTATTTTACCTTTGACCAAGACGATGGTGGCAAGGTTAAGGATGTGAGTGGAAATAACCTTGAAGGTACGCTTGAAGGGGCAGTTTGGTCGAAAGATGGCAAGTTCGGTGGTGCTGTTCATCTTGAAGACACCGAAAAATTTGTAGAGGTTGACGCGGTTCCTGAGCTTGATATCACCGATGAACTGACGATTCAAGCGTGGTATTTCCCGGAGGAATCCCAAGGGGACTCTAACCTGATGGGACGCAGGAGTTCGGCGAACGTCGGGGGGTATTGCCTCCAATGGAGTGCACAGTTTACCGGTGCCCCACAAATTGAGACGTGGATTAACATCGGTGGATGGCAAGGTTCACGAAATAAACAGACCATTAAGCCCGACTTAGAGAAGTGGCACCATGTCTCTTCTACGTATGATGGCGATATGATTCGCCAATATATTGATGGCAAGCTGGATGTCGAATTCAAACCACCGGCTGGGAAGATTAACAGCATTGAAGTTGTTTTCCGGATCGGTAAGGCACAAACGGGACTCGCCGGTATGGTGGGTTTAGTTGATGAGGTGGCGATCTACAACCGTGCCCTCACTGTTGAGGAAATTAACCAAGATATGGAAAACGGTGTTTTCTTTGCTGTGTCTCCGAAGGACAAACTTGCCACAACATGGGGTAAGTTAAAAATGTAAATAGATAACTCTTCTCTATCGTAGCAGCAGTGCCACAATGCCTGCCTGTTTCTAAGTTTTCTACCGAAGGGCGGGTTTTGTACCCGTCCTTCTGTGCATTCTATGAGGAGGAATCACAGATGAGAATCCGTATGCTTGTGATACTATGCGTTTTTCTAAGTTTATCTCTTTGCTTCGGCAGTTACGCTGCAGGCGGCAAGGGAAACGTGAAACAACTCGGTAAGCAACTGTATATCTGGCATTTCGATGAGGGCAAAGGGAACGAGACTGAAGATGCAACGGCTGGCTTAGTCGGTGAATTCAACGGCGATGTGAAGTGGGCTGAAGGCATTTCAGGAAGTGCTGTGGAAATGGCTGGCGAGGTTGGTAAAGCCGATTTTATAGAGGTTGCACATTCCGATGAAGTTGATATGGATGAAGCGATCACGATGATGGCGTGGATTTATCCTGACGAACTTCCAGCGGGTGGACAGGAGAACAAATTCACGATTTTCTTCAAGAATACCTACTATCTGCAAGTTGAGCCGGGAGATGGGAAGCTTGCTTACTACTTCTACGACACCAATAATCCGGGTTATCATATTTCTGACGGTAAGGTGAAGGCGAAGGAGTGGAGTCATGTTGCGCTTGCGTGGGATGGGAGCGAAGCCCGTTTCTACATCAACGGTGAATCTGATGGTACCGCTATCGCGCAAAAGGGCCCTGGACGGAGTATGCCGGACAGATCGCTAAAATTCGGTGGTGAGAATGGCGGGTGTTGTCCGCGTTTCTTTCAGGGACGTATTGATGAGTTGATGTTAGCCAACTATGCCCTGACTGAAGCCGAACTCCAGAAGATTGTCAACGATACGCTCGCTGTCTCTGCTCGCGGCAAGTTAGCAACGATGTGGGGTAATTTGAAGAGATAGAGGTAGATTGCCTCTGTTTGCTGATTATTGTAACCGGAATGGGTGAGATTTATTCTCGCCCATTTTTTGTTGCAAATAGGCGGGTATAGGCGTATAATTGGTTTAAAACTATTGCTGATAGGAGTAAAAAATAATGCGGGAAACTAGAGATATACGGCAAAAACCAAGTGTCTATATTGCGGTGGAGAATTTCGGACCGATAGAAAAAGCGGAGATAGATCTCCGCCCACTGACTGTGTTTGTTGGCGAGAGCAACACTGGCAAAACCTATCTTTCGGCATTTATCTATGCCTTATACCAGAGTTTTGAAGGATTTTCACGATTTCCTTGGTCATACAGAGCTAGTTCTTACTTAAATTTCACTTATCGCTCACGAAACCGGTCTCCAGACGCTCCTGATGAGTTAGATGAAGAGATTCTAGAAACGCTTGAAAAACTAAATACACCTGGATGCCCCTTCAAATTTTCAGATTTACCCAAGAAGATGCGTGATTGGTTGGAATCTAGCCTCAAGAAGGCTGGAACCTTTGAAGATGAACTCCGACGGTGTTTTGATCTGGAATCCATTTCAGAACTGATACGGTTCACTGGTGGAACACCGAACGAACTGAGAATTTCGCTCAAGGTCTACGAGGAAGATCAACTTTTATGGTTTTTTGACATGCACAATTCTGGTTCCAATTCCACTGTAGGTGGGTCTGTTAACGGTAATATGGTTCTTAAATCTGAGTGTGCGGAAGAATCGGATGCAGAAGCACAGGATCTTGAAGATCTTGTGGCTCTTTTACGTGTTTCTAGAGGGGGCACACCAGAATCGTATTATTTACCTGCTGCCCGGGGTGGTATCGTGCAAAGTCGCGGAGTAATTGCCAGTTCTCTCATAGATCGCGTCACCCGCATCGGTCTGGAACGCTTGCCTGAGGTGCCTGCATTTTCGGGAACGATAGCTGACTTTTTAAAGCATATTATCGACTACAAGGAACGTGGCAGGGCCTTGAGCGAAATGATTGACATTGCCAAGGAATTAGAAGATGAGGTATTACGTGGAAAAATAGTGGTTCAACGACTCACAGCAACTGGATATCAGGAACTCCTTTATCAGCCGCGGCAGTCAGAACAAACACTTCGTATGAGCCAAGCTTCATCAATGGTATCTGAACTCGCGCCCTTAGTCTTGTTCCTGCGTGGTATCATTCGGCCGGGTGATACGCTCATTATTGAAGAGCCTGAGTCTCACTTGCATCCAGAGGCCCAAACCAAAATTGCTTTAACTATAGCTGACTTAGTTCGATCTGGTGTACGTGTGATTATAACGACGCACAGCGATTGGCTTCTTGAGCAAATAGGCAATTTGGTTCGCGAAGGCGAAGTGATGAAACTGGAAAAAAATAAGGCAGAGCCGACGACTTGGTTGACAAAGGAAGATATTGGCGCGTGGTGGTTCCGTGAAAGTAAGCCGGTCGTGGAGTTACCATTTGAGCACATCGCTGGCATAGAACCGAAGGAATACGGAGAAGTAGCTGAGGTGCTTTATAACCGTTCGGTAGACCTCCGAAGCCAACTTGAGGAGACAGCAGGAGGTACCGAAGGTGAGTGAGAGTGAGATTCTTGAGGACATCCGGGATCGGATAGGTAAAGATAACCTTTTTAGCGGAAATTCATTCAGACGAGGCAGATGTGGCGTGAACTTAACCGGTGTTTCAGAAATACGTTTCCGCGGGCAGGCATTTGAGATTAAGACAGCGCGTTGCGGTGGAAAATTAGCGGATGTCCTATAGCATTTGAGATTCACGGCAGTTCAGACACAATCCCTTTAAGCGCGTCCTCTTCCTGCGCAAGCGTTTTGAGTTCTGGATTGAGACTTACCGCCTGAGTGAGCGAGTCTATCGCTTTTTGAGATTTGTCCTCTAAGGCGTAAGCACATGCGAGATTATAGTGGAGTGTGGCAGTCTGAGGAAAAGTTTTCAGGGCGCGTAGACACGCCTCGCGCGCTTCTACCACTAAGTTCTGCCGAAGATAAGCGGTTGTCAGATTCACATAGCCTTCCGCTCTATCAGGTGCCATCTCAATCGCTTTTTTGAAGTTCTCAACGGCAGGTTTGTATTCCTCAGCATATAGATATGCCCGTCCAAGATTGTTGTAAGCCAACGGTTCTTGCGTAAAGAAAAGTGTGCGTTTCTTATTTTTAATCGCCTTCTGATATGCTTCAATCGCTTGGTTTGCTTCACCTTTGTGGATCAGGAAAGTTGCCTTTCGATAGTGGTCGTTGAACTGGGTTTGGTGATGCCAGACCCAGATAAACAGCAACGTTACTGCAAGGCAGAATGTCATACAGACAATTCTAAAGGCTTTATTGGCAGGTGTCTGTTCAGGAGTTTGTTCCTCTGTAGATTCCTGCTCTGAAACTTGATTTTCATTGGAAGTCATAATCTATTTCCCATGTTTCGTAAGTGTGATTCATTCTAGAAATATAAAATCTGTCCTTATTTACTAAAGTGTGCAGAATACATCAGAAACCGGTAATCTGACCGTATGAAGATTAAGAATTTAATCGGGTAATTTTCAGTTTTCTTGTCGGACCCGGTTCGGTTAGGAAACCGAACCTACCGGGCCTGGAGTAAATTACCCAATTTATTTATTAAACCTCATTAGGTCAGATTATAGCAAAGGACCATAGTTAAAAATATGAAGACTTATGGATTTGGTATTATTGGGTGCGGAATGATCTCCGATTTCCATTCCGCCGCAATCTCTGAATTAGAACACGGGCAATTGGTGGCAGTCAGTTCACGAAACGCTGAGAACGCCAAACGCCTCACTGATCGATACAACGTTGACAGTTACGCCGACTATACAGAGATGCTCAAACGAGACGATCTTGATATCGTTTGCGTTTGTACGCCGAGCGGTGCGCATTTAGAACCTGCCGTCGCCGCTGCGGAAGCCGGTAAACATGTCATCGTCGAAAAACCCTTGGAAATCACTTTACAACGATGCGATCAGATTATTGAAGCGTGTGATGCCGCGGGTGTCCGACTCTGTGCTATCTTTAATTCCCGTTTCACTGAAAGTACACAACTTGTTAAATCCACAATTGAGAGCGGTCGGTTTGGCAAGTTGACCTTGGGCGATGCCTATATCAAGTGGTACCGTTCTCAAGAGTATTACGATAGTGGCGGTTGGCGCGGTACATGGGACCTTGATGGCGGCGGCGCGCTCATGAACCAATCTATCCATGCCATTGATCTGCTTCAGTATTTTATGGGACCGGTTAGCTCCGTGCAAGCGTTTACCGATACTTTAGCGCACGAACGAATAGAGGTTGAAGATGCCGCTGTCGCCGCGCTCCGATTTGAAAACGGTGCACTTGGTGTCATCGAAGGCACAACCGCTGCTTACCCCGGCATGCTTAAGAAGACTGAAATCTCCGGTACACACGGGACTGTCGTTTTAGCCGAAGAGGACATCGTGACCTGGGAATTCGACCCCGAACTTCCTGAAGATGCGGAAATTCGAGAGAAATTCGCCCAAAAGACAGATACCGGGGGCGGCGCATCCGACCCAAGAGCTATTAACCATGCCAATCACCGACGACAGATGGAAAACCTGATTAATGGACTTGAAAGCGATGCGTCACATCTCGTTGATGGACGCGAGGGACGCAAAGCCGTTGAGATTATTCTCGCTATCTACCAATCCAGTCGTGAAGGACGGATTGTTGAACTGCCGCTGTGCCAGTAAAACGGGGCTGCCTCCTACTATTCGTAGTCGAAAACTATCTTGATTGCTTCGTCTTTTTTGTCCAGTGCCATTTCAAATCCGAGTTGTGCCTCTGTAAAGGGTAGATGATGCGTAATAATCGGGGATACATCGAAACGTCCTTGCGAAATCATATCCATCGCCAGTGGGAAGTCGTTTGGTGCGTCCGGTCCGACGGAACCGATGAATCGGAGGTTTTTCCTAAAGAAATCAGCGAAGTGGAAATCGTAGATGTGGTCGTCAGGCACCCCGAAGGCGAGGAGCGTCCCTTCACGTTTTAGCAGTTCGAGGCACTGGTTGATCGTCTCTGTTTGGTGTCCGACGACCTCAACAACCAGATCTGCCATTCTGCCCTCTGTAATCTCTTTGACCGTGGCGACCGTGTCTTCTTTAGCGGCGTTAATCGTGTGTGTTGCGCGCATCTTCTTGGAAACTGTGAGTCGGAAGTCAACAATGTCTATCGTGATTACCATCCTTGCACCAAGGTTGCTCAGCATGTGTGTAATGAGGAGCCCCATCGGTCCCTGCCCGATAACGACGGTATCAAGATTGAGGAGGTTCGGCAGCTTCCGACAGGCCCAAACCACAGTGCCAAGCGGTTGGGACATCAGGATACAGTCCTTTCGCGGATAATCCGTCAACGGCAACGTAACGCTCTCATCGGCTAAAAAGTATTCCGAAAGTCCACCGAGGTAGCGTGGCAGCGCGAGTACTTCGTCTCCTGCTTTAAATTTATCTGACTTGCTATCGGTGACAACACCGATAGCCTCGTGAATCGAAAGTCCTGGCTGCAGTGGATAATTTTCTGCAGGCTGCTCAAGGACAAACGATGGCATATCACTCCCGCAGATGGCACTATGGACGGTTTTTATCATCACTGTGCCGTCGGGATAGTCGGCGAGGTTCGGTTGTTCTATGTCAATAATTTCGATCTGACGGGGTGCAACAATTTGTCCAGCTTTCATTTTTTTAATTTTCCTTGCGGTTCGGTAAGGCGGGTTAGGACTTTGACGCGCTTTACCGTAGATCTAGCGGAAACGCCCAAGCAAAACCCCTCCATTTCATTACGGGCTATGGTTTTCTAACTTACGGAAGAGTTGGCTTCCTCTATAAGCATGATTCTCTGCCCTCTGCTATTGGTACAACTTCGCTAATGTTTTCAAAACGTGTTGATGGAGTTTCCCGTTAGTTGCGACAATACCGCGATTCTCATGCATCCGTTTGCCTGTCAAGAAATTAAGGGGCGCGCCCTTCGCGTCTGTAACTGTGCCGCCTGCTTCCTCAACGACGATCATTCCTGCGGCGTGGTCCCAGATACATTCTCGATAATCTGGGTATGCCGGATTCGGGAGACGGATATAAAGGGAGGCTTCGCCCCGCGAAACGATCCCGTATTTTGCTTGGCTGTCCATCTGGACAGGCGATGCTGTAATTCCGAGTGCGTTCGCAATGTTGGCGTGTGCCTCGCTGTCACCATGCGTGGATTCGACACTCTCTGCAAAGCGGTGTACCGTCTCTGATATGTGTACTTGTTTTAAAAGTTCACCGGTTTTGGTATAAAGTTGTGTGCCTTCGCCGCGAATTGCGACGAAGAGACACCCACGTTCAGTTTCTGCAGCGTCGAGTCGGTAGGGCAGATTCGGGCACCCCAAAACACCGAGTTGAACGACACCATCAACGATATGTGCCAACGCAATGGCGTACTGATCATGGCGAAGAAAGCCTTTCGTGCCGTCAATCGGGTCAAGCGCCCAGAAGCTGGGTCCGACCTCACCACTCCCCCTATTGATCCATTCGCAGACGGTTTCTGCTGCAGGTGATGTATCTTTGGAAAAGCGATTCACGTAGTCAGTGACGCGTTCCAAAAGCGACGCGTTCTCTTTGAGTGTTTGTGCGTTTTCCTCCGCGACGATAGTGGTGTCGGGGAAAGCATCGCCAATTGCTTGACATATCAGTGCCTGCGACCCGAAGTCGGCAACGGTTACAGGGCTCCGGTCTGCCTTTTGAATTGCATCTGTTGAGACCATCTCGGCTTGTACCTGTTCGCAGAGTTGTATCGCTTTTAGAACGGCATCAACGGCTGTTTGTTTTTTTATCTTACCTTGCGGTTCGATTAGGTGAATTTGAGATTTCAAGTGTCCTCTCCGTATATCCGCATGCGCCGTTGTTGCATGCTGCGTTTTCGTTTTTTTATCTTACCTTGCGGTTTGATTAGGTAAGTTTGAGGTTTCAGATGTGGACTTGACATTAGTTTCCTATTTGGTTTGAAAGTTGGCTTTTGGCTATCGGCTTTCAGTCTTCAGCAAAGAGGTTTCTGATGAAGTTAGGTTCTCTTGCTGATAGCTGACTGCTGATGGCTGACGGCTATTTTAGCGACTGTTAAACTTGTTCATTGCTGTCAGAATGTCGTCTTTGACGAGGGTTTCGAGGGCATCAATGGCGCGCTCGATGGTATGTGCTATCTCGATTTCTTCATCTTGCGAAAATTCGGTGAGGACATAATCGACTAAGGCACCGATCGGTTCACCAATGCCGATGCGTAAGCGTGGAAACGCCGTAGTGCCTAAATGATGGATGATAGATTTCATCCCTTTTTGCCCGCCATCGCTGCCTTTCTGCCGTATCCGCAGTCCCCCAATGTCTAAGTGAACATCGTCGTAAACGATGCAGAGTTCAGGCAGTGGAATCTCAAATCGCCTGACGAGCGCGGTGACAGCGGCCCCGCTGTTGTTCATATATGTCATCGGTTTGGCGAGAATAATAGGTATTTCATGCCAGGTCGTTTGTATAACGAGCGAATTGCAAATTGATGTGTGGGTCGGCCGCGGGTGGGCGTCTCGTTGACAGAATGCTTCGTAGAGAGCGTCAATCACGCGAAAACCGACGTTATGTTTTGTGTGCTCGTAGCGCATCCCTGGGTTGCCGAGTCCGACGATAAGTTTTATTTTTTTTTCCATGCTGAGTCCGATTCGTGTCTTGTGTCGTTTTACTGAGGCAGCCGTAAAGGTTGCGAGAGATTAAGATGCCCGGCGATCGTTTTCACTTCCTCGCCATTGATTAGGATCTGAACCTGTTTAATATCATCAGGGAATGCGTCGAAGACGGTTTTGAGAATTGCCGTGACCGTCAGAAATTCTGCTGTTGTGCCGCCAATATGTCCATCACTGAGGTGGCTTGAGAAGTCCAAGTACGCGGTCTGTTGGCTGTCGATGTAGACTTCATTGAGTTCTGTTCCACGGGGGATCGTGTTTCTGAAGTTGGGTGGTGTTTCCTGAATGAGTGCTCTAACCACCTGGCTCAAGCGTGGTCTAAGTTCTCTGTGGAGTCTACGTTCAGTTTTAATTGGGACGAGTGTGAGGGTGGTCGTATCAAGCAGAAATAGGTTGACCTCTTGTGGTTCCGGTGGTGTATCTGAAGGGTTGGCGGCAGTCGGTAGCAGCGGCGGTGCCACTGGCATCACCACCTGCTTTGACTTTTCGATGAGCAATAGTGTCACACCGAGACAGATGAGAACCGCAATGAAGGTTATTCCCCAAATGACTAAGAGTCTCGAAAAGCCAGCATTGTTAAATAGTTGTGGGTTGTCGGTTTGCCTCGCAGTGAGAGTTGTTCGGTTAAGAGGCAGACGCTGATAATAAAGTTTTTCTTTTACCTGATAACCGAAAGGTTTTTCGCAGAAAAACCGAACTGAAAACCGATAACCATTTGTGCTTTGAGACGTATTCGTTGCTGCCTGATTGTCTATCATAGTTCTTCCTGTCGTGGACCATTTGATGTTTGATTATTCTATTGCTGTTGCGGAAGTCTGCTGGTTGACAGAAGATATGTAGCGTTGGAGTGCGCGAGTAATTGCTTGTGAAACGCTTTCGGTGTGGTCAGCATTAGAAAGTTTTTCTAAGTCTTCAATGTTGGAAAGGTAACCGAGTTCTAAAACGACAGCGGGCATATAGGCTTCAGATAACGCGATGAGCGGGAGGTTGATAATCTGAACCGGGGTTTCTGTTAGAAAGTTCAGTTCCGTTTGTAGTGCGCGTGCGAAGTCATGGCTCTGCTTTAAAAAATTGACTTGGGTGAGAACTTTTAGCCGTTGTCCTGTGAGTGCTGGTTTGGTGGTGCTTGGGAAACGGATTTGTCCTTTGGGGTTGTTGAGGTAGATCCTGATACCTTTTTCATGGGGTGAGAAAGAGGCGTTACAGTGTAAGCTGAGGAAAAGTTGGCCTCGGTTCTGCTTAGCGACCTGAATGCGCTCAAGCTGTGTTTTTTTGGTGTCTGTCTCGCGAGTGAGATAAACCTGTACGCCTTGTTGTTTACTGATCCGTTGAAGTTGTTTTGCGAGTGTGAGGACGATATTTTTCTCAAGGATCCCGGTGCTGCCTTCGCAGCCTTGGTCGTCTCCGCCGTGTCCTGGATCGACAATAATGGTCCAATTCTGGATGTTATCTGTCTCTACGGATGTCCATGTGCCTTTCGGTCTTATCTGTAACCTGTTCAAGTTGGAATTGTAGATGACATCAACATCGTTGAGAAGTGGCAGGAGTTGCTTAAAAAAGGCGATGGGCAGCATGGGGCGCTGGGCGATAATGATAGGCGGTGTAGAGAGTGTAAGTGTCTGTCCACCGGGATCAATACTAACTGTCGGTTTACCCATTTGCAGGCGGATTTCATACTTTTGCCTGCCTTTGATTTTAAGGGTGAGTCGTTTTCGGGGATGGTTATATTGATGGGTCGTCGCGGGATCAATGACCTGCTTCACTGCGTCAACGGGCAGGTAGACCTGTGCATCTCGGCGTTGGGCAGGCACTTCCGCAATGGTTTTTCCATCTGCGTCAATGAACCGGACGGAGGGTTGTTGTGCAATACTGCTAAGCGTGGCGGCAAAAACAAGAATGCCTAAGAAAAGCACGCCGGTTTTAAGAGGAACAGCGTACCTATTGACGTGCTTTCCTTGTGCTTTCGCGTTATTCGTCTTCGTCGTCGTCCCTGCGCCTACGGGAGATAATCTCGGGTTCCGAAGGCTGTTCAGCGGCTTCTTCACCTTCTTCACCTTCTTCACCTTCACCTTCTTCACCTTCTTCAAGCTCTGGTGTTTCTTCTTCAAGTTGGACGCGCGGCTGGCTGACCGTCGCTATAATCCGTTGGGGTTCATCCAGGATTTCGATGTCCTCATCAAGGCTTAAATCACTGACGTAGATAGAATCACCGATATCCAATTCACCCACGTCAACCGAAATATCGGTTGGCGTGCGCATAGGCAGACAGTGAAGTGACACGTGGCGGAGCGGAAATTCGAGGACACCGCCCTCCTGCACGCCGGGTGGACTGCCTTCTAAGACCACCGGCACGATTGATGTCACAGGTTCATCGAGCGAGATTCTGATGAAATCCGCATGGACCAACGTATGCTTTTCGACCGGGTGGCGTTGAATTTCTTTGATAATAACGGTTTCACTCTCCGCTTCACCGATTATCATATTAATGACGACGTTTTCGCCGTACGTTCGTAGAAATTGGCTGAAGGCTCGTACGTTCAGTTGAATGGACACGGTGTCTTGGGCACGCCCATACAACACAGCGGGGATCTCACCTTTGCGTCGTAGGTCGCGTGCGCTCTGTTTCCCGAAAGTGTCGCGTTGTTGAACCTCTAATTTTGCTTGTAGCATTTTGTTTTTTTACTTTTCCTTGCGGTTAAAATTCGTGCGTTTAGACTCTTGAGTACGTCTCTTAAATCCACACTTTATTTCATTCCGTGCCAAAGTTTCTGATATTATTGAAACCTGTGCTTAATGGAACGGCGCGCGGGGCGAAAACCTGCTCGTTAAAAAAACTTTTTCATAGATTCAGGAACCGTATCAAAAAGGAGACAGGGCGGGTAGGATTCGAACCTACGCATGCAGGTGCCAAAGACCTGTGCCTTACCGCTTGGCCACCGCCCTTTAATTAATCATCAATGTGGACACCGACAGGACTGGTTACCGTCGTCTCGCAAAAGTTGACCTTGTTTCTGAAGTATGATTCGCTCTGGCGTGCGGCTTGACTGTCATGCATTATCGCGAACAGCGTTGCACCGCTCCCGGACATCAACGCGCCACAACAACCGGACTGCGTAGAGAGCTCGGTTTTTAGCGCAGAGATTTCGGGATGCTTGGAAAAAACGGGTACCTCAAGAATATTATAAAGATTTTCCGCAATGCTGAGGATATCACCCTTTTCTATGTAAGTCCTTATAATTATACTGTCTTTTTCAGGCTTTGTCAAGGGAAAGTTTAACTTTTTAAAAATAGTCGCTGTCGAGATTTCAATGCCCGGGTTTAAAAGGAGAAGGGGTAGATCGGGAAGTGTGGAAAGACGCGTAAGTTGGTCGCCGATGCCTTGCCCTAATGCTGCACCGCCGTGCAGGCAAAACGGGACATCTGCGCCTAACTGCGCCCCAAGGTGCATCAGGGTTTCTTGTGTCAAACCGAGTCGAAAAAGTTCGTTCACACCGTGAAGGACAGCGGCAGCGTCTGCGCTTCCACCTGCGAGTCCAGCTGCCACCGGAATCCGTTTGTGGATGTCGATTGCGATACCACCAATGCCCCCTACGGTATCGCTGAGAAGCTGTGCCGCTTGATATGCCAGATTACGTGAATCGCCCGGAACCGCTGGGTGTTCGCAGTGAACCGTTATGCCTTTCGTCCCTTGTTTGCGGAGGATAACATCGTCATGCAAGCCGATGGAATGAAAGACCGTTTCGAGGTTGTGATAGCCGTCCTCGCGTTTGCCGACGACATTTAGGTAGAGATTGATTTTGGCGTGGGCGCGGACGCGTATATCGGAGTGAATGGTACCCATTTATTTGCAAATTTCAGGTATGTGTGGTCGGATTCTAAACTTGTGTGATTATAGATGTGTGCTAATCATTACCCGTTTCTATGTCATAGAAGGAAATGCCTTCTGCCCGCGCCTTTCGGTATGTCATAGAAGGAAATGCCTTCTGCCCGCGCCTTTCGGTATTTTTCAAGTTCGCGTAGCGGACCTTCTGGCAAAGGTGCGATCTGGTGTGCTGCTTCAAACGTGGCATAATATTCATAAGCCGAAGCGCGATGAGAATCATAGAGTATCCTGTATGCTTCAATATAGGTGTGGCATTCCTGGTCTGTTCTGGGTAGATTTAGTTCCAATTTTCGTAAAAAATTAGCAATAGTGTCAACTCCTCGAATGTCCCCGTGTTTCCTAATAAGAAAAGCACGCATGACTTTTACCCAAGTTTCAGGATCTTCTATTCTGAGCTGCTCCAGAAGACGAAGTTCTTTTTGATCTATTCTAAACTTTAACTGCTTCCTGTTTTCTTCAAGCGTACGTTGATTATCCGCATCCGGAAAGAGAAAATACGTTGCTACCGAATGAGCAAATTCTTGTTTAGAAAACTCAAGTGTTACAATTACAACCCCACTTTTCTTTTTCCAATGCTGTCTCTCAAATTCTACCTTATAGCGAACTTGTGGAATATCTCCAAAATTTTGAAAGAGGCTGGCGTGTGAATGTTTCAGAGCCTCCTCCCACGCTACCTGATCGCCATTCAAGGGTGGAATCTTAAGGTTCATGAGTTCTTTAACTTCCTTGTCTGTCAACCTGATCCAGTCTTTGTCTTTCAACTTTTCCCAGTCTTCGTCTGTCAGCTTTTCCCAATCTTCGTTTATCAACTGTAGCCATTGCTTAGCGTTTTTCAACTTTTCCCAGTCTTCGCCTGCCAGTTGTAGCTCTTGTTCATCAGGTTCGTCAAGGAAAGTATTGTTGGTAGAGTTGATGACCCCTTGTCCATCTTCTGTGTCTCCACAACCAAGGACAAGAAACAAGTTAAGGAAACATCCGAGATAAAAAAATGAGCGAAGGGTGTGTCTACTTTTCATGGTGCCTCCACCGGTCCAAAAACAATGTTTTGCCTTCTGCGATTCTGCGCGATTTTTCACGATGCTTAGGCAGCGTTTGCAGGTAATGTAACACAATTTCTGAAAACAAATATGGCATACACGCCTTTTCTGAAGGGACACTACATGGTAGGCACAAACTAACAGTTTATGCTGCATGCATAATGCTATTTAGACAATTCTGACAACGGGATGGTTTCAAAGTCCTCCGATAGAAACGGTGCGGGGTCAAACTTGCTATCTTTAATCTCAACGTTCAGTTCAACTTTATTGATTTTCACGGCGACCCGCGTCTGTTCGAGCGGACGTTCGATTTCAACTTTATGTGGACGTAGAATGCCGCCTACGCTGCGATAGTCGGAAAAAGTGGCGCGTTGCTGAAGCACCCCATTTTCATCGTAGATGTGCCACTCCGTCACTCGCGGTTCACCTTCACGGACAAAGAGCGTGATGGTTTCTACATGTCCGTCTTTGATCCCCGGACGGGTGATGGTAAATTTTGCACCGGAACTTTCAACCGATGTGAAATTATCCGTGCGTCCGTCAAGGAACGGATTGGCGAAGATCGCACTCAGGACATCTGACACGCGCAGGTCTACACCAAAAATCTCTCGCAAAACTCCATCGGATAGCGGACCGTGGTAAGTTCTTTCTTCGTTCAGAAGTGCAAGCACGAATTGATTCTCGTCTCGATTAGCGATTACGACTGCACGTGGTTCGTTGATGGGGCCTAATGCTTGGATCAGGAGCAATTCGCCGCCGTTTTCTGATTTTTTATACCACAACGATTCTCGGATTTCTTCGCGCTGATCACCTTCCTCAATGGTTACTGTCATCTGGATAATCTTTAAAGAGTCGGTGAGATGGTATCTCGCTTGCAGTGTATTGAGGATACCATCTACTTCCGCCCGGGTGGCAGGTGACAATTGCGCCGTGGAGGTACTGGGACTACATCCTACGATAACTACAAACAGTGAGAGGCATGCGCCGTATACTATCCACAAAATCGCTGTCTGGAGATCATTCCTATGAGTGGATAGCCCTGACAGATGTAGCATCTTAAAGAACTTCCGACATCGATTTTTCGACGAGATTAACGGCTTCTTCAACGTGGCCTGCGTTGATATTCAGCGGTGGTAAGAATCGGAGGACATAATCGTTGGTGCATATCGTGACAAGCCCGTTCTCAATACACTTCGCTGCGAGCGGTTTGGCATCGACCTCCATGACTAAACCGCGGAGTAAGCCTTTTCCCCGGATCTCTTTAATCGGATATTTATCCTTGAGTTCCATGAGTCCGCCTGCGAGATAATTCCCCATTTTAACAGCGTTCACGGCGAGGTTCTCTTCGAGAATCGTTCTGACGGTTGCGGATGCCGCCGCAGTGACTAACGGGTTTCCACCGAATGTTGCTGCATGGGTGCCGGGTACGAAACTCTCTGCTATGTGTCGTTTCGCTAACATCGCCCCGATGGGTACACCGCTACCGAGCGCTTTTGCCATCGTAATCACATCCGGCACAACGCCGTAACTTTGGTAACCGAAAAATGTCCCCAATCTCCCCATCGCTGTCTGTACTTCGTCAAAGATCAGTAGCAGATTATGTTTATCACAGAGTTCACGTAATCCGTGGAGGTAGCCTTCGCTCGGCATATTAACGCCGCCTTCGGACTGAATCGGCTCGACTAAGATAGCACACGTCTTCTCGCTGATGGCGGCTTCCGTTGCTTCGAGATCGTCGAAGGGCACGTATTTGAAACCTTCAAGCATTGGTTCAAACCCGACATGGTATTTCGTCTGTGCGGTGGCGGTGATGGTTGCCATGGTGCGTCCATGGAATGAGTTATCCATTGTGATGATTTCATAAGCATCTGTGCTGCCGCTGTCTTTGGTGTATTTCCGCGCCAGTTTAATCGCTGCTTCGTTCGCTTCGGCACCGCTATTGCAGAAGAAGCACTGATCCATATCGGAGTTATCGATAAGGAGTTTTGCGAGTTCTGCCTGCGGTTGAATGTAGTAGAGGTTGGAGGTGTGCAGCAGGTTACCTGCTTGCTCACGGATGGCTTCGACGACTTTTGGGTGACAATGCCCTAAACCGTTGACGGCGAGTCCACCAAGGAAGTCGAGGTATTTTTTGCCATCGGCATCCCAGAGATAGGGCCCCTCGCCTTTAACGAATGCAAGGCTTCTGTCGCCGTAAGTATTAATGATGTATTCTGTCGCCATCGCTTTAATTTCAGCGGTTGTCATTTTTCAATTCTCTCCTTCGTTGTTAGGTGTGTACAATTTCTGACTGGTGTGGTTGGTTGAAGTTTAAGTATTTAATTCGGTAATGTGTTAGTCGCCTCTTGTTGTAGGAGGGAGCTGTGTTCGCGATCCCCACGGGTGGCAAACGGAACACTTATTGATTTATTTTTTTATCTTTATGTAAGCGCGCCTACGGTGAAGGTCTACATATTTTTCTAATTCACCACGTATATTCTAATCTCATCAAAAATATTAAATCAACCCCAACCCCAAATCTGCGAAATCCGCGTAATCTGTGTAAATCCGCTATTCAGATAAAGACTGTGTGCTAATGAAAAAGTGAAACCCGCGTGGCCACTGCCTTCATTAAAAATAATCGCACATACTTTTTACATGATCCAAATGGTTAAATCAACGCCATTCTGATTTGATGAAGAAACATGTAATATAAGGCTTATGGTCCGGTTTTCCATCACCAATTATCCAAAGATATACAGTAAAGGTATAAGACTGACCGGCAAGATACTGGTTTTCAGGATCAAGAATTGTTTTAGTTATCAAAAAAGCGACATCATTTCCATCAGTTTCGATAGTTATATTACCATTAGGATCTACTCTACGAATAGTTGCTGTGAATCTGATAACAGAGCCTTGGTAGCGTTTATTGTTTAGTTTAGTATCGGATAGGAGGGTATCTAATGTAATATCTTCAACGTCTTTTTTCGCCAAATTAGACCAAACGTTGGAAATGACGGGTTCGTTTTCCTTATTCCGTTCTTGAGAGTCGATATAAACTGTGAAGTCGTAAGTTTCTCCTATTTTGTAGTCCGCGAAGGCTTCGAGATTACGATCGCTCTCAACGTAAAAGTTAACATTATTTTTATTTGTATCAAGTGCTAAAAAACTATTTCCGTCGGGGATCAACTCAATATCCAGAACAGTTGCAGTAATTGTAATGAGGTGCCCCTCATAAGTTGTGTGTCCAGTGGTGGTATTCGCAACAATGTCAGCCATGTCCACTGATTCAATTCTAAATACGGGTGTTTCAACGTCAGTTGTATCTGGCAGTGCCGTTTCTTCAACTTCTTCATCAGGGGTTACTGGGTTTTCAGCTGAACAACCGAGCATCGCAAAAATAACAATGCCGAGAATGAGAAAAAAACGTTTCATAATATCCTCACCCCGAATTTTTTGTTTTCAAGTAATCGTATTATACAATACATCTATTTGAGTTTCAAAAGAAAAGTTTCGTCTCTGTAAATTGTAGAAATGTGAATTGGATTTAAGGAAAGTATTCACATAAAGATAGATATAGCAAATTTGAGCAAGCGAAAATATTTTTCGGAGGGTGTTAACCCTGATTACAATTGGATCCGATTTTCATCCTATTTTTTGTCAGCGGGTTATATCATAAATCTATCTCTAATGCAACACTCTTGATTTATAGTAAAACCTATAATTAATTGGGCACTTTCAAACAGTCTGAATGCCTATAACAGGCATTCAGACTGGCACAAACTGGAAGTTTATGCTACGAATATGTCTATTTATTTTTGGGTTTCAGTATAAAATGTATGGGTTCTAGAATCATCTCCAGTCCTTTTGTTTTCACGTCACTACCCAGACTTCAAAGACTTCCTGCGCATGTCTAAATATTGGTAGATTTTACAATTAACGATACACTGTTGATCGGTGCACTTTGATGAAGTTTAAGTATTTAATTCGATGATGTGTCGGCCGCCTCTTGTTGTAGGAGGGAGTCGTGCTCGCGATCCCCACGGATGGCAAATGGAAACACTTACCGATTTATTTTTTTATCTTCATGAAACCGTCCCTACCTCAGTTGGAGTAAGTATCACCAATTCGTATAGGCACCGTCATCGCGTTGATAGCCGTGAGGCGGTCCGTATTCTTGCGTTGTGACGTTGGTAAGGGCGTCCTCGTTGAATTCGATGCCGAGCCCTGGACCTTCAGGGGGTAGGAGGTACCCTGCTTCCCACGGCACCTGTACCGGAAAAACATCGGTCAGTGAAGACATCGGGGCACGCGGAAGTTCCTGCACGCCGAGAAGTACCGATGACAAAGAGAGATGCAGACAGGCTGCAGCGGATACAGGTCCCAATGGGTTGTGTGGTGCTATGTAGATATAATGCGTTTCGCACCATCCTGCGATTTTACGTGCCTCGGTTAACCCACCGGCGATGCAAACATCGACGCGGCAGTAATCCATGAGGTCTTCCTCAATAACTTCGCGGAACGTCCACTTGCTATCGAATTGCTCGCCGACAGCAATTGGCACCGAGGTCTGCTGCCGAAGTCGCCTGAGACTGGCGGGGTTTTCTGCCCGAAGCGGATCCTCGATGAAAAATGGATTGTACTGTGCGACCTTGTTGCAAAAATCGAGACTATCCGCTGGATCGAGGCGGGTATGCACGTCAATCAATATTTCGAGATCATCGCCGAATGCGTGCCGGACGGCTTCCACCTGCTTAACGCAGTTTCGGATCGCGCGTCTGGGTTCAAATGTCCCTCCACTGTCAGAATGATCAACCACGCTCCATCGAACGAACTTCCAACCGGCTTCGTAGGTTTGCCGACAGCTCTCGACGATAGCCTCAATTGAGCCACCGCCGTTATGCGGATAGCAAACGACTTTGTCTCTTGTGCGTCCGCCTAAGAGTTCGTAGACAGGAACATTCAATGCTTTTCCTTTGATGTCCCAGAGTGCGATATCTACGGCACTCACAGCAGCGGATTGGACGACACCGCCGGGGAAGAAGCCGCCACGGAACATCACTTGCCACAGGTGCTCAATCCGAAATGGGTCTGCGCCGATAAGGAACGGCTCAAATGAGCGAATGACTTCGGCTAAAGCGAGTGCACGGCGGCGTAACCCGCCCTCTCCGACACCGTAGATACCGGCATCGGTTTCGACTTTCACGAAGAAATGACCGCTTTCCGAAACAAAGGATTTAACATTCGTAATCTTCATAATTTTAACGATTGAATTTTCGCTCCGATTTTTCCGTTGTCAAAATCGGGTTTTTGTTCCATTTCAACAACTCTAATTATGATTAAATTGTTCTGAAGAACAAGTAAACAAAAACTGTCGTTTTACCTCTCACACCCAGATCAAAAGTCCACGACTAACCTTTCTACGAATGTTTAACGATTAGGTTTTCGCTCCCTTTTAGTGAAGCTTGCAAGCCAAAACTTGCTGTTAAAAGTTCCGTTGTCAAAAACGGGTTTTCGCCAAGTTCAGCAATATTGGTTATAATCAAATTAATGGCACGCAACGAGTTGCTACACGGCATCCAATGTTGGTGTGTTGTCCTGACAATGGACCGGGCGGAAGAGTGTTTGACGTTTGAACGGCATCTCTTCAAGGTGCTTCGGATGGGGGTCCCACTTATGCCACTTGTTTCCAACAGTATTGTAGCATTGGAAGATCGCAACCCGATCGGCTTCTTCATCTGTCCACTTCGCACCTGTATGTGTGATTGCCTCTGTAAAAACCAGCATAGAGCCAGCCGGACAGGTGTAATCCTCCCACAGCGGTGAATTACGATCCGCCGTTGACTTTGGCGCAGGAAATGCGCCTTTATGGCTACCGGTGAGGAACATCGTTCCACCCCCGCCTTCGTGAACTGGATTAAGTTCCCAAACGACGCGCGTTAATCCACTATGTGCCTTATCGTGGTGTAGGTGGTAAGTATGCGAATTGCCGGGGAAATTGAGCATCCCGCGCCCACCGTGCGGTTGAAAGTTATCGTGTCCGTTTGCTCGAATGGTTAGGAATGTGCTTTCGAGCCGGAATCCGTAGCAGTTCTCATTGGCATAGCCCGATGTCAAAAATTCGTCCATGAATCCCAGCACAACCGGATGGTCGGTGAGTGTCTCAAGGGGACCGCCGATGGAAGAACGATGGTGTTCAGAGATTGACTCGGGATCCTGTTTGAGTTGGTAACAGAATTCACGCATCTCTTTAATCTCTGTTTCGCTGAGCACACCTGGAAACAGGAGCCACCCGCGTGTATCAAAGAGATAACGTTGTTCTTCTGTGAGTGGGATCGGTGGTAGGTTGTCAGCATTTGTCGTTGGATTGGGCATGGTTTTTTCCTTGATTAGAAGATGTGGGTATCTGGTTTATTCATAGAGGCGTTCGTCTTCTAACGATAGCCAGGTGCCGTAATCGCGAGGCATATCTCTTATTTCACCCAAACCGGCTTCAGCACGCCACTTTAGTAGTGGATGCTCGCGGTTTTTCTGGGGTAGCTCGACGCGTGTGCCGTGAACTGCAGACTCGAAGATTGCCATCAGAATTTCAATAACGTGACGACCTTCTTCGCCGTTGGATTCGTGTTCTCGGTTTTCGTCAAGTGCGTTCACATACTCGTCAACGAAACAGTAATCGTCGGCATCTGCGCCCTTATCCGGGTCAAAATGTTCTGGATAGATAGAGGGGAGTGCTTCCCATTGGTCGTGCGTGCCGTCCGGGACGAAATGCGGCGTAGGTAGCCACCACGAACCTTTCAGTTCCGACCAGATGAGTCTACCTTCAGTACCGTAGAGTTCCATCATATACGCATCGGTATCAACCTTAGGGAATCGGTGCTGGATAAGG
The DNA here is from genome assembly GCA_964593655.1 of uncultured bacterium. Taxonomy (GTDB): domain Bacteria; phylum Poribacteria; class WGA-4E; order WGA-4E; family WGA-3G; genus WGA-3G. The sequence goes on along the minus strand of CAZQIP010000389.1, from coordinate 21,179 downwards.
GTCCCGGTGACGTTTCCGTCAAATTGAAGCGTTGCTGTGACGTATTCGCCCGCGACTGTTCCCATACCCGCTGGTGAGGGGAGTACGTCGTCGTGTCCGATCGCGCGTCCACCTGCTGTTGCTTGCGTCACAACACTTCGGCACTTCCCACCGAAACGGAGCATGTTGTTGATGACATGCGTTCCGATGTTCATTAACCCGTAACCGGCGTAGTAGCCTTTACCGCTGGCGTAGATGTAACGCTGGTCGCCGATTTTTCCTTCGTCTAAGGCTTTCGCGACTGCCTGCATCGACGGACTCGTGCGTCGTTGATGATGTACGGCGACGCGAGCGTTTTTCTCTTTTGCCTTCGCCAGCACCTCATCTGCTTGAACGAGATCAATGCAGAGGGGTTTCTCTACCTCAATATTCACGCCGTGTTCAAGGACACGCATACAGAGTGGATGGTGTGCCTCTGTTGCCGTGGGGATCGCAACGATATCGGGAGCCGTCTGCTGGATCATCTCGTCTAAATCGGTGAAGTGTGCTGAGACGTTCACGATGTTGCCGAGTGTCTCTAACCGCTCTTGGACGAGGTCACAGAGTGCCACGATTTCAGTGCGGGGATGTGCGTGATACGCCTTTGCTGCCGAGGTGCCACGACTCCGACACCCCAGTATGGCAACGCGATAAGTTTTCATATTTTTTAACGGTTGGGTTTCCGCTCGGCTTTTTCTGCCCTTTCCCAGTAACGGGTGGGGGGCCCTGTCAAAAGCCGGTTTACGATGAACCTCAACTGTCCTTGTAACGATTAAGTTTGTTTAAAGTCTCGGACTGGTTCTGATGATGTGACAATATTAACTTGTTTAGGTTTTGCTGTCAAGTTTTTTGTGGGTTACCCCTTTAAAATGTTACACCAGTGTAACATTTGGGCATAGAGGTTATTGGCAGAGAATCCACTGACTGTAAGGGTTCATAGGCGTTTTTTTGTGTCTGGTTTTCCGCGGTAAAAAAAATATTTTGATGAAAAGTGTAACATTTTCCTAAACCATTTATGTGAATATTGTCTGAATGCAGATCGCATTTGGGCGAGTACGCCGCAAATCGCGGATTTACCAGATTTCGCGGATTTTAGAGCACTGTGTATTGAAAGCATTTCATAGCGTGTTGGATTTTACTCCGTAAGACGTTTTCTGCTGAAAATTTAGATACCATTCCACCTTAAAAGATACCAAATGGTATCTTTTTTTGCTTTTTGGTAATTTTACAAATATGGTTCTAAACCCTGTCGCTATAAGGGTTTAGAGGCATTTTTTATGCGATCTCCCGCTGACAAAAAATGTTACCAAGGAAAGTGTAACATTTAGCGGATGGGCGACACATTATTTATCTGAAATGTCCCGTTGTTCATAGATTGATGTAATATCGTCTCCTTTGAAATGTTATGAGATATTATACTCTATAATACAGAGTGAGGGTACAAGTTTGGATAGCTATGCCAGTTTTTCAGCGTTCGATACCTTGTATGTCCTCGTCAATCGTCCAGATCCGGTAAAACAAATCTACCCATCTTGAGCAGGTTTTCACGGGCATCTGCAGCGGCGCGACGCACCTTTTCGTCACTACTTTCACGCCCGGCTTTAAGGATGGTTTTTGCCTCTTCGGTCTGAATATAGAAATTGCCTTTTTCGACTTGTTCAGTTAACTTAAAGAAACACTCAACTACTTTAGCAGTGTGATTGGGTAGCATTTCACACAACGTCTTAAAATGGGATCCCCAAGCTTCTACCTCACAAACATCTAAGACTTTAGAATACGCATTCAATCGCCATTCAGCGTCCAGACACTCGGCTTGCAACCAAAAGGTAAAGTGTCTTAGTTCCATTGGTTCTTTCTGTTTAAGACGCCATTCAAAAAATTGGTTTATACGATCTTTCAAGGTTTGACTTAGCTGCTCCTTGCCATTCCACAAATCTCTACCAATATGACTGAATAGGTTTGCCCAACGTTCTTGATCATTATTGGTTTTCTGGTAATATTGCTCAAGCAGGTTTTCATCTCCTTCAAGCGGATACATTTCCCATAAATAGTAGGTGAAGAGGTGTTCGCCAAGCATATCAATTGGCTCTTTCTCAGAGAAGTCTTGCTTTTTGAAGGCGGCCAAATGTTGCAGCGCAAAATCAAAGTCCTTTTGAAGAATCTTGAAGGTGATCGTGGATGGTTCACTATATTTTACGAGACTCTCAAATGCCGTTAACCATACGTGCAACGCCTCCCGTGGAAAAAAGTCTGATTTATGCTTAACCGCCCATGCTTCGTTGAGATGAATAATCCAAGGGTAGTTCCTACCTAGAATAGCATATTCTGGCAGTGTTAAGGGATGCTCTATTTCTAGGGCGAATCGTTTTTTAAGAATCGTTATTACTTCCGGAGTTTCGCTCTCTGAATCATGTCTTCGCAGCCAGAAACCGAATTTGACTAAATCTTCTAACGCGCGACCTCGTGTACTATTGATGCCTTCAGCAAGGGCATCAATGGGTGAGTCAATTGAGGTAAAATTCCGATCTAAGCGTGAGTCAAATTGTACACAAAGTATCCCCAGAAGTTTTGCGAGATGTCCTCGTGCGGAAACCGGTACTCCCGCGCGTTCTTCCAAGCATGCACCGATAAAGTCACCAACTGCTCGCCGTGAATGAGACCAGTCAGGGTCCTCTCTGGATTCGTCGTTGAGTCTATAGTCCGCGTTGCAGTTTTGATCAGGGTGTGAAAGCACCCACTCGCAAAATGTTAACCACTCGTTGAGTTGCTTGAAGGACTTTTCTTCTACACTTGTTTGCATTGTATAAATCATCATCCGCACGTAAATGGGGCGTTCAATCTTTTCGAGATTTTCCATCCAGAACCGGAACCTGCTGGTGTCAGGAATGATTGATTCCTTGAAAACGGTCTGAAAAGTGTTAGCGAGTGCTTCGATGTTAATTTCTACAAATTCATCGTCTCTGTGAAATTCGTTTTCATTTTCCCATTCATTTATGTAGGAGAGTAACTCGACATCTGTAAGATTAGCAAGGTCATCAAGTGATCGGGGGCTACGCTTAGACACCCATCCGCTTTTTGCTTTAAATGGAGGATAGTCATCATCAGAAATCGAAGCGTCAGTTTCATCTATTAATTCTTGAAAGTAAGTTTTATATTTCCCAAATAGCACAGACGCGAAAGGTGCGAACTGCCGGCAATGGAAATAATGTTGGCGTTTCTGAAAGCGTTCCTCAGTAAATTCCTCTCCTAACTGTTCTCGGAAGTTTTCTTCCGGTGGACCACTGCGGATAGCATCAAAGATTCGTGCGCGTTCCTCTTTGGTAAGTAAGGTCTCACCGAAGTGCTCACAGGCACTCTGTATCATCTGCCGAAATTCGTAAGTGTGTTGCCACTCATGATAATCTTTACGCTCAAGAATCACTTCTCGTATCCACAGTTTGGTTTTCTCATTTGGGTATTGGGCATAAAGGTGCTGGCGTAAGCGTTTGAAAATTTTCCACTTCTGCTTTCGCAACAACTTGTCCAAATCTGCAATTGCGTCATGTAATTTTTCAAAAACCTTCTTACAAGCAAAGGTTAGTGTATCAATAAGCATTTCATCAGGATTACCGTAATCTTTATCTGGTACTTGTAAGCGAGCAAACCAGATATTAGAGAAATCTTGCTCTCTATCAAGTTCATCTTGATGTATTCGTAAACGAAACATATTTGATGTGGCATTAATCAGGAGAAGAGCAGTTTCATAGGGTTCATTTTCAGCAAGCGGCTGTATTCCTTTTAACATTATCTCGCGATAATCCCATGAGTCAATTCGGGGTGAAGGGTGAAGTAACGTCCCCCACTTCATCGGATCCTCTTTTCGACGTTTCTGTTTTTCCTCTAACTGAGGGTCGGGTAAAAACGCGATGAGAACCTTTGAAAGTTGTAATGCAGCAGTTGTTTGATTTTTCACAACCCAATGTGCCAACATATCTGTGTATCTGTATGTCCGAGATTGGTACTCCATATTTACAGATTCAAATATTTTAGGCTTAAGTTTCACTGACTGTTCTTCCGAGAGTTGCGATGCAATCTCCAGAATGCCATCATAGATTAACGGATTATCAACTTTGGGCAGTTGTAACACGATCTCAATGATTTCGTCCGGTGCGTGATTGGAAATTTTTGTCAGATAATGTATTGGCCACCAAAAAGGAAAAATTACGGAGCCATCATCGTTTAGTTGTACATTTGGCGGATGTGCAAAATATCCTTTTTTGTTAAAAAAAGGCAACCATGTGACATCTGCGCTTTCGGATATTTGCTTAAAAAAGAACACAAAGTTGGCACCTCTGCGTTCAATTAGTGAAAACATACGTTCGACATTGCTCTCAGACCTGTGAGAATTGTTTAAAATCGTTTGAATTTCCCGTTGATCTTGCGCAGTTATAGGAGCAAGAAGATCAAATACTATGTGTTCTAATTCTTCCACGCATTCGTTAAACTCTACAGCGTTAGGGTTAATTTTATGATGGGCAAAGCCCTCTAACCTTTCCCATAAATTAAACAATTGACTCCGTTTTGCTTCTTGAATTTTACTGTCCAATCGGTCTACCATCGGGTCAAAAGTAGCAATTCCTTGCTGTATCCGTTCTCTACGATTTGGCTGCTTATTGAGTTCAATATATTTCTCAACTTCTATAAGTGCTTTGGCTAAATTTTTATCAATTTGTCCACCTTTCCAGTCTTCTGGACAACGTTTTTTGGATCTCGAAATGAGGTCGTTTATGTTATTCCGCATGTTGTGAAAGCGAGATGTGTTTAATTGAACACCAGTTCCATGAATGACGCTCGGTAGTTTTTCAATAAGTTCGCGTAGTGAATGGGCTGCCTGGGCGATACGATCAGGGTTATAATGGTTACCCAACGCATGGAGCGCGCCAAGATACCACTGGCTCAGCGGATATTTTTCTGTTTCTTTGCTTTGTAATGCTTCTAATACATCTTGCTGTTTAGTGGTTAGTATCAATGGCTTGGAAGCATTATTCTCTTCAATTGATTGCATTGTAATTCTCCATAGATTGGTAGGGTTAACCTAAGTTCGGTTAAACTTTTTTATCAGAAAATCCACTTCCTCCGAAGTTAAATCTGGAAACTCTGTGCTTACTTCTTCGCTGTTTATTTTTCGTAGTGAAGGTGACGACCACGTATCCTGCGAACGCAGTATATATCCTTGTTGAGGAGGGGTGTCACTAGCTCTAACGCGCGTTTGTAACTGGGGAGTGTTGCTTGCCAATTAGGCTTATTCAGTTTTTTCGCCATGTAATAGGCAGCGAAGTAGCAAGCAACCCCTTCCTCAAAATTGTTGGCGTTCTGTCCACCCGATGGCGCGAGCAAATGGATCGTTTCATGAGCCATTTGATAGCATGCTCGAGACATGTCCATAGCAGCTGACGGGTCAAGTTGAATAATAATATGCTTACGATTTCCAGGGTACCAAATTCGGGGACCATCAGCCACGAATTCTATACCGAGGATGGTATATGAATAGTCCCGTGGTCCAAATAATTCCTCAGCCATGTAGAGCATATCCGATAGTCGAGAGGTTAATGTCCATGTGTAGCCATTAGGCAGGCACTGTGTAACTAACAGGTCATTATTAATATTAATCTGTTGCATGATTTATTCCTTTTGTAAATATGAGGACTTATGCGATTTTTCCAATTTTTCTGTGAGAGTCTATGTATTGTATGCCGCTGGTGAGGTTTCAAACCTCGCCAAAAAAGTGTTGCAAAAGTTATGAACATAACATACTTTAAGTATACCATACATTTGGTGGAAAGTCAAGGGAATATTCGGTTTTTAGTCGGTCCGCTTACGATTTATTTTTTCGACTTATGTCCATTGACTGGCCAATAGACATATAGGCCCTTCGGAGATCGTTCTTACAAATGTTATTCATGGTCAGCGAACAGGGGTTAGGTACAGTACATATACAGTGAAGAGAGGAGGTGGTATTGCAAGACTTCAATAGTAGGGCGGGGTGGGCACTGGGACTTCACCCAACATTGCTTATTGGATCGAGGTTGGGAAGAATCGCGTGTGAACTCTTCAAAAACTCTCGCAAGTGAATATCCTTTGAGGTGGTAATGGGACAGTTGGAAAGGGACATGTTAGGATTTGTCGGGGTTCATTTTCAGGTTGGTCTTCGGTTTCCACGCTCGGATGAGCTCGGATTCCAATAGGACTGTTTCTTCAGCGTCTTCTGTGAATTCTACTGAAAATTGGATGATCGGTCTAAACATCCGGAGTTGTGAATGGAGTTCGTCATTCTGTGCGTTTGAATAGTGCTGCAGCAACCGCCTCCGGACACAGGTTGTGGATTCTCCAACATAGAGGCACTCATTTCGACCTTCGGTCCCGGTTTTGCGCCACAGAACATATACGCCAATCCGTTCAGTCGGCAATTGCTGTATCTCCTCGCGCGTGAAAGGACGTAGGTTGCGCTTGAGTTGATACTGTAAGACGTAAGGGGTAACACTGTCGCGCATGGAATAACATCCATTGTTGTGACGGCACACGGAGCGTGCCTACTACTTTTAAACTTCAAACTCTGTCTGTTCTGCTTCACCCATTGATTGCGAAATATATTGCCATTGGGTTACGAGGTTATTATAGCGTGATGCGCTCTCAGCATCGCCGCGCGCCTCGTAGTAGATATACAATATCCCTGCTAAACGCTTTGCGGACTCATAATCGCGCATAGCACGCGCAACGGCGGTGCATCCAGAAATGCCGCCGCTTCTTTCTACACTGGACAGATGCCACACCATCCGGAGACAGCCTTCCCACGCTGTCATATCCTCACTGTTTTCACTATCGGCGTATTCTTTCGATCTCAGTAATCGAACCTTACTGCGGTCTTTGAGCAGGACCTTGTCATGCATAGTGTCAATGTCTATACCCTTAGCCATTGCTAACACCAAGGCATCACCATAATTTCCTTCCATGTAGCCGTGCTGCTTCAACCACGTCAGACAGAACTGACTTTCCAGATCCAGTTCACCTGTTTCCTTTTCATGATAAGCGGTAATTTCCTTGTTGATTTCCTTAAGTACTTCACGGATTGGTACTACGTCCCCGCTGATTCGCGTTACTTTGCTATAGCGGGAGTAGACTTCCATGCCCGGTCCGATGGCGGCTTGTGCAAGGTCAACGGGTCTGATGTTTGCGACGCGATCGAGTCGATCAAGAGCGGAGGGCATCACCTTTTTCAGTTCTTGTAAGAAATCATCGCGGACGATGGAGGGTGCCACCTCAGGTCGCGGCCGACAGACTAAAACAATAGATGATGCCAAAGCATTAACCTCTGTTTTTAAACCTCTGATTCTCTCCGTACGCAGAGGCCAGGTAGCGATTATCTGAAAACCGGCATTGACAGTTGCCGTGAGCATCGTTTCCCATCCAGTAGATACTTTTCCACCGCGTTCCTCTTCCTGCTGCTTATAAGCATAGAAGATAGACGTGGGAAATTTAGCTGAGCAATGCCGGCGCATTTGCAGAAATGCCTTGCCTAATAACTCCTCAAACCGCTGTTGTGAATTCTCAAATCGTGATGGTATAGCGACTATCTCTTCTTCCTTAGGTGTTAGTATTCCAGAGAAAAGACCCGGGTAAATGTCCCGGAGGAGAGGTCTTAGCCAGATATAAAAAAAATCAGAAAGATCGGCGTAGTCAATATTATCATAATACGGTGGATCGGTTATAATAACGGGACCGTCGATAGCCTGAGATGTAGTGGTTGCGTCTGCTTGATATACTTCACCTCTATTCGCGGAAACCGGTAAATTCTGAATAACTTTTGCAATCCACTTTACTTGTGCTGTCCAATTCTGTGTTGAAGTAGAAAACGGATTTGCTTCAGCAAAGTCCCATATCATTGGAAGTACTTGGCGGGGGAAAGCTGGTGGGATTTTCTCACCTACATTCTCCCACCATGTGAAACTGCATCCGCTCTCAGCGGTTCTTCCAATAGCAAGAGACAGATATGTGCAAATGGCATCGGCATATTCTTCTGTTGCTCCACCTCGAATGATCTGATCGTGAATCTCAAATAACAGATCGGTAAAAGTATTTAGTGTTGTAAGCTGTCTCTCCGTAAAAAGTTGATGCCAATGTGTAATTCCATAACCACGTCCGCTTACCAAAGTTGGATTGTTAGGCATTGCTGGACGTGGTCTTCGTTCGGGTTCAGCAGATTGGGCTGCTTGGATATCAGTTTCGGTGGGAGCCAAGAACAGTTTTCTGAGGTTCCCCTCGGCAATTACCCCTGTCATTATTTCTCCCACCTTGTCTGCTTTTGCTTGCTCTCGGACATAAGCCAATTTGACAGCAGTTCCGCATCCACAACAATAGGCACCCGTTCGGTTGACAGTAGGCTTAGGGACTCCTTCATTACTGGTTTGTACAATCCACGAAATTGTGTTTGATTTTCTGTCAACAATGGGTCGTACCCAATGTTCATTGCCTTTCTTTTTTGACAACTGAAATGTTCTCATCAGGGGCATCTGGAGACCACAGGCCGGATTGATACACGGCACTGTACGCGCCCACAACCATGTTACCACGGTGGCAGCTTGACCAGAAGACAATTGCACTGTGGGGTAGAGGTAGCCTATCTCTTTATATGCTGCTTCGCGCATCCACGCCCCATAGTAGCGGATATCGTCTGCCAAACCAGCAGCTCCTTTCCACGGGGTGCGTGTTCTCTTTCTACCTGTGCCGGTGAACATACCCAGCGGATCGGCATCGGGATTGACAGGATTCTGATCATGGAACTTCGGAGGCAATTCAATCATTGCCTTGTTGAGTAGGACAGGGAGAGGATTCAGGTCGGAGCCGCGGGCGCGTAATCCTAAGCGTTGTGCCTCAAGTGGGATAGAACCGCCACCACAAAACGGGTCGTAGACAGCAGGACAGTGGTCGCGGAGGTATTTTAGTACTGCCTCGGGATCTTTTTTAAATCGCTCGCGATAGACAATTGGGTCTTCCCCGTTGTTGCGTGCGACGGAGATAGCGATTTCGCGACGTGCCGCCGCTAAAAGGGCTTCATTGTTGCTATTTTGCCAGATCACGAGTCGCTTGATGATATTGTGAAGACGGTTTCGTTCTGCTTCCTGATCGGATTCAGTTGGGAATTCGTCTTGGCATTCGGAGGGATCATCCACCATGCTGGCGAAGATAACGGCGCGGCATGCAGCGAGGGGCCGGCGTGCCCAATAACGGTGCAGGGTTGAAGGGTGTCCGTGTGTCAGCGAAGCGTCTTTTGCGGACTCTACGTTAATGGCTTGGAGCGGTATGTTGACTTCAATGAGTTTTTTTCGATAATTGGTCATAGTGTTTTGTTTTTTACTGTTGTTGGAGTGGAGGTGCCTCCGATTTTTCGGCATGCTGTTGTTGAGAAAGTGCTGCCTTGAAGGTTAAAAGGTTAGGGGCTCTGGCGGCTGCGATGAACACCTGTTTGAGTTCTTGTAAATCGTCAATACCTTGAATGGTTGGAGCCACCTTCTCCATTGCATCCGCGCCGAGCTGCAATATGAGCAATACTTTAATATCTGTGATAATTTCGTCTCTGGTACTTTCGTCTGTTTTGATATGGTGCTCAATTATTCCGGTATACGCGGCAAAAATGCCAGGGCTCATGAAGGCGGCAAGTCCCATCAATTTTTTAATGATTTTCCAGTCGTCAACATTTTGGAGAGATGTTCTTAGGGCTTGTTCGTCCTTAAGTTGCCCTTGATCTTTGAGCATCTCAAGGATGACACCAATAGCGAAGTCTCTTTTCCCACCTTCGTGGTTCCACTTTTGAATAAGTTCCTTACATGTTCGCTCAAGCAATTCGTCAAAAGCAGTATTGAAATAACTGTCAATCATGGAGATAAACAAATTGCTGTCTCTCTCTGATGGCCGGTTGAGTGTCATCTCTTGCATCTCTTCGTGCGTTCTTCCACGTTGTTGGAGGTCTTGTTCAAGCCATCGCTCCATTCCTTTTTGTAGGTTTTTGTTCAATATCTCCATTTCTTCAAACATGATGTTCTCCTGTACCGTTAGGGTGTTAGTAGGCGCAGCATCTATTCCTACTACCATCCTAACTACTATTCGTGCAGCATTTGCTCGAAGGCTTCAAGGGTTTGCATCTCGGGTACTGCAACTAACAACTGTTGAAAGGTCGGCGGCGTGGTCTCTCCATAGACTTTTGCCCATGTTATCATAATCTTGTGCCATGGTTGTATTATACCATAAAGCGATGGAAATATCAAACCGATTTGAAATGGCACAGACTAACAGCATATCCCACAGACCACAGGAAACCAACGATCTCCTATGGTACAATGGATACGTGCCACAGGCTGACAGTCTATGGTACTGGAAGACCATAGGCTAACAGCCTATGGTACAAAGACTCCAGATTTTTTAGCCGCTCTTGAATTCTGCATTGAGGTGTTCGCTGTTTTGCTTGACAGCACGGGTAGTGTTTTCGGAAAAGCCGTCTGATTTGTCGGCGGTGACGATGATTTCAACTTTCACCTTTCCACCGTCGGCTTGTAGGGTTCGGGCAATCTCGTCTTGAATCGTGTCAATCTCATTTCCAAAAGGCAGTTCTAACTGCAAAGCTTTGGTGACAACGACATGCGTAGGTCCCTTTGCTTGTGGCGGTTCGACCATAACGCCGGTTGGGTCGTCTCCCGTTTGCTGTCCTGGGTCTGGTGCTGGTTCGGGAGTGTCCGGCGGTTTCTGCTGCCTGTCTCTTTCCTCCTTGAGTAACTTTGCCAGTTCAGGGGTTATAAGGACAGCAGTGCTACCTTTATCTATTCGGAGACCTCCGACTTGTTCTTCAAAACGGAAATTGTTGTAATCGCCCTCCTGATATGCCTTGGCGTATCCGAAGGTGCCTGCTTCGACTCCGTCTCTAATGCACGTCGCCAAGACGTTTCGGTCTCTCAATCGTGGCAGATAGACGTTTTGTGCCATCAGTTCCCAGAGGCGTTCTATTTCAATGTGGTCTTGGTAGGCATCACTACTCCAGATGTATTGCTGCAATTTTCCTGCGAGGATTTCCGGGGCAATTTTTGTGACAATTGCGTCGTCTTCAATGAATTTGTCTCGGAGACGTTTCATAATTCTGCCGTCTTCGGGTTTTGTGTCAGCGATAGAGAAGTTGTAGGTATCCGATCGCGCCTCTGCTTGGGTAGGTGCAAGTGCCCATCGGTATGCCTTGAACAAGGCGGTTGTTACGGCATCTTCAGCAGATTCGAGATTTTCCGTGGTCTGATCGCGCCGTTCGCCTGTCAGGTCGCTAAGTGCGCCGTGTAGATCATCTCCAGTCATAATGGAATTCCATGCAAGATAGTTTTTGACGAGATTTTTGAGGTCTCGAATGTCATCCCGCCGCGCTGCGATGAAGAGGAGCGTATTTCTGAAGGTGCGATCTTGTGCATCGTCTCCACTGTCCCTGAGTATTTCGAGTGCTGCGTCCCGCGCTGTGTTAGCCTCTTTATCTCGGCTCGGCAGAGAGGCTTGTGGCGGCAGAATGACGTACTGAAGGGTTTCGGAGTTTTTCACAAGACTTGGAGATGTGGGACAGATTTGAACGCTTGGGTCTCGTCCGATTGCCCTTTGTAACCGTGAGATAATCTCTCCGTAGATTTCGTCATCGGTATACTCCGCAGCCCGATCTAAAGCGACTTTATTGAGGTTCTCCTGGGTGTGGAAGTAGTATCTGTCATCAAGATTGTAGAGAAAGTAGAGATTGCCGGCCATTCTGCTGAGTGCATCGTTGTAAACGGAAACACCTTGTCCGGGTTCAACCACCCCAAGGTGAATTTGGCGGGTTGTGATTCCTTTGACGGCGCGCCCGGTTGCGCTACCGAGGAATACGGTGCGGGCGATTCGTCTCGCCGCGCTGCCGACTTCAATGAAGCTTTGAGATTTTTGATCTATTTGATCGGTGCGAGAGCCGTGGCTGTCTACCTCTTTTACCACGGGGTCCCAATTGCCTCCGGACTTGGCAAGCAGTCTGGTGAATTCGTCGGCGAGCGCAGGATCGTTGAGTGTGAGATTCGCTGGCATTATCAACAGAGAGGGATCCTGTTCTTGGTAGAGGCGGGAGATGCAGGTTGCCATGATACGCAAGACCCCGCGGGTACGTTGAAATCCAGGAATCACTGCCCAGTCCTCAAAGAGTCGATCGAATATCTCAGGGTGGATCGGGTAGCAGTCTTTCATCCGCTGCAGGTAGTGTTGATCGCTGACGTTTTCAGGGTATTCACCGCGCGAGTTCTGGTACATCTTTCGGAACGCTTCGCAAGTTAGATCTCGCTCGGTTTCGTCAATGACACTGCCAAACAACCGTCTACGTACTACCTTAAATGCGTTATCCACTTCTAAAGGGATTGAAACGGCATCAACCCTTTCAAGTATAGCTTCAAGTTCATTAAGAACACTCATGCCACCTTGTCCGCCGGCGTGTACTTGTCCTTCTGGTAACGTCGCAACGAGCGTAATATTCTTAGATCTGTTTACGGACTCTGTGACTGCCTGAAAGAAGGTATAGATACTTTCTCGTGTAACACCTTGAACATTACGGACATAAGCGACGAGTTCATCCATTAAGATAACAGAGGGCCCGACGTGTTCAAAGAGCACGTCTAATTGGTTTCCGCCAGGGGCGATCCCTTCAAATGCGGCTTCTCTTATGATATTATAGGCATCTTGCCCACCGAGCTGCTCTGCCATCTTTCCCCAGAGGGTATTGAGTGGGTCACCCTGTTGGGTTTCATCTGCATCGGTTGTAGAGAGATAGGTGCCGACAAGGACAGAAACATTGGCATTGAGCGGCGTGTTCGGATCCCATTCTGCGGCTTCAATGATTTCGTCAATTTCTTTACGTAACCGAGCGTATTCACCGTCTGTTGGGAGCTCTCTCAGGATATTTGCCCCTGTTACGAGGTGGTAAAGAGCAATAAGACTGTGTGTTTTACCACCGCCGAATCCGGTTTTGAGTTGGATAACGGGGTCGCCACCTTTGCCGCCGAGTCGTTTCAACGTATTGACTAATAGTTCCTTAAGCCCGGGAGTGATGTATGTCTGATTAAAAAAGATGTCGGTTTCGCCGTATTCTGAGGTTTTCGCTCTCCCTTCAAAGACTTCTTGGAGATCCGCAGCGAATTCCGATTTTCGGAAGGTGCCTTCAATGACATCGGTATTCGGACGTATAACATCACGCCACGGGGTGAGATCAGATGTTTTTCTACGTGGTAGTGTCGGTGTTACCTCTGGACTTGGTGATGCGTTGGTTAGCAGCTTGTCACGGATGGCTTCAACTTCTTGCTTTTGTTCTGGGACATTGATTTGTCCGAGTATGTCCGCAATTTCATGGAGCCTTGAGAGGGCATATCCAGAGGTGAAGTCTTCTGTTTGAGGGTGGGCGACCTTATTTCGTGCTTCAGTTATGAGTCCTACGGCACTCCGCACATCGCGATCTGGGTCAAAGCATTGTTCAAAAGCCTCGCGCCAGTATCTTCTAAAGAGGTGTGGAAAATCGCCTATATCTATATCTGCTTCGTTTTGGATACGGTCTTCTGGAGCTAAGCCTTGCACCGTTTTTAGATTTCTCAGGATAAACGGACGCATGGCATCTCGGTAGATATTGAGTGCTTGGTAAAGGGCATCTTGGTTTGGGCGTTTGGGCGAATTCACGTGCTTGTGGCTCCGTCTGCGTAAATTTTCCAATAACATAGCAGACTTTATATTTTTGGTCAAGCATTATATTACTTTCTGTCTATCAAATACCCAATTTTCTTTTCTTACAACACCAGCTATCGTGACACATTCAATATTAGAAGCCTTACATACATCAGGGATTCTTGGATATTGTAGATTTCCAGTTGATTTTTCTTCCGTTACTACAACAACGTTTTGAGATTTCATTCCTAAAGCAACTACCCACGGATCTGCTCCTGACGTGCCTTTTTTAACGTTTAACATTCCCGGATACTTTGATAGTATATTACGAACAGCCTTTTGATCTGAGTCATCAATTTTCAATTCAAGATATGGTTTTAAACTCTTTTCTCGACACCATTTATCTAAAACTTTATCTCGCATAGCTTCCGCAAAAGCAAATTCAGACATTTTGAGTCGATCATTCTTTATGAGTTTCTCAAACTCCTGCCACAAGGCAGGAAAATTTTCCATTGGGTACAGAAAACGGTACGCATCAATTAGTGAACTTGCATCCAGACTATAAATTGTTTGGTTTTGGTTAAATAGTGAATTCATGCGAAGATATGACTTTCAATTTCAAAGAGGTGCTTTGTGTCACAATTGGAGAAAACCGAGGCTAATTCAGAAATTGTAATTTTTTCTTCATAGTAAGCGGTGAAAGCAGTTCGTGCGAAATGCTCACCGGAAGTATTAAGGAGTCGATTGTGATACGGGCGAATTCCACCGGTTTTGTTAGATTTTTTCTTATACTTTTCTTGCTGGATTTTCCTGTACGTTTCATATTCTTGTGGTGATATTTGGTTAAGTGTTTGTAGTCTTCGCATGATAACCTCAGGGCTCACATAAAAGTACTTGGAGATTCTGGACAGTTCTTTTTCAAGTGTCTGCAACTTTACTATCTCTAACAACTCATTTTCAGGAACTAGAACCTCAGCAGCAACCTGATTGCAAAATCTCTCAGTTTGGTTTAGAGATGAATTTTCTATGCCTCTAAATCCGGTATTCTGAATAATACTTTTCCCAAGGGCAATATGGACAAGTTCATGAATAGTCGTAAAGATACGTCCATGAGCACTGTCTTTAGGGTTTAATACGATTACAGGAAAAGGTCTCTGGGCAATGCAAAAACCTCGGACTGTCTTCAACTCAACAGAGAGATGTGTATTTACGGAAGTATGGCAGACGAGAATACCTTTTGCTTCGACAGTTTGTTTCCAGAATTTTAACGCGGCATATGGATCATTTGCTTGTTGTAGTTGAGTTCTATCGAATTCAAGAAATTTCGTTATTTTTTTCGCTGCTCGCGTTGGCTCTTCTTTTTCATTGATCTTCAGCGTTATCTGAGGAGGAGATTCGTCTAACAATTCGTAAAAACCAATAAGTATTTCCCGCCTTTCAAACGCTTCAATAATATTGGCATTTAATTTATATGTTTGTTCTTCATTAATAGTAGATGCTTCTGGCAATATTCGATAATCTATAAGCGATTGAAAACCTATAGGTGGTTCCGGTAGGTAGAAAACAGAAATATGCGTTTTATAGAGTTTCGCAATCTTTTTTAGTTGTGTTATAGTGGGTTGCTCTGTCCCGTTTTCCCATGCCTCAAGACGTTCGGGATCTATTTTTAATTTTTTTGCCACGTAGTCAATCTCTAATCTGATGCGTCTTTCACGCGCCCACTTGAGGACTTCTGGCGTAATGAGTGCTTTGACGGATTTAGCCATGATTTGTATCTCCACGAACCGGTTAACCGATTTATCGGAACCCATCAGTCAAAATGTTTTCCAATTACGCAGAGCCATTCAGTTTTAAGAAATTATAGAGTTTCTCGTCCTTTTTCAGGATCCGGTGCGGTTAGGAAACCGCACCTACCGGGCCTGGGGATCCAAAATTGGACTAAAAACCGAGAACTGTATGGCTTTGTCCAATTACGTGATGTAAACTCCACGATTTCATAGATAGATTGTGGTAATAGTAAAGGTATACTTAATATATACTACTCAAAAGTGAGTTATAGTATACCATAAAAAACTCAAATTGTCAAAAGACAGTTTTCAAATAGTTTGGTAGTGTGCATCTTTTCTAAAGATGTTCACGGTATTGTTCGCGATTTTTTTTTTTACGAGTTTGAGCGGATCCTATCTTACTGGCTATATGGGTTTGTGGCGTTGGCATTCGATTTTTTTTTTAGGATGCATCTTTTCTGACTCAAAATTCGTCTTTAATAATAGAGGGTGTAAAACGTGTCGAGTTTCTTAATTGGGACTCACGCAATGCACAATAATGCGCGCCGCAGAATTGTGCGACGACGAACCCATTTACTTTGAGGATTTCTGGTGTATATTAGCTGTAAATTTCTACTCAGTGTGGTGTTTTTGCTGAGTTTAGTTGTGCCTGTATTTTCTTTTGAGCCTTCGGGTGGTGTTCTGATGCTTGATGGTGAGGATGACTATGCGATCCTTCCACTTGCGGAGCATGGGTATATTTTTCCCAGAAATACTGATGCGTTTACTGTTGAGGTGTGGTTCTATCCAAAATCTGGGCCGGAGCCAACAGAGGCACATATTATTCTGAGTCAGCAAATTGTCTTCGGATTGGCGGGAAATGAGGATAGGTGTCGGGGTAGACTCGGTAAGAAAGGCCAAGTCTGTTCCTATGGCTTGGCATATCTTGAAGGTGTAGCAAGAGGCATCACAGGCGTGGAACGGGTGTTAATCTTGAGGGTGCTCCTGAAGACGGGCTTGAGATTCGACCAAATACCTCTTTAGCGACGACCTGGGGGCGAGTCAAGTCAGAATCGTTTTGAGTTTGAAATTTTCATAGGCTGCGAACACGTGATATAATGGGATCGGTGTGGTTAGATGAAGATAAAAAATTAATTCGGTGATTTTTTGTGAAAGTCCGGTGCGGTTGATGAAAATTAAATAAATATTTCGGTAATTCTTACGGGTCGCGAGCACAGCTCGCTCCTACCAAGAGGTTTTTGATGCATTACCGAATTAAATTCTTAAACTTCATCAAACCGGACCTACCGGGCCTGGGGTGAACTGGATTTTCACACTTCATAAACGATGCTAATGGAATATAAAATTTCAGAGATGGTATTATAAGACTCTACATCAGATTCAGTCTTTGAGTGCATAGAAGGCGATGCCATCTTTTGATCAGGGGGGATTTCGTGGAAAGAGAAGACGATGTTCAACTGATTCAGAGAACCTTATCGGGGGACGATGCGGCATTTGGTATCTTACTCCAAAGATACCAGAAAAGCGTGCACGCGCTTGTATGGCGGAAGCTCGGGGATTTTCACATTGCTGAAGATATTACGCAAGACACCTTCCTTCAAGCCTACAAAAAACTCTCAACACTCAAGAATCACAATCAGTTTGCTGGATGGCTGTATGTCATTGCGGATCGGCTTTGCATTGATTGGAGTCGGAAGCGAAGGCTCATAACGGAATCGCTGGAGGGCACACCTGTGGAAGAAATCGAAAGATCCTCTTATATACATCACGTATCGGAACAGCGAGAAACAGAACGCACCGAGCGTCGCCGTGAACTCGTCAAACAGCTGCTCGCGAAGCTTCCAGAGAGCGAACGGACAGTGGTGACACTCTACTATCTCGGTGAAATGACGGCCAAAGAGATTGGGAAGTTTTTAGGGGTGTCCGTGGGTACCATTAAAAGTCGGCTTCGTCGGGGCCGAAAACGTTTGCAAGAGGACGAAGAACTGATGATCCAAGAAGTTTTCGGTGGCGTGCGAATCCCTGTGAGTTTGGGCGAGAACGTTATGCGACAAGTCGCTGACATGAAACCCACTCCGCCTCCAGCTGCTAAACCGTTCCTTCCATGGATGGCTTTAGGTACAGTTGCGGTTTTGATCGCTTTACTTCTCGGGGCGAGCAACCGATACCTTACCCGTTTCCAGAAGCCGTATAGTTTTGAAGCACAATCTGAACCGAGGATTGAAATCGTCGATGCCCCTATCATCCTTGATATAGCAGCGAAACCCGCTGTGCGAAATCAGGTCGGACGGGATGCCAGTCCCGGCAAAACCAGTCGTGCCGGTACCCAAGTTTCTAATGTAACCTCAACATCTATTCCATCGGAGAATGCCACCCAGTTTTCTACAGCGCAGTGGATGTCCGGAAACGGACCGCCAGCGGGCCCTGTCCGCAATATCTTCGCTACGTCTGACGGGACCGTCTATGCCATTATACAAACAGGGATATACAGATTCACGGCAAATGCGACTGCATGGACACGCCTCGATGTGAGTGTTCCGATTGACGCGTCTTTGATGCCAATGGCAGGGCATAGCGGTAGACTTTATATTGTTTCTACTGACGAAATATTTGCTTCGGATAACAGGGGTGAAACATGGAGGTCACTGGGGCCTCGACCCAAGGGAGATGCTGTTGAACTCGTCATTACAGATGCCGAAGAAGCGTCGAGTTCACAAGTGCCTATTACGATGTATCTTGCCCTTAAAAATAGAGGGATTTTCCGATCCATAGATGGTGGCGCGCAATGGAGTTCTCTTAACAACGGGTTGACGGTTTCCGAAAAAATTTCCGCAGTGGCTGCTGTTGGAAAAACAATATTTGCGGGGACAGAGAACGGTCTTTATCGTCTCGATTCAGGCATCTGGGAAAAATTGCCATTGAATACATCCGGAGCCGTCTGTTCCTTGGCAGTCTCAGGGAATAATGTTTATGCTGGAATAGGGCACGAGTTTTTGGTGAGATTAACGCCAAGTGAAATAAGTGAGGTAATGCGGAATAATGAGTGGCATTTTGCTAAAATTTTCCATTCAGCTGACTTGGGCGCGTCGTGGACTGAAATATGGCATCAAAATCAATATCTTCCTACAGGCCCACCGGCGGGTATAACGGTTTTAGTGGCTGGTAAAACGCTCTTGGCATTAGGGCTCGCGCAATCTCGTTCGATAGATGGTGGGCAAACTTGGACCCAACTTGCAAGCGACATGAATTTTCGGCGGAGAAGCCGCCTTCCAGCTGTGATCGTAAACGAGAGAACGTGTTACAAAGCCAACATGTTCGGCATTCATCGCACGACTGACGGTGGTGCGTCATGGCACCTATTTATGAATGGGATGATGGGAACTGTTATAGTTGATATCGTCGCCTTTAACAATAGATTATATGCCCATAATGGCTATGAAGTTTATCAATCAACGGATGCGGGCGTGTCCTGGAAAATAGTTCCGACGGATAGACAAAAAGCTGGATTCAGTCCCTTCACTACCAGTGTGACCGTTGATTTAAAACTGATAGTTGTTGGCAACATTCTTTATTCTCTTTTAACTGGCGGCCCTACGGGTGCCAATGTCGGAATTTTCCGTTTATCTACCGATGGCGATAGGTTCATTCCGGTTCAAGGTGTCCCTATTTTTGACCGTTATAAACTTGCCGATGAAAAATATAAGTCAAAAGAGCGAGGCTATCGTCACGTATCTCGTCTGAGAACTGAGACTGCTGCGGCGAGTCGTAATGTGTTTTATATAGAATACATAGGAGAACTTTTCAAATGGAAACTCGGTGATCCAGAGTGGAGAAGCACTGGATTAATAGAGGATAATCATTCTGAGACATCCATCCAGGTATTCAAATTAGCTGTTTCAGGAGAAACCGTCTACGCTGGCAAATGGGATGGTAAGTTGTTTCAATCGCTTGATGAAGGGGAGAGTTGGAGAGATGTCACACCAACGCTGCCGCTCCGCTTTACTCACTTCAAAGATATAGTCTTTGCAGGGGCATCGGTTTACGTCGCGACAGATAATGGTGTCGTGGCTTCGCAAACTGGGGAAAACTGGCGTGTGCTTACGGATGAAATAGGTACACGCATCGTCATAGACAAATTTGCTGTGGATGGTACAACGGTTTATGGTGCTGGTGATGCTGGTGGTTATCGTTTGAATACGCGGGCTCAGTGGGAACAGGTTTCTTCGGAGGTGCCAAATACAGTCAGTGATCTCGTTATTGCTAACGATAAACTCTATAGTGCTACCGATCTGCTCTCTGGTGTTAAAGACCACGGATTGTTTTACATCTCGCTTGAAGAGAATGAGAAGAAATAATGGAGGTAAACCGTGAAAATTCGTTGGACATTAGGTCTTTTGATTATCTGTGTCCTGTTAGTTATCAATATAGGCGAGCTTGCCGCCGAGAGAACTTGGACACCGCGAGCGGACATGCCAACAGCCCGATATAACTTTGGGACGTGTGTCGTGGACGGAAAAGTATTCGCAATAGGCGGCGAAATTGAGGTATTTGGCGAGAGAGCCATTGCAACTGTAGAAATGTACGACCCGAAAACCGATACATGGGAACGAAAGGCAGACATGCCGACAGCCCGGTCTGGTTTGTTCGTCGAGGTTATAGGTGGAAAAATTTATGCCATTGGTGGGTCAGAAATAAAGAAATTTCAGGTGGGCCCAGGTTGGGGATACAGTTTTAAACGCCTTCCGGCTGTAGAAGTGTATGATCCCATCGCCGACACATGGACACCAAAAGCGGACATGCCTGTGCCGAGAAGTGGTGGTTCCTGTGTCGTGGATGGAAAAATCTATATCATTGGGGGCTCAGCAGCCAACAGAGAAGAGTGGCGCTTAGATATCGTGGACGTATATGATCCAGCGACGGATACATGGGCAAAAGCGAAAAATATGAACCATGCGCGATCCGGCGCGGCAGTTAGTGTTGTGGATGGAAAGGTATACGTCATGGGCGGAACCGGATGGCCGCAGATTCCAAATCACCCGGGTCCTTTTCTTTCCAGTGTTGAAGTGTACGATCCAAAAGCCAATCGATGGACTGAAAAAACCGAGATGCCTGCCCCAAAATCGGGGCATAGCGCAAGCTTGATCAATGGAAACATCTATGTGATAGGTGGCGGCTTTCGGGGCAATGGTCCGTACATGTATCTCTCAACAGTTGAAGTTTACGATCCTGAAACTGACCGTTGGACACAGGAATCGGACATGCCAATCGGTAAATCGGGACATGAAGCTGAGGTCATAAATGGCGAAATCTACATTTTTGGGGGCAGTCGTGCCGGGGTTTTCGTACCACTTACAACTGTTGAGGTATACGGCACAGGCGAAATTCCTCGGAGTGTTGATCCTGTCGGAAAACTTGTGGAAACTTGGGGCGCAATCCGCGGAAGGGAAGTGTCTATTTATTTTTAGGTTTCACTGTAGATTCAGATTGACTTAACTTTCTGACGTAACACGCGGATTTCCAAAATCTGCTTTCGCGTTTTTCATTGTCCATAAGGAGGCAAATTTTAATGAAAAGGTTTTACCCACTGACACTTACGATATTGGTTGTTTTTACATTGGTTATTGGAACTTCACACTTGGCATTTGCGCAGGG
>CAZQIP010000388.1:0-36854 GCA_964593655.1 uncultured bacterium | reverse complement strand
ACCTACAACCAGCAATTTGAATTATGATTAGTCAATTATTTTATTATTTAAACTATAAAAATATAAAGTCGATATGTAACTAATATTATATGGTGTTTTTTGGGAAAAAGCAAATGAATTTTAGGACTTACGCCATTTGCGTTCGTCCGTCTAAACAGCGTCTTGATGCGTGAGTCCTATGAATTTACTAAAGTTTGGACAATTTTCAGTATTTGTTTTAGAGATGCGGATGTGTTTTTTTTCAGTGCACATAGCACTTCGCTGGAATGCGAGCGGGCGGGGTCTACCGTTTTCTATAGATATAGCACTTTCTTCGGCTTGCGGTATTTTTCTCAGAGTTCTGGAGGTGTGAAGCCTGCGAAAAACACACAATTCCTTGAAAAATCAACTCGCAAGTGATAGGAAGTGTCCAAACTTTAGTATTTATTATTATGGTAAAGTTTTATGTTGAACTAACGTTAATTTACATCAGATTAGACGGCGTATAAAGTTTGCTATACGTCAGCATAATCCGATTGTGAATAAATTCATATTTCTCAGGGCAACAGGAACGGAGTTTATCGGGATACACAAAATAGAATCCGATACTTTCCGCCATATCCTCATTCGGATTTTCTGTATACGCGTACTCAGTTACAAACGCTGAGCGTTCTTGAGTCGTTGACCAACCCGATTCACTTGAATCTCGGAACCAGCCCCCAAGTTTCGCCCAATCCAATCTAAGTTGGTCATTAAAAACATAAGCCCATAAAAAATGTGCCTTTTCGTGGGCAATGATTTTACGCGTATCATGACGATGATACGGATCCCGAAGAAAAATAGATTCAGCAAATGTTATATAACCGCGACTTATCATCGCAGAACTGATGCCTCTATCCTCGTCATCAATTCTATCAATTCTACGGACTATATACTTTAATTGCGGTGTTTTATGTAATGCTTGAGGGAATGCTTCAAGGACGGACATAATCAGCATCAGATCGTCATTTCCAAAATCCGAATAACCTTTGGGGGTGTTGTTTTTCGTACGCTGCGGTAGTGCAGCATGGGAGGGAACATCTATACCATACCTGTTTTGCATTATTAATTCTATTACGGATCTGTTTGTTCCATTCTCTGTTATGTATTGAACGACAGCAGAATATAGAGCCTTGTCCGGCGACAAAACCTCTTCAGATCCTTCAACAGGAAAGATATTTCTACCAATCGTAACGAGTTTTAACTTATCTTTCGATTCGATTTTAATACCGTTTTCTAAATCATCATCGCTGATATGCCATCTGGAAAACTGTAGATTCAGACCTAACGGCATGGATTTAAAAACCTTTAAAAGCGCAGCAGCATCGTTTGTCGTCCATGTCGCATCTAAATAAACAGAATATTTTTCCTCCAACGCCAAGTGAGAAGCGTATTTTTTTTCCCGCTGTGAAATCGGATTTTCATTTACTGTTTGGTACTGAGAGATATAACAACTCGGTTGTAGAATTATGATAACAAGCAGAACGAAATTACTGATAATTCGCGCCATATCTGTGCCTCGCCTTAACTAATCTTGTTATCTCGCGCTTGGCGTTAATTTAAAAAACCGCGTCGCAAACGGAACGGATCACTTCTAACAATTTCAGTAATCAGTACGGAGCTCCTGTAACCTTTAGATTCAAGGTGTGCTACGATTCGGTCAACAGTTGGACGATCGTAATATTCCAATCCTCTACCTAAAGCATACGTCAACATTTTCTCCGTCAAACAGCGTACAAACTGTTGTTTCCTATCTTTAAGGAGCTGCTTCAGGTCCGCTATACCGTCAAAAGCGGTGCCATCTGGTAATTCGGCGGTTGTATCAATCTCCAATTCGCCTTCTTTGGTCCGAAACGCCCCAATCGCGTTATAGTTTTCGAGTGCGAACCCAATGGGATCCATCTTGGCGTGGCAGTTAGCGCACGCAGGGTCTTCTCGATGTTGTTCAAGGCGTTCTCGTAAGGTGGTTCCGGTAATGGCATCGTGATCCTCTTCCAATTCTGGGACATCTGGTGGCGGTGGTGGTGGTGGTGAACCGAGGACCTGTTCCAAGACCCAACGTCCCCTTTTGACGGGCGAGGTACGCGTCGGGTTAGAAGTCACCGTCAGGACACTGGCGTGGGTAAGTATACCCCCACGGGAGGCACCTTGTAACGCAACGCGCCGAAACTCTCTACCTTTAATCGCTTCGCCACCCGGAACAGTTTTTTTCTGTCCCATCCAGTTGCCTTGTGTATCGGTAATCCCGTAATGGTTTGCCAATTCCTTATTGAGGAAAGTATAATCTGCGTCAAGCAAATCAAGGACACTTTGATCCTCACGAAAAATTGACGCAACAAAGAGTTCGGTCTCCTTCAACATCGCAGCTCGCAATCTACGACCAAAGGTTGGGAATCGTTCAGGGTCAGGCGTAGCCGTTGCAATGCGTTGGATTTGCAGCCATTGTGCGCCAAAGTCGCGCGCCAATTCCGTTGCTTTCGGATCCGCTAACATCCGTTTAACTTGTGCTTCAAGAGTGTCAGTCAGCTGGTTTTTCGCCGCGAGTTCAAAAAGTGCCTCATCTGGCATACTGCTCCACAAGAAATAGGAGAGTCGCGATGCCAGTTGAAACTCATCAATCGGATATGGATCCGGACGCTGCGGACGGTCGTCTAACTCCAACCGGAATAGGAACTTCGGTGAGCAGAGAATAACTTTAATCGCCTGCTGAATCCCTGCTTCCCACTTTGCACCATCAGCTTGAACTGCGCTTACAAACTGCACGAGCTGCTCCACTTCGACTTCAGTCGGTGGACGACGATATCCTCGGCGAAGCAGACGAGTCACCACTTCACGCGTCTGTTCTACTTGTGGGGTGTCCGGTGTACACGCCAAAATTTCGAGTTGGGTATCAGGACGAGTGTCCAACGGACCTTCTGCCCAAAGCACCCGAATCTGGAGTTTCGCAGACGGTTCACCTTCTGTAGGCTTAACCATCGCAATTCCAGCGTTCTCGATGTTCGGGATGCCAGTAACAAGGTACTCAACAGTCTGTGTCTTTTTCGGGTCGCGGGAAGTAATCTCAAAGGTTTTTAAAATCTTAATCCTGTTATCCGCTGCTGGATCCACGCCGACCAATCGGGCAAGTGCTTCTGGTGGAGAAACTTCCTCTAATGCTTCACCTTGAATAAATAGGGCAACCTCAACAGAGGATGTTTGACTATCAGCCTCAGCAATAGGCGTTTCATTATCAGTCTCAGCGGCAGCGGTTTCGCTATAGGGATCAGTTTCAGCGACAGGGGTACCACTGTCAGGCTCAACGTAGAGTGTTGCTTTGTAGATGATTTCTTCATCTGGGAACATCTTGAAAAAGGTCGCACCTGTTGTAAAGGGACCAGATTTCCACGCCTCTGTAGCCGTTGGGTCAAGCAGTCGGAAACGTTGATCAGGGACATCATCGTGGCGTGGATTGAGGCGGGACCCTCTTTGGTAGCGTTTCGAGGGCGGTGGCGGTTCCACTAAAATCACGCGGGTGGCGATGGCTTCTGCTGCTTCAAGATAGCGTTCCATCAGCAGCGGCGACATGGTTAGCACATCACCGATATTATCAAATCCGTGTCCTACGTCATCCGCCGGAAAATTTTCGGTAGGGTCGAAATCAACGCCGAGCAGGTCTCGCACGGTATTTCTGTACTCAACTTTATTGAGTCGGCGGACGGTTATTCGCCCTGGATCCGGTTTTGCCGTCCGGTCGGCGTGTTCAAAAATCGCCTCAATATGCGCAACAAAGGCATCAGATGCTTCCATCGTTGGGTGATGCTCACTCTCCGCTGGTGGCATGTGACCTGTCGTTACCATATCTAAGACCCGGTCCCAGACATCACGGTTCTCAATAAGCGACAGATCATCTGAAAATGCGTTGAGGGCAAGTTCAGCAGCAGGTTCATCACCAGCGTGGCAGCTGAAGCAGTATTTTTTCAAGAATGGCAGACCCTCTTCCGCAAAACCAGAAGGTGTCTCTCCACCCGGGTTAGCGGCGAAGGCGATGAGGATCAATATCAACGTTAGACAGAGGTACTGTGGGATATGATTGAACGAGATCATGAATAGACTCCCGCAAGATACAGAATAGGGTTTATTTGCTGACTTATGGATAATTACTTGTGTCTGTTTATAACTCGGTTACGGTATAGAGTAATAATACCACAACTTTTTACGTAAAGTCAAGCAAAAGGTGAAGCAGAGCCATTCAATTTTCCCGTTTTGGGGTCGGGTTTTCCGCCCAGGTCCGGTAGATGCGGTTTCCTAACCGAACCATAAGTATCAATTTTAAAAAAAATAACCGCCCGGGTACCCAGGCCCGGTAGGTTCGGTTTCCCAACCGAACCGGATACGACGCGGAAACCTTGAATGCTTCAAAAACTTCTTCAGTCCCGTAGGGACGGCATGTTTATAGCTGCGTTTGGCCAAAAAACCCAAGCCCCGTAGGGGCGGCATTTGTAGGGCGTTCCTATAAAATGCAACGAAATATCCCTAAATTGACACCTATGGTTCGGTTTTGCGGTGTACTCACCCCGGGGAATGCCCATAAGGCATTCATACCGTTGATTCATGCGATCTGCATTCCTAACCGCACGATCCTTTCAGTTTTCTATTTTTACCGGTTTTGGGGAAAGCGTCACAACCGAGAGGTCGCTCCTACAACGAAGAGCGGACCAGCAGAAAATCGAAATTAAGGAAGGGGTTTGGACATTTGTGAGGTTGGACGGTAGTTTTAAAAGAAGATGCCCTGACCGGACAGTAGGGCAGTGGTGTTTTTGAGACTACAAGGATTATAGCGTTTTTAATCTTCTAATATTTTCATAATTTGGGACTTAAGTTCTTCGTTTCCTGCCTTCTCCGCTAAATCTGATGCTGTCTGTAAATCTCGCTTGGCATCAGCAGCACGTCCTAACTTTCTTTTCGCAACACCTCTATTAGCATAGGCTCTCGCGTTGTCTCGGTTTAGACGGATAGCCTCATCATAGTCTGGAATAGCAGCTTCAGGATGCCCTAAATTAGCTTTCACGATGCCCCGATTGTTGTAGGCCCTTGAGTTGTTTGGACTTAGCTGGATAGCCGTATCATAATCAGAGATAGCTTCAAAATGTTGTCCAGTCTTGCGTCTCGCGATGCCCCGGTTGGTGTAAGTACTTGCATCGTCAGGATTTAGACGGATAGCCTCATCGTAGTCGGAAATAGCGGCTTCAGGATGTCCTAAGGTGTCTTTTACAATAGCCCGATTGTAATAAGCACTTGCATCGTCAGGATTTAGACGGATAGCCTCATCGTAGTCAGAAATAGCTTCAAAATGTTGTCCGATTTTGCTTTTCGTATTGCCCCGCTTAAAATAGCCGACAGCAAGGTTTGGGTTTAGTTCAAGTGCTTTATCATACGCCGAAATAGCGGATTCATAATCTCCTTGATTGAACAAGGCATTCCCATTATTGAGGTGGTTTTCGGCAGATTCAGAATTGCCATTTACGTTGTTAATGTTTTCCATTAGGCTTTCTCTTCTGTAGCAGGAGAATAGTCTTTTAGCTGCTCTAATAGTTCTTCTCCTTCGGAGAACCCTGGCAGCGAAGTTGAGGTGGAAGCAGCTTCTCCCTCGCTCTGCTTCACTTGCGTGGTGTTAATGGCAGCTGTTCTGCCCTCACTGTTCCTATTGCGGGTGATAAGATGAATTATAATTGCTGCTAAAATTGCTACGACCAGAGGTCCTATGAATGATGCCAGAATCACATGTACAGTTTTGGCCGTTCCCTGTGTTCTTTCTTCAAGCACCGCAACTCTTGTGTTAAGGCTATTCACACTTTCGGTGAGTTTCTCCACATTTCCGCTAAGTTTCTCTGTGATTTCGGTGAGTTTCTTTACAGCATTGCCGAGTTCCTTTACGTTATTGTTTAGGTTTGCTATATTTATCTCTTCAGTAACTCTTATAACGTTTGGATCCGACGGATCCTGCCCAAACGCAGCAGCAACAAAAAGAATACAGAGAAGTCCGAATAGGATAGCCCGACTTAACATTATGAATCTCCCATACTTCGATTTTACTATGCAAATAATACATATACTGCTATTTTAACCCAAGCTGCTACCAACGGATTTTGGTGTTTTTGCTTGGGTATTTCTGCGTATTGTAACACAGTTTTTCGGACACTTTCTTCACCCCGTAGGGGTGCTATGTCTATAGAAATGGTGTATTTAAGCGACCGCACTCCGTAGGAGTACTATGTCTATAAACCAGTGGCAACTTGCGTTATTTTAGTTCATAGGTTAAATTATTTTAGCATATTGTTCAAAAAAAATGTAGAAAAAACGCACTGTTTTACTGATACCATCCTTGCGGCGCAGCAGTGTGCTAAGGAAATTGATGACAAAAGCGAGAACTTCAAATTAGTCCTGCCCGCCCTCAGTCTCTATGGTTCTCTGTAAATGCCTCTAAAATTTGCTTTTTTAAAACGGCTTTGCTAAAATGATAGCACTAAAGTCGTGATAGGAGGCTATAGCCATGAATCAACACGAACAGGAAGTCATTGTGAACGCAACAGCGTTGCAAAGTGTCTGTAGTGCACTTTACCAGAAAGTCGGTGTCGCGCAATCCGATGCGGATACAGTCGCGGAAATGCAAGTACTGATGGATTTGCGCGGCGTTCATTCACACGCGACACGCGGCATGCCCGGTTATGTCCGGGGCATCATCAGTGGGAACATTAATCCGAATCCACAACTCCAGACGCTTGCGGATAATCCTGCCTCTGTGCTATTGGATGGCGACCGTGGATTGGGACATCTCGTCGGTGTTCGCGCAATGAACATCGCTATTGAAAAAGCGAAGTCCGCCTCGATCGGTGTGGCTATTGTTCGGAACAGCAATCATTTCGGGGCTGCCTCCAGTCATGCGATGCGTGCACTTCCGCACGATATGATCGGTTTCGCAACAACCAACGGACTCGGTGTGAATACCGCCGTTTTCGGTGCAAGAACTGCTTCGATCGGAAATAATGCGTTTTCCTTTGCGATCCCTGCTGGCGAAGAACCGCCGATTGTGTTGGACATGGCGTGTGGTGCTGCTGCCGCTGGACGGATCGGGACTGCGAGGTTATACCAAGAGAAAATTCCGTTAGGGTGGGCACTCGACACAGACGGCAACGAAACCGATGATCCAGGGAAAGTCGCTGTTATCCTACCCGCCGCAGGTCCAAAAGGTTCTGCGCTCGCCATTGTGATGGATGTTTTGTGCGGCCCGTTGAGCGGTGGGTTGATGGGCATCAACAAGCGTTTTCAACCCGAGGACGCGCCACTCGAAAAACGCGTATCGGCACACTTTTTCTTCGCAATTAACATCGCCAGTTTCACCGCTATTTCGGAGTTCAAAGCCGAAATTGACCGGCAAATTCGGATGACACGCCAAGCGACCCCACGCGCCGGTTTTACGCGCGTCACCCTACCCGGTGAAATTGAGTCGGAATTAACGCAAGAACGCCTCGCAAACGGGATTCCGCTACACAAGGAGCCGGTGCAAGTGATCGAGCAACTCGCCGACGAATTAGGGGTCGAAATCCCATGGAGCCGGCAGTAAATTTTCTGCTTGCAATCGCGCCCTACATCCGTGTATAATTGGCGTTGTCTTAAATCCGATTGCCAACGCTACACAGAGAAACGCCATGCCGACACTTAACATCAAACCGACACATAAACCCATCAAAAACTATTACGCAGAACTTGAAGCATACACGAAAATCGGTGTAGAACACGAAGGCGCAGTCCGAACCGCCTTCCAAACGCTCCTCCAACACTATTGCCGACAAGGGGGCCTCATCCTTGTCTGTGAAAAAACACGTTACACAAAGGAAAATAGGCGCATCCAGTTAGATGGCGAAGTCGTTGATGCTTTCGATTTACCCCATGGACACTATGAGGCAAAAGATACACAAGACGATCTGCCGACCGAAGCGCGGCGAAAATCGGAAGCCGGGTATCCGTTTAAAAATATCATCATTCAATCCCCGACACGCGCACTCCTCTATCAGAACGAGCACCTTCGTCTTGATTGTGATCTGACGGATCCAAAGAATCTTATTGAGCTACTGAACACTTTCTTTGCCTATCAAGAGGAAAACATCGTCGATTGGTATGCTGCGGTGGAAGAGTTTCGGGAGAAGGTACCGGTGCTGGGCCGCGGTGTCGCACAGCGCGTTGAGACCGAGATGCAGGACAACCCGTTGTTTCGACAAGCCTTTACGAATTTTCATCAGCAGTGCCGAACTGCTATTGACCCAAACCTCACCGAAGCACAAGTGGAAGAGATGTTGATCCAACATCTCCTCACCGAACGAATTTTCCGCACTGTCTTTGACAATCCTGATTTTACCAACAGAAATATCATCGCCCAAGAAATTGAGAAGGTGATCCAAATCCTTACGCAGCGTTCTCCGAGCCGCTCCGAGTTCCTGCGTCCCCTAAATCCGTTCTACATTGCAATTGAGAAAACCGCTGCGACTATCACTGATTTCTCACAAAAACAGTCGTTTTTGAATACGGTCTACGAGCAGTTCTTTCAAGGCTTTTCGGTGAAGGTTGCCGACACACACGGCATCATTTACACGCCACAACCCATCGTGGATTTCATGGTGAAAAGCGTTGAGCACGTGCTTAAAGCCGAGTTCGGACGGTCACTTTCGGATATGGGGGTTCATATCATCGATCCGTTTGTTGGCACCGGCAACTTCATTGTCCGCCTCATGCAAGAAATCCAGGGCAGACGGCTCCCGCAGAAATACCGAGAGGAACTGCACTGTAATGAGGTGATGCTGCTCCCCTATTATATTGCCAGTCTCAACATTGAACACGCCTATTTTGAGCGGACAGGCAGCTATGAACCCTTTCCGCATATCTGCTTCGTGGATACGTTTGATACCGTGGATTTAATGGACGCGCCGCATCAAACAGGACAGTTTTCCTTTTTTACACCCGAAAATACGCTTCGGGTTGAGGAGCAGAGAGAGATGCCAATGTTCGTCGTTATCGGCAATCCACCCTACAATGCAAGGCAGACTAACGAAAACGATAACAACAAAAATCGACCGCATGCAGGCGTTGACGAGCGGGTGCGGAACACATTTGCCGCTGATTCTAATGCACAGTCGAAAAATAAACTCTATGACCCATACGTCAAAGCGTTCCGGTGGGCAATGGACAAGCTTGGTGATGAGGGGATCGTCGCGTTTGTGACGAACAACAGTTTTATTGACGCGCAAATGTTTGATGGCATGCGAAAGCATCTCTCCGAGGAGTTTGACACGCTTTATATTCTGGATTTAGGCGGGAACGTCCGTAAGGGACAGCCAGGAGATGCGAATGTGTTTGGTATTCAAGTCGGTGTAAGTATCAATATCCTTGTTAAAAGTAGTAGGCACAGTCCCTGTGCCGGAACCGCTGAAGGTGTTTCGCGTATGCTTTACAATGGCGAAACTGCTGAACTAAATAAAGCACGTACCTTCGCGTTCCTTGACGAAAACCATCATATCGGTAATATAGAATGGCAAGAGTTGGCTCCTGATAAATGGCATACATGGCTCACGGCGGATCTCCACACCGATTTTGACGCTTTCGTTCCGATGGGGAGTAAGGAAGTAAAGGCAGGGAACGGTAAAGCTGAAGGAACGCTTTTTAAAACCTACAGTCTTGGTGTGTCAACGAACCGAGATGCTTGGGTTTACAACTTCAATACAGTCTCTCTCACTGAAAACATTCAGCGGATGATAAAATTCTACAATGCTCAGACGCTTGAGTGGGTAGGTACAAAAAACAACACGGGAGTCAATCTTGATGATTTCGTGGATTCGGATCCGCAGAAAATCAGTTGGAGTGAAGGCTTAAAACGTAAACTGAAAGCAGGACAACTCGCAGAATTTGCTGAATCAAAATTACGTCTGTCCCTCTACCGACCGTTTGCAAAAACAAATCTGTTTTTTGATAGACTTATGAATGAGCGCGTTTATGTGTTTCCTTCTATTTTTCCCACACTTGAAGCCGAAAAGAAAAATCGGATTCTCTGTGTCAACATGACTCCAGAGAGACCATTCGCTTGCTTGATGAGTGATTGCATTCCTGTAAACGTTATGGCTGGTGGTTTTGGATCGCCGACACAGTGCTTTCCATTCTACACTTACGATGAGGATGGCACAAATCCTCGAGAGAATATCACTGATTGGGCGTTGACACAGTTTCAAAAAAACTACGCAGACGACACCATTACCAAGTGGGACATTTTTCATTATACTTACGGACTCCTGCACCATCCGGATTATCGCGAGCGATATCAAGAAAACCTCAAACGAGGCTTACCGCATATCCCCTTTACCGAAGACTTCTGGGCGTTCGCAAAGGCAGGCGCGCTGTTGGCAAATCTCCACGTCACCTACGAATCCCAACCCGAATATGATAAACTTGAGCCGATTGAAACACCGGGCATGCAAGTCAATTTACGTGTAGAGCGAATGAAATTCTCCAAAGACAAAACGCAGTTGAAATACAATGACTTCCTTATATTGGAGGGCATCCCGCCTGAAGTGTTTGAATATCGGTTAGGGAATCGTTCCGCATTGGAGTGGGTCGTGGATCAGTATCGTGTCAAGGTAGACAAACGGAGCGGCATCAAGAACGATCCGAATCGCGACGAAGATCCCGAATATATCCTCCGTCTGATTGGACAAGTCATCACCATCAGTTTGGAGACGGTAGACATTGTTAACGGTTTACCTGCATTAAATAAGTAGAAATCTTTGTAGCATAAACTGTTAGTTTGTGCCAGTCTGAATGCCTGTTATAGGCATTCAGACTGTTTGGGAGGGTCCAATTAATTATAGGTTTTACTATAAAACTAAATCACCCGGCAACATCCCTCAGAGACCCTATTCACGCCAAAGAAAAAATTAATTTGCATTATCGGATTATATATGCTATTATAAATAGTGTAAATTATATTAAGTATATAGAAAACCAAAAATAGACCATAACAAAAGGACAAAGCCACACACCTCGCCAGCGAACAAGGAAACTCAATCGGGCTTAAAACCGACAACTGCGTACTGAAAATCAATGTCTGACTGCTGATAGAAACCGATAGCCAATTTGCGAACCGCTGACAACCGAAAACCAACCGCTTGGTAACATTTTTTTTTAAACAGGACATCACAGAAAAATGTCCATGAACTCACACAATGACTGGGTTCTCAACTATATTTGAAAAAATACCAAAAAGCAAAAAAAGATACCATTTGGTATCTTTTTAGGGAGATTGGTATCTTTTTTTAGCAACTCTGCATTGCTGACTGCTAACAATCGAATGCCTATGCAGGGTCATTTGATTAATTTCTTGTCTGTCAGAAGCGTATGGAAAAATATACTGACTTACTCAACCACGAGATTTTGAGCCGATCCAAAGAGCGCCAACTCCTGATAGAGGCGAAGTCGCGCAATGAGATGTCTCGCGAATGTCTGATTCGGCGGAATATGCGTCTGGTGAGGAAGGTTGCCCTCGGGTATGCGCGCCCCAATGAAGGTGTTTCGGCGGATGACTTGATGGCCGATGGTGTGCTGGGACTGATGCGTGCGATTGAGGACTTCGATCTCGAACAGACGGGTCGTTTTTCGACGTATGCCTATACTATGATACACTGGAAGATTGGACGTAGCGAACTCCTCAATGAAATCATCCGAATCCCTGTGTATGTCCGTGAAAGACAACGGAAAATCCAAAAGGCCGAAAGGGATTTAGCTGCCTCTGGGAATCATGCGCCGACTTTTGAAGATATTTCCGAAGCATCGGGTGTCTCGTTGAAGCACGTTGAACTCCACGCCCTTTTACATCAGACGGTGATCGGTGTTGCGTCGTTGGATGCGCCGATGGGTGAAGATAGGGATATGACACTCGCTGACATTCTACCGATACAGGATACAGACATCAACCTTGACGAGATCAAATCGGATTTGGATTGGTTTCTGTCTCTGCTGCCTGAGACGGAACGTTTCATCCTCACGCGTGCATTTGGCATTCCTGTGGAACTGACATTTGCTGAGCTGGCAGCGCGTTTTGGGCGGTCGGCGGAGTGGGCGCGACGGGTCCACGATAGGGCGTTAGCGGCGTTGCAACGGCTCGGTCGCGCCTTGATGGGTAGCGTCGGACAAGCCTTAGAAGCCCTCAACAATCCGCACAGGATCATGAAACTACGTCCGATCCCCGTCCCCGAAGGTATCTCGTTTGTTGACGGTGAAGTGGTTAAAAAAGAGCCCGCCACCGAAGATGTGCAACTCTACTTCGCCTTCTAAAGGCGCAAGATGCCTTGAGAGCAAACGTCTACCTCAACACTCGTCACCGCCGCTCCCTGAATGCCTATAGACAGCAGATCACGGTCATTCAAGTGTCCGTTTTGGGTGTTGTCCTTTTCGCAGGTCTTAATACTTAATTTATGTTATGCATTAAGACAAAACGCTGAAATTTTCGCTAGATTTCGCTAGATTTCGCAGCGGATCCTGAGAAAAGACGTAAAAACCCAATAATTCCTTAAACTTAAAATTGAATGGCCCTGCCTAACGGATAGAAAATATTTGACATATCGTAAAAAGTTCGGTATAATTATGGTTTCTTATCTAACATCGGCACAAAAAAAGAAACCGCGTGCCGGTTTCCGATCCCCGCTGTGGAGGTAACTATGCACCTAATTACACTGAACCCTTGGTCAGAAACAGATATTTTTCAGACGGTCGAAGAGAGCCTAAATCTAAAAAAATATCCCGAAAAATATAGACACGCTGTCGGTGGAAAAAGCCTCTGCCTACTTTTCCAAAAAACCTCCACGCGCACGCGCTGTGCAGGTGAGATCGGTATTACACAACTCGGTGGACACGCACATTACCTCGACTGGCGCACGACAAACTTCGCATTAGCCGACCTCGGCGATGAAATGCGCGTCCTCTCCGCTTATGTCGATATTATCTTGGCTCGCTTCTTGAAACACACTGAACTCGTTGAAGCCACCGCTGCCGCAACAGTGCCGGTCATTAACGGCTGTTGCGACAAATACCATCCAACGCAAGCACTCGGCGATCTAATGACGATACGGGAACACCTCGGTAGACTCGAAGGGGTCAAATTGTGTTTCATCGGTGTGCATAATAACGTCTGTAATTCGCTGATTGCCGCGGGTATGAAGGTTGGCATTGAAGTCACTGTCGTCGCACCGGAGATAAACCCTGCTGCTGTTGATAAAGAATTATGGGATGCAGCCGCTCAGAAAGGGCTCTATAAAACACTTGACACAGACACGCCAAACATCAGTCCTGCGCTCG
The DNA here is from genome assembly GCA_964593655.1 of uncultured bacterium. Taxonomy (GTDB): domain Bacteria; phylum Poribacteria; class WGA-4E; order WGA-4E; family WGA-3G; genus WGA-3G. Next base: position 23,465 of record CAZQIP010000388.1, on the reverse strand, counting down.
AAAAAGTCATCGCTGAAACCGATATTGTCTATACAGATACGTGGGTGGACATGGAATTTTTCACGGACCCATCTTTTGCGGAAGAGCGGGAACGCCGGTTAAAAAAGATGGCACCCTATCAATTGAATGCCGAATTGTTGAAGGGGCATGCGTGCAAGATTATGCACTGCCTCCCCGCGCATCACGGATACGAAATCACAGGTGAACTCGTCAACGATGAACGTTCAATTATCTTTGAGCAGTCCGAAAACCGCCTCTATAGCATGAAAGCCATCCTTCTCAGATTGCTGGCACACGCCTAAGCAAAACAGTCGGCATGTCCCTTTCATGGTATTTTCAACAGGAGATACTGAATGGAAGTTTTGAAAATTATCGGCTTAGTTGTTCTCACGGGCTTGGCTATAATCTTTCTCGTTAAGGATTTATCAGGAATGACACCGAGTCAAAGAAAAAAAATGGGGCGGTGGCCGTTTTGGTTTTAGTCGTATAGGGTTAAAAAAATCCGTCTTTCCGTTCTACGCCGTTAAGTAAAAATATGCCAAACTATCTCCAGCACCTTGAATGTAGCAAATGTGGTGAAACCTATCCACACACAGTACCGCAGAACGTCTGTAGTGCCTGCGGGAAACCGTTACTTGCCCGCTACGCACTTGAACAACTGGCAGGAACGTGGACTCGCGACACCCTTTTATCAAGACCCGCATCACTTTGGCGTTATAGAGAACTCCTGCCTATATCCGATCCCAAGGACATAGTAACACTCGGTGAGACAATGACACCCCTCATCCACGCTGAAAGATTGGGGGCAAGGTTTGCTCTCACGGAGGTATGGGTGAAAGACGAATCGCGATTACCCACGGGTAGTTTTAAGGCACGCGGCTTAGCGATGGCAGTATCCAAAGCGAAATCCCTCGGACTGACGCAGTTAGCAATCCCGTCCGCCGGTAACGCCGCTACGGCACTTGCATTGTATGCCGCTGCAGCGGGTATGACCGCACACATCTTTATGCCGCAAGATACACCCGCCTTCAATAAAGAGACGTGTCAACTCGCGGGCGCGAATGTCACGTTAATTGATGGATTAATCAACGATGCTGGTAAGATCGTTGCAGAACGGAAGGCAGATGAAGGGTGGTTTGATGTGTCAACGCTCAAAGAACCGTACCGTGTGGAGGGTAAAAAGACGATGGGATTTGAACTCGCGGAACAGTTTAAGTGGGAACTGCCCGATGTTATTATCTATCCTACTGGCGGCGGCACCGGTATTGTTGGGATGTGGAAAGGTTTCGCTGAATTAGAGGCGATCGGTTGGATCGGTAAAAAGAGACCGCGGTTTATTTCTGTGCAATCAGCAGGTTGCGCGCCGATTGTGAAAGCGTGGGAGGAAGGTGCAACTGAAGCAACACCCTGGCGTGATGCACAGACCGTTGCGAGCGGTTTGCGCGTGCCACAAGCGATTGGTGATTTCCTTATCTTAGAGGCGATTCGTAAAAGCAACGGTACCGCAATTGCCGTCACGGACGATGCTATCCGTGAGGCAATGCAACTGCTTCCTACAACCGAGGGGCTTCTAACATGCCCTGAAGGCGCAGCGACCGTCGCTGCACTCAAACACCTCGTCGCTAACGAAATGATTGAACCTTCCGAACGCGTCGTCTTATTTAATACGGGCGGCTATCAATCATAAAAGGAAATCATTACCGGTTTTCAAGATAATCGTAGGTCGGTTTCTCTTCCGTTTCCTCGCCCTCGCCCTCTTCAGCCGCCTTGTTCTTCAGGTGATATCCCACCTCATGCTTCTGCACCGATATAATTGGATAGGGACCGTCAAATCCGGTGACGATACCTTGTACTTCAACAGGTTTGCCGGTAGTTCCGACATCAGTCCGGAGCTGATCAAACTCTGGGTTCGCATCGAAAACGAAGTTCTGCCCCTGATTCTCTGTGACCATCGCATGGTGGATATTAGAGGTCTCCGGCCGCCAGCGTCGCCATGATGGAACGTTTCGGATATAGCTCCGGGCGAAACCGGGGTGTGCAAACATGTTGCCGCGGATAGTCGCATGGGTTTTCAGGACACGGGCACCCCCGAGCCCATGGCGGCCCCGGAAGCGCGAATCGTTAAGTTGCCGCATGATGTTATACACATCAAACGTATGTGTTTCGCTGTACTTCGTAACACCTTGTCTCGCTTTGACTTCCACGACGGTCGTGAAGTGCCGCTTTCTACCGTTCTTGTCAACAGGGGTACTGAAGGTAACATCCTTCGGATCCGCCCACGGTTTTAGCAATCGCCGAATCTGGCGCGCATCGGCGTTGCTGACAACATCAGAAATCTCTATTTTCAAGACTACCGCATCTTCAGCCATGCTTACCATACTTATGCCAACAAATAGCAGGACCACCAGAAAAGTAAGCCAATAGAAATGTGTACGTTTCATTCTGATCTCCTCCTGATTTTCTGCCTTAATCTGTAAGTTTTACGTCTCATTCATATTAGACACCATTAAAGAAAAAAAGTTTCAAAAAAAATTGCTGAGTCCAATCCGATAACTTCCATTTAACTGTTAATGACGCGATATCGCACTAAAAAGGGTGCATAATTTTCAAAAAAGTCAAAATCCTAAGTTTTAAAATGTGAGCTCGACGCTCTGAAAACCTAAACGCTCAGCATCACAAAAAAGTTTACACGGAAACATGTAATTTACAACTTTTCACTTTTGCGTTGGAAACTCGCTACCCAGCTTAATTCGACGATGTAGTACAAAACCGGTAAGACGAGCAATGTTAAAAGCGTGGCAGTTATCATACCACCACTGATAACGATCGCAAGCGGTTTCTGGAGTTCTGCCCCTGAACCGTGTGCAAGGGCGAGCGGCAACATCCCTAACCCTGTCGTCAGTGCCGTCATTAACACCGGACTGATCCGCTCCTCGGCACCTTTTATCACGGCATCGTAGAGCGACAGCCCTTCTGAACGCAGCGTATTGATGTGTGTTACCAAGATAATACCGTTTCGGACAGCAATACCGAACAACAGAATGAAACCCACCAGCGAGGGGATACTCAGCACACCGCCGGTGAGAAAAATGCTGACCACACCACCGATTAACGCTAACGGCAGGTTCAGCATTACCAATAGTGAAAGCCGAAATGAACCCATTGCCAGAAATAGTAGAACACAGATACCAGCAACCACAAAGCCTGTTTGGATCAGAATTCTTCTTTGGGCGGACTGTTGGCTTTCAAATTGCCCGCCGTAGGTAAGGAAATACGCTTCGGGCAGATCAATATGTTCGTTAATGGTTTGCTGGACTTCCGCAATAAAGTTGCCGAGGTCTCGATCTTGGACGTTACACTGAATGACAATACGCCGAGAGACGTTCTCGCGATTGATCGTATTCGGCCCGTAGCCGAAACCGACATCGGCGACCTGTTTTAACGGAACGAATGTCCCTGAAGGCGTTCGGAGTTCTAAATTTCCGATGGATTCAACGGTGTTGATAAGTGTTGGATCCATCCGAACAAGGAGCCCGTACTGACGTTGCCCTTGGATAACCCGGCTGACGGTCTCGCCTTTGAAGGCAGTTTCTGCGAAATGTGTAACGTCTTCAACCCGTAAACCGTAGCGCGCCGCTTCAAGGCGTTTAACTTTGATTTGCAGCTGCTCCACTTGGACCTGCTGCTCCACCTGTAAATCGGCCGCACCTTCAATCTCAGAAATGACTGCTTTAATTGCCGCTGCTTTCTGTCTGAGCATATCAAGGTCGGGGCCGAACAACTTCAGGGCCACTTGTGCGCTGACTCCAGACAAAAGATGGTCGAGCCGATGCTGAATCGGTTGACCGACAGATACGAGTACCCCTGGAAAATTTTCAGACGATAAGAGTGTTCGTACTTCCGTGAGGAGTGTTTCCCGTGTTTTTTCGCGCTCATCGGGCGGAATAAAATTCACAAGGATTTCGTGCGTGTTCACATCGTGCGCGTGTTCATCGGCTTCTGCACGTCCAGTGCGACTACTGACACTCGTTACTTCAGGAATTGTTAACAGCCGCGTTTCCATCTCTCTACCGATACGCGTTGATTCTCCTAACGAAGTTCCCGGCGGTGAAAAGACGCTGATAACAAACGTGGCTTCATCCATGACGGGCAAGAATTCACGACCCAAGCGCGGGATGGCCGTTACAGTTAACACGACCAATAACAGTGCCAAAGCAACAACTGCCCAACGTAAACGCATCACCAGCGCGAGCATCGGACGATAACCCCGTTTGATCCATACGACTACAGGACTCTCTTTCGGTGGCGCAGGTTCCGAATCAGATGCTTTTCTTATCTGCTGCCAACGGAAACGGGTCAACAGTAAATCGCTTAGCACAGGAACCACTGTCAGTGCAACGAGCAGCGATGCCGCCATCGAAATGACAACAGCCCAACCGAGTGGACGGAACATCCTGCCCTCTATACCACTCAAACTAAATAGTGGCACGAAGACAAGAATGATAATCAACGTCGCAAAAACGATGGATGCCCGGATTTCATCACTCGCACGCGTCACAACTTCTGATGGCGTTTCGTCAGAGGGCTCGCCTGCATGACGCTGCCGAAAGTATTCCTGCAATCGCCGGAAGATATTTTCGACGTACACAATAGCGTCGTCAACCACCATTCCAACCGCAATCGCTAAACCCGCGAGTGTCATGATATTGAGGGTACCTCCCTGAGAAAGTAGGGCGATCACTGCTATGATTAAAGAGAGTGGGATCGCTGTCAGCGTAATCAGGGCAGTGCGAATATTAAAAAGAAAGATCGCTAAAATGACAACAACGAGGATAGCACCATCGCGTAGCGCATCTTTAACAGTGTCCACGGCACGGCGAATGAGATCCGCTTGTGCATACTCGACTTTAATCTTTACACCTTCAGGCATTGACTGCTCAAGTGATTTCAAGACAGAAGTCACTTTATCGCTGAGGTTTATCGTATTGATACCGGGTTGTTTGATGACTTTGCCTAAAACGGTTTCTTCGCCGTTGTGGCTCCCCGCACCGCGCCGAGTTTCCGGGAGCGACCCAATTTTGACTGTGGCGATATCCTTAATGAGAATCGGGGTGCCGCGTCCGCGCACATCAACGATAACGTTTTCGATGTCGGCAACTGTAGAAATCCGTCCTAAGCCCCGAATCATCAATTCACGGGACGCTTTGATGAGGAAACCACCGGCAGAGTTTTCGTTGCTCTTTTCAAGCGCAGCGGCAACATCTTCGAGTGAGAGGTGATAATTGATCAACCGATCAGGGGTGACGAAAACTTGAAATTGTTTTACATATCCGCCGATGTTAATCACGTTAGCGATGCCACCCTGTGATTGCAGCTGATAGCGAATAATCCAATCAGCCAGGTCCCGCATCTCCATCTCACTGAATTCCCCTGTTTCATCGACGAGCGCATATTCTATAATCTCGCCTAAAAGAGAGGAAGTCGGTAAGATAATCGGCGCATCAACATCTTCAGGTAAATTCGGAGCAACAAGTTGAAGTCGCTCAGAAACCATCTGCCGGGCAAGGAATATATCCATACCCCAGTCGAACTCAACGAAAACAAGCGACAAACCGATCGCTGACGAAGACCGAACCCGTGTAACATCCGGTGTACCGTTCATTGCACTTTCAATCGGTAACGTTACAAGGGTTTCCATCTCCTCAGGGGACCAACCGTGTGCCTCTGTCAGGACGGTAATACGTGGCGGGTTGATGTCAGGATAGACATCAATAGGTGCCGATTGAAACATCCTGAAGCCGATGATAATCGCTACAATCGTACAAGCAATGACAAAGAGTCTGTTTTTGAGTGAAACCTCGGTGATTTTTGACCACATTGATTCTCCTCCGCTATCTACTTTAGTGCGGATGCCCATGGTTTGCATCAACAACTTGGGTAGGTGCTGCCATCGCTCTCATCAGTTGATGCATCCCTTGAACAACCACTCGCTCGCCCGGCAGCACACCCTCTCTAACCTCTATGTACTGGTCGTCCTTGGCACCTACTACAATTTCATGCCTTGTATACGTCGCACCATACTCAAGAAAAACAAATCGGCTCCCACCGTCTTCAATCACCGCGTCCAATGGAATGCTCAAGACATCAACCCCTTTGTCAAGGACAATTGTCTGGTCAGCAAACATCCCGGGTTTAAGCTGATGATCAGGATTTTCGATTTCTGCCCAAAAGTGAACGGTCTGTTCCTCTGGCTCCACAACATCCGAAAGTCCGGAAATCTTGCCGGTGTAAATTGTTTCTGGGTAAGCAGCGACGCTAATACGGACCTCACTGCCTATCTGCCATTTGTCCTGAATTAACGCAAGTGTATCTTCGTGAACTTCCCCTTGCGCCCAGACAATATCGGTGTCCAGTATTGAGAAGAGGACATCACTCTTTTCAACTGTCGTGCCGACTGTCACATGCTGATCCGTAATTTGCCCAGAAGCGGGTGCCTTGACATAGAACATCGCAGATGGCTGACCCGTTTGAATAATCTTGTCGATGTCTTCAAGTGTGAGTCCGGATACTTGGAGTTTCTGGCGAACTTTGTTCAAGGTGATGTTCGCATTGCGCAAAGCCTCTTCTAACTGAAGGACCCCCTCCAAGGCTTCCGAACTTTCTACAAAGGCGAGGTAATTTTCAATCAATGCATCGGTAGATAAATCGTCGAAAGATGCGATTGAACCGGTTTCAGCCAAGTTTTCGAGAAGCGTTTCCGTTAATCCAGCCGCCAGCGCACGTTGCTTGTTGGCTGCAACTTTGATAGCCGAGAGTTTGTGCGCCACTTCTGCATCAACCAATTCTGTCGCGCCCTCACTGAGTACAGCGTATCTTTTCAATAAGGTTTCTGAGTCCAGTTTATCTGTATCCAGTAGCGAGAGGATAGGTGTCTCCCCACTGTCACGCAGAACCTTTTCCAGCGTCTGGTCGTCGATACCAAGGATCTGGAATTGTCGCTTCGCATCTGCCAATTCATGCTTCGCTTGCCTATATTCTGTCTGTTTCGCTATAAGTTCCTTCTGTGCTGAGATACGCTTTTCTGTGAGGGCCTTAATCCTTTTGAGTGTGCTATCAAGCAATAGGTGCTTAACATCAGCCTTGACCAATCTAAAGCGCATCTGTTCCAACGCTGAAGTAATCTGCGTTACGGCGAGGGATTTGCGTTTTTCGACTGTTATTTGTAGCTGCTGGAGTTCGGAAAGCGATTGCAAGTAGTCAATTTGCCGGGTTTGCAATTCCCGCCGAATTTGTTTGGCGAAAACCTCTGTCAGTCTCGCCAACTTGAATACAAGCGATTTCTGTTGAGATGCCGCTGCAAGCAGGTCAATCTGTGCCATCTGTAAATCAAGGCTCTCCAGCTCAAGCAGCACATCCCCTTTTTTAAGCGTTTCGCCAACACTGAAATGGATACGCTTCACGATACCGCCGGTTCTCGGTGTGACAATCGCTTGTCGTTTTGGGTGTGCTATTACGTTTCCGTGAACAGACACAACCGTTGCAATCGGACGAATATCAGCTTCATCAGTCTTCAGACCAATATTAACTTTCGCTTTATCAGTGAGTGTCACCGTATTCTCTTGGCTATGTGCTTGTTCATCGTGAACATGTGTATCTTGGGCCCAAGTCAATGTGAGCGTGAAGTTTAGTGAAATCAAGCTTCCTATCACGACAGCGAAGATTGCCCAAAATGGTGTGATATGAGAGTAACGTAACATTTTGATTTCTCCTTATGTTGTCCACCAATCATTGCGGATTTATGGTACGGATTCGAGAGATGTACCTATAGCTGCTTCAAGCTCAGCCAACGCCTTATGGTACGCTGCAAGCCCGTCAAGGTAGGCAAATCGCGTTTTGATGAACTCGTTCTGCATCAAAATAACCTCTAAGAGTTCTGTTTCCCCTAACTCGTATGCGGTACGTGTTAGCTTAAGGTTTTCGTTGAGTAACTTCAGTGAATCGCCTTCATAAAACGTAAGCATTTTTCGCGTGGTACTGAGCGACAGAAATGCTGCCATGACTTCTCGAACAATCTGTTTCTCAGCATTATGAATGTCTGCAGTGTCCACCTGCCGTTGGGCTTTTGTGGCATTGATCTCGGCACGATTCCTATTAAACAGTGGCAATGGAATTGAAAACTTCACACCGAATGCCCTCTCGTTTACACTGCGTTCGGCAAGTGCCCCAACGCTCAAATCCGGGATGTTCGCCGCCTTCGCGAGCCGGAGTTCGCTTTCAGTGAGGTGCGCGTTGAGTTGCAGCGACTTTAAATCGTTATGATGGGCAAGTGCTTGCGTCTTCAAAGCGTCAAGTGTCAATTTCTGAAGTGTATCTGGCGATGCCTTTTCGCGTAATTCCCCGACAGCGATGCATGCTGTCTCAAGCGGGGCACCCATCAATCCGTTGAGTGATAGTTGGGACAGTTGCAATTGGCTCTCTAACATCGCTGCGTCGCGCAGTGCCGATTGCAGATGAATGTTCGCCAGATTTGCTTGTGTTACCGAAATGTCGCCGGTTTCAAATCGGGTCTGCGCGATGTCGCGCATCTGTTCATTGTGTTGGACAATCTCCTTGGCTAACTTAAGTTTCTCTTGGACAAGTAGCAACTCATAAAAAGCGATTTTCACCGATTTCCTAACGGATTGGGACGCTTTGGCAAGTTCGGTATCTACTTTTTCGAGGTGTGTCTTGGCAATTCGTATCCGATGTCCGCGTTGTCCACCCAGCTCGAACGCCTTGGTTAATTCAAAACTCTGTTCGGCATGGACACCTCCAACAAACTCAGTTTCGAGCTTTGGGTTACCAAGCAACGCTATACCATCAATTTGAGCCTGTGCAACTTTAACTTTTTCACGAATCGCGTTGAGTCCTGGATTTTCGCGCAATGCTGTCTCAATGGCGATCTCAAGTGAAATCCTGCTCTCTCCATTTGAAAAGGCAGACGGGATTGGCACCATAATTAATGTTAACAGGCAAATGCCAACTATCATGAAGATGTGGTTGAATGAAGTTTTTGTACGCAATGCTTTCCTCCATGTAAAGTAACCCAAGTTGCTATCTAAAAGGTTATAGGCAGCTTAAACTATTAAGTGCGCCCCTTTTCGTGCAACTGAGTCTAAAGAATGCCCCATTTTGTGCAGTACATTCTCTGCATTTTATAGAGAACTTCGTCAGTCGGGTATTGTTCAAATTGGCACGGAATTTGCTACATCTAACCAACAGGAAAATCGATCAAAGGGTGTTGGACATAGACAGGATGGAAGCAAGGTTTAAATGAGAAGGGTTGTGGTACGAAGAGATATGAGCGTCGGGTTAATCAACGGCGAGAGGTGCCGCGGATGCGTAAGCGGTAAGACCGCAGAGGAGCTCTTTTGGTGTAGCACGAGGGCAAATGAGGAGACAGTGGGTTGTATTGACCCATCGTTGGCAGGAACGAGGTATAATTGAGCGTTTAATGGAACAAAAATGGCGAGATCGATACACGAACCGCAGTGATCCTCTTCCGTAGTAGTTCCGGCAATCGCGACCTCTGCATGTTCCGAATCAAAAGCGTGCACGTCTGTACAGCGTCCATTGACAGAGACTTCAAGGGCGACGTGACCATCAGTGCCGATGCATAGAACATAGTTCGACAGCTGCATCGGAATTAGGGTAAGATAAATGAGTAGCCAAATCAAAGGGAGGGCAGCACTCTTTTTTGTTTTCAAAAGAAAGGTCATCCTCTTGTCTCCTGAAAGCGAAATTCACACACGTTCAACTGCTGTGTACTTTAAAGTATACAGGATTTCCCGAAAGAAGTCAAGAAAAAACCGTGTAGAATCAAATCAAGTCAAGTTTGATAGCACCTTGGGCATATTCTGGATACTGGACAAATGTACAAATTCCTTGAAAATTACGCTGAAATATGCTAACATTTTAAAAATGGACGCTATTCCATAGGCTTTAAGTCAAACAAAAGTATAGGACAAAATAGGAGAGACACGTTATGAAAAAAATGTTTTGGGTAGCGATGCTCTTTGTGATGTGTGTTGCTACAAGTTATGGGCAATATAACGGTGAATGTTGGGTTGTAAGTGGAGGGGATACGGTTTATAAATTACATGCGAATGGCAATGCCGATCCAACGATCATTCCGAATCTGGCGCAAGCAAGTGCTGCGGAAGTGAATCCTACCAATGGTGTTGCGTGGATCGCTATTTCGGCATCAAATGCTGTCTTCAGGTACGATCAGGCAGCCCAGCCTCCAGATGAACCATTCATAAAAGCACCCGATATTAAACGCCCGAACATGATCTCTGTGAATCCAGCAGACGGTACTGTCTGGGTCGCATGGTTAGACGGGGTGTCGAAGTTGTCAAGCGACGGAAAACAAATTCTCACCCAGGTAATTCCACCAGGTGGTCCTCCAAACGTAGAGACAGGTCGGTTCAATGTCGCTGTGAACCCTAAGGATGGCAGTGTCTGGATAGCGGACGCACGCGGTCCCATCAATCGTTACGACGCAAACGGCACTCAGATTGCAACCGGTCCGACGATGCAAGAACCCAAGGGCGGTGTTGCCGTTGACTATGACGGAAATGCATGGGTCGCTGACAGTCAGTTTAATACACTCATTCGGGTTTCACCAACCGGTCAAGAACTCCTAAAACTTACGATCACCAGTCCGGTCTCTCCGCGCGTCAATCCTAAGGATGGCAGTGTATGGGTGGTTTCAGAGCAGTCAATGCTGCTAAACTTATCAGCAGACGGGACGAAAAGACATGAATTTCCCGCTGGTATGGCGGTCGTCGGAATAAGTCTCTCGCCTGCAGATAATGGTATTTGGGTCGCAGATATACTCGGCGCAACTTTCACCGGCGAAGTCAGTAAGTTTTCTACAGACGGAACGAAACTCTTCGCGAATCCTATTCAGCAACCTTCCTCCGTTTCGGTCGGATTTTGGGAAGGAAACTAAGCCACAGGATTACCACGGAGTGCGTCGCTACGTTCATCTGCTTATCGGAGTACGCGCGGGCATGATTGCAACTTCTCTGAGAGATAAATGTGAGGTGTATTATGATGGGTTCTCAGCCTTTGGCACAGCATAGAGGTTTTCAAGGCTTTCTGTTAAAATTCGCAATCGGAATTTTTATTTTTGGATTGTGCACCACGAGCGGATTCGCGCAGCTGCCAGATTTCCGTGTTGATACGAATAGTATTATCTTTTCCAACCCCACTCCCGTTGAAGGGGAAGAGATTACCATCTCGGTTGAGGTGAAGAACATTGGAGATGCCACCCCAACGATGAACGAGGACCTCGTTGTTGAGCTTTATGAAGGAGACCGAGCGACGCAACCGCTCCAAATCGTCTGTAAGGATGTGATCATAGAATTAAAAGCTGGGCAGGCCGGCAGCGTGAAAGCGCAGTGGCAGCCACCTCCTGGTAAAACGGAAATTTACGCTGTCGTTAATCCCACAGGCACTAAGCATATTGAGGAAGCGGATGCCGGAAATAACGTTGCGCATACGACGATCGTCGCCCAAACGCGGACATTCCCTACTGTCACGCCCGAACAAATCCAGAACGCGATCACAAAAGGAGTTGATTGGATAGAGGCACAACAGGGAAGGCATAGTCGGACCTGTTTACAATGTGGCACTGAAAACCAACTCATCTTGATCTGCATCACCTGTCAGGCGAGTCTAAAGGGGTTGGCTGAAAACTTCGTTCCCGCTGCTGTATGGAATTTCGGTGAAGATCAAACGCAGGAGACGGCACTGGCGTTGCAAACCTTGTTTGCAGCTGGACACACCACTTCGCACCCAGCCGTTAAAAGCGGCTTGGAATTCCTACTGGCACAGAATTGGAATGAGTTCGCTGTTTACCAATTCGCAGTGATTGTGCCAGTTCTCGTAGCAACCCAAGATGAAACCTACAGGGAACGCGCACAATTTGCCGTGAACCAGTTGATCAAAAAACAACTACCGATCAGCGGTAGTGAGTTCGCGGACCCAAGGGACGATGGCGGCTGGGGTTACGGTTTTACTGCCGATGGCGCGCACATGAACATGGTGATCTATGCACTCTATGCTGCAAAGCAATGGGGACTTGATATTCCACACGATACCTGGGCACGCTCCGAACAGTGGATTCGCCGAAACCAAACCGAAACAGGCGGATGGCTCTATAATTTAGTTGACGACGGTTCGCCTTGGGCGATCGGGGTCTACGGGAGTATGACCGCAACCGGATTATGGGCACTTCGCGCGTGTGGGGTTCCCGTCGAGGATCCACAGGTCCAGAAGGGCATGGCATGGGTGAAAAAGCATTGGACCCTAACCCGGAACCCCGGTTCTAACTCATGGCTCTACTATTATCTGCTCTCGTTGCAACGGTTCTGTGACATCCCACCAACCTTAAACACCTTTGCTGGCTACGATTGGTACGATGAAATCTCACAGATGATGGTCGCACAACAAGAGTCTGACGGGAGATGGCGGGGATCTGAGAGCGATTTTTTATCGACCTGTTTTGCCGTGATGTCCTTGAGTCACGCGCTCGCAGGGCCAACAGAACCCAATATTGGGATCGTCCCACGGAGCCTCCGGTTTTCACCACCTGCCCCGCGCGTCGGTGAGGCAATTCGGCTCAGTGCAACCCTGCGTAATACCGGAACGCCTTTTGATGGGATCCTCAACGTCCGGTTTTATGTAGATGACGAAGAGGTGACCTCAACTGAAGTGCTTTGGACACCTAAATTAGGCGAGACTGTCGTTTCAGCCGATTGGGCACCTACGACTGAAGGCGAAATAGAACTTGTCGCGCGCGTGGACATCACAGAGGCTGATGAAAGTGACAATACTGCGTCGGAAAAACTTACTGTCTATCCACAATCTACCGCAGCGACAGATGTCTTGTCGATGAAGCCTGAGAAAGTTAGTGAAAATGTTCACCGACTCGGCAATGTCCTTTTGGACACCAACAAACGTGAGGTAACGCTGCCGGGTGAGATTAACATTGTCGGTGGAGATGCCAATATCGAATTTTTTGCCTGCGGTAAACTCGGAAAAACGCATGAGAGTATCTTGATTGTTGACGCGGAACCTGTCCATATACTCTTTGCACTCGGGGCATTGGAGTTGGAACCGGGTAGAAACCTCGCTGTCGAAGGTGATCCACGAATTCCAACAGGGGCACCCGTTGAAATCTGGGTACAATGGAACCAAGGCGATGAGGTAATTTCACGGCGCGCGCGAGAGTTGGTATGGAATGCCTTCAAAGAGCAACCAATGCAAAAAACACCATGGGTTTTCACAGGGGGACGGATAAAAAATAATCAACTGACATCCCAACTTTTTCATAATATTATTGCCGTCTACCGCGATCCAGATTCCCTCTTCAATCATCCTTTACCCACGGGTACAGATGACCGAACGTATCGCGTCAATACCGATGTGATTCCACCTAAAGGCACGAAGGTAAAGGTAATCATTCGGCCCGTCGCGGCTTAGAGGTAAAAACAATGCCAATTTTTGAATACCGTTGCAACGACTGTGAGACTGAGTTTGAAGTGCTTGCGCGCGCCGGGAACGCCAAGGAACTTCCGAAATGCCCCAGTTGTGGTACACACGATACCAAGAAACGTTTCTCCGCGTTCGCTACTGCAGGGACCCAAAAGGAATCCGCCAGCGATAATGCCACCTGAGCAATTCCAACTGGCGGCAGTTTGCCCTAACCCTATATCCAAGATGAAGCAGAAACCCACAAATCCACCACCAAATATCCTCCGAGAAATCCAAGCGAATAAAGTTTTCCCTGTGTATCTGCTCTGTGGCGAGGAAAGTTTTCTCATTGAGGGCACCCTCAAACAGATGCTTGATCATTTGCTTACACCGGATACGCGCGATTTCAATCTCACTTTTTTAGAAGATACTCATATAACAATTCGAGAAATTTTGAGTCAGGCAGACCTCTATCCAGTCATGTCAGATTGGAGAGTTGTGATTGTCCGAGATGCCCCTTTCTTTAAGGTTCAGCAACGTACAGCACCGATAACAATCGTCCGAAATGCATTCAAAGTTGAAATTACAAATCCACAGAAATCTATCTCTACATTGGCAAAACTTTTGGAAGTCAGTTCACAACAGATCTCCGAAAATCATTTAAACTACATAAATGCTGTTGATTCGCTCATCGATGAACTGGATACGAAGCTCACCGATGAAGAGCGCGGTTTTCTCGAACGTTTACCCCAAATCGCTCAACAACTCGATACATACGCTACGGAAACTGAGGATATCGACGACATAGCCGTATTGCTTGAATGGCTTCAAGGCGATCTCCCCAAAAATAGCGTCCTGATATTTACAGTACAGGGACCCGTGAACGAGCGCAACCAGATTGTTAAAGCCATTGAAGCCGTCGGACGCTACCGATCTTTCGCCCCAGTCGAGGCGGGACCGTCGTTGAACCGAGACCCGCTCTATAAGAAAGTCTCAGACAAATTCGCTGAATTTCATAAGCAGATTACACCCCGAGCGTTCTCTCTACTACGGACGCGAACCGGCGGCGATATGCACACTGTTGCTGAAGCCATCAATAAAATTGTCAATTTTGTTGGCGACAAACGCCAAATTGACGAGCAAGATGTCCGGAACATGGTGACACAGAATACATTTGACGGCATCTTTGATCTCACTGATGCGATCGGAAAACGCTCGGTCGGACAGGCGTTGAAGAGCCTTCATGAAGTGTTAGCGAGCGGTCAAGAGCCTATCCCTATTATTTCAACAATCGCCCGCCAATTCCGATTTGCACTCCAAGCGAAGCTCATCGCTGAAAGGAAGGAACTCCGAACAATACACAGCCGGATGCCTTTTCGTGAATTTACGGCAAATATATTCCAACCGCTCGCCACAGAAGTCGGCGGCATCTTACCGAATACAGCTACGCACAACATTTTGAAGCAGAACCCTTATGTCGCTTACAAAATCTTTCAAACGCTCAACGCTTTTACGGTTGACGAGTTAGTCACTGCCCTTGAAAAAAGCTTAGATGTGGATGCCCAATTGAAAACGAGTAATCCAGATGCCACCTGTATTTTAGAGCAATTAGTCTGTGAACTTTGCACGACCCCATCGGAGAGAAGATCCACTTCGCTTTAACACATATTTGGATGGCGTTTAGAAACCGACTCAGTTTATATGCCGTTTTATTAAATGTATGTACGCATAAAAACAAGGAGTTTTTTATATGAAAGGCACGAGACCATTAGATAATGCCGAAATCCGAAAAGTATCAGAGGCTTTTAGCGGTACGTTTGCCATTCGGAATCGGAGTCTGTTTATGTTAGGCGTATCTATCGGTGGACGGATTAGCGAACTGCTTGCGTTGAAAGTGGGAGATGTATGGCAGAATGGCAAGCCTGTTAAGGATTTGCTGTTTGATCGGAATATCGTGAAAGGCAGTGAGGTATCCAGAGCGGTACCTGTGAACACAGACGGCAGGCAGGCGATTGAGAATCTTATTGCTTGGCATATCGAGTTATATGGTGATGTCGATCCGACCCGTCCACCGTTTCCTTCACGAAAGGGACAAGGCACGAAGTCAATGACGAGAATAGCAGCACACAATGCGCTGAAGGAAGCATTTGAAGCGGCGGGTTTAAATGGAAAGCTTGGTACGCATTCTCTACGGAAGTCTTATGCACAGCGTCTTTATGAGCAGACGAACGATATTTATGCTGTACAAGAGATGTTAGGGCATAAAAGCGTGGTGACAACCCAGCGGTATTTGGGTGTCAATTACGCCAGTGTTCGGGATGCATCGGAGGCGATGTCAATTCATTCTGAACTTAACGTAAGTACGAAAACGTTAAGTTCGGTAAATGATGCCTCAGATGACGCACTTTTCATCGAACTGCTCCGTAGAGGGTATGACGTGGCGCGCCTGCTTCAAAAAGATGGATCGGAACAATCTTTTCAACCCTCCACAGAAGCGCAAAAACACCTGTCAATCAAAAATGATCCTTATCAGTAGAATAGAAAATATGTAGATGCTTCGAGAAAAGCAATCTGCTTCCCTCCTTATGTTTCACCCCCGGCACCGGTAGGCGAGGTTTCCTAACCTCGCCGGTGCAGAATGCCCAATTAATCCTAAACCTTACTATAAATGCTCAGCCTTCATATAATCCCGCCAATTTTCTGATGTCCAAACCATTCTAATATTCTGCCATAATTTTCGAGATACATACCTCTGCACAATTTGATTTCCATTTTTTACTATCTTTTTCTGTCTTGCTGACTCTAATAAAATAAGACCACATTTTATTCAAAAGTTGGAGGCATTGAAAATGGGAGAAGTTGTTCTGATTATCACTATTATATTCGGAAGTATCGCGATAACGACACTCGGATGCGTCTGGATGAGCACGTCCTACTTTGCGAAGAAAAAAGGTTTGAAAAAGGGAGCATCGCAACGTGAAGTAGAAGCACTGCATCAGAAAGTAAATGACGTTCAACAAGAAATTGATGTTCTGAAAAATGAAGTGAAACGACTCATCAACATCGCTAAAGGTGTCGACGAGTAGGGAGGAACAGATATGTCGGTGTTACTACTGATTCTTATCGGACTGGTGTTCTTCTTTGTTATTAAGTTCACTGCTGCGGTTACCGCTATTATTGCAGTCGTGACGGGAACCACAACAGTCACTATACTTGTGTGCGTCTGGATGTCCACGGCGTATTACCTCAAAAAATCGGGATACGCACCGAAAACCGCTCAAGAAACCTATCGCCAAGTTGACTCGGATTTAAAACAGATGGTTGGGGATCTGCAGGAAATTCGTTCCGAATTGGAAGAGGCTGAGTCACATCTAAGAAATATGGAATTTCTAAAGTACGCCCGCCAGAATTCCAAGACTAAATAAAACAACGCATAGGCAGGACAATATATGTCCTGCCTTTTATGCATATAATGTGTGGTTATGTATTAACGTGAGTTCGGAGGAGAAGATTCTATGAAAATCTCAGTGAAATACAAATTCTACTTAATGACATTACTTGCCGCGAAAGCCCGTTGAAATACTTCAAAAAGGAGGATGCTAATTGATGAAACACCAAACGAAACCAACAGTCATGATCCTTGGCAGCGAACACTTGGCAAACCCGGGCATGGATAGTTTTAATAGAAAAATGGATGATGTTCTTGCCCCTAAACGCCAAAGCGAGATTAAGCAACTCGTCACACAGCTTAGGGCGTTCCAACCTACTAAGATAGCCCTTGAGGCGGATCCTTCACGAGACACTAAAGTCAACGCAAGCTATCAAGATTATCTGGAAGACACCTACGAACTCCAACGCAACGAGGGCGATCAGATCGGCTTTCGGTTAGCAAAACAACTCGGGCATTCAAAAGTATACTGCGTTGATTATTGGGACGATTGGTACAAAGTGTTTCCTGTAGACGATGACAAGATAGACTACGACACCTTCGCAAAGGAACACAATATAGATTACCGTTTGGAGTCCGGGCCCCCTGAAGGAAAAATTACGCAGGATGAAGATGGAACCATCTGGGTTGAACCTGAGGAATATGAAACGATAATCGACACATATAAACGGCTCAACGAGCCTAAGGGTAGGCTTGCCGACCACCAAGGTTACCTACGGATCGCGCGGATTGGATTGGGTAGCGAATATCCGGGGGCAAATTGGGTCTGGTACTGGTACGAGAGAAATCTCAAGATTTTTGTCAATCTCACCCGCATCACTGAATCTGATGACGACCGGATTCTGCTCATTATTGGTGCCGGGCATGTCTTCCTCGTCCAGCAGTTCCTTGAAGATTCAGGCGATTACATCATCGAAAGTCCACTCAAATATTTGGATAACAAAGAGATGTAGACTTCTTAGCCTGTTATCCAGAGGAGTTGTAATCACAAATTGTTCTTACCGACAAAGATGATGGGATATATTCATGCATATGCTTTGGCTTGTTATTATCGCACTGGTTTCTTTTCTCAAAAGCGATTTGAAGTGAATACGACTGTTTTTCCCAGCAATAAGGAGAGTGAGTAGTGAAAATTTTAACCGTCTTTTGTGTTTGTGTTTTGGTGCTACCAGGCTGTACCAGTGTGGAGTATCAAAAGATGCAAACGGAACGCGATCAGCTGCTCAAGAGTTATGAAAGCCTCCGCGAAGAACGCAATGAACTCAAAGCCAAAATTGACATACACGAAACAGGCATAGATCTACTCTTTGGAAGATGGAAGTTCCTAAACCTTGAGGTTACGGAAAGTGATGCTGGCGCAAGTGTTACAAAAACCGAAGCTGCACTTCACACCCTTGATTTAAAAGACTTAAAAAACCTCACACTTGAATTCTTTGAAGAGAAAGGCGTACACTATTATCGGGGCAAAACAGCGGGCGGCACGGAAGTTTTCGGTCAATTTATTGTCTTCACTGTCCAATACGGCAATCAAAGTGCCGTATTCATCCGGTTTATCAAGCACTCTGGTCCGGAGGTGTCCCGACTCCTTTTCGCTATAAGCGTCGATAAAGGGCCAACTGAGCCTGCTGCACTTGCAAACTCACGAGGACTCGTAACAGTGAGAGAGATTGGTATTCTTCCTCCCGAGTATAGCAACCCGGAGATATATAGTATGGATGAGTTCTCTCTCACTATGCCTGGCACGAGGCAACTCGGTCCCACCGGCTGGGTGCAAAGCAGTGGGTTGCGTTACTACTTTGAGAAGATCAAACGATGAAATATTTGTAGGCATTCTCGAAAGGATTTTTTTAGGGTGTGATTTACGATTTAGGAAATACACCAACGAAACCCAAATTTTTGTGTAGAGGAGCCGGTTTGGATTTCAAGGCACTAAAAAGTCAACCATCGGTGAAAGAGAACACCCTTACCTTCAGGTTCAACCACCCGCAACAAGATCTTCCCATCGGTGAAAAAATCCACCGCCATGAAACCTGTATGCTGATGCGCGAACAAGGTGTTATCCCCGGACAACACTCCCGTTACCTTTCGACTCGCGGCAGCTCCACTCACAAGGAGATAATCGACACTATCACCTTTTAAGACCTGTAAAGAGTGTTCATGTCCGGCGGCATAGATTAAAAGGGATGTGCCTTCAGGTGGCGGTTTGCGCGTGGAAAATGCGCGGTTGAATTGCACTACCAAATTGTCGTATGGGGCACTGCCTATATCTTGATCGAATTTGTAAAAGTATTTCCTTGCATACGGATGCACTGAACCAATTACCGGTATTGGAATCCAGAGCCATTCTCCTAAAGCTCTGGTAGGAAAAAGATGTGCCTTCCAGTCAAAATAGCCGCCGTGTGGACCGTAACTTTGCAACGGGTGGTGCCCCAGAACGATAACCGGCAATTCTGTATCTAACAGTGCTGTAAGTTCTGCTATAACCGTTTCAGCTGATTTTTCTGGCTTTTCATGTTGATGCAACCACCATTGTGTATCCAGTACAATAAGCCGGACGACGGGGTTAACTTTCGGCAGCTCAAGAGCAACTGGACCGGGTGAACCGCCAGATGGCAGAAAATTCTGTTCACCGGCAAGGGCATCATTGATAAACTTTTCTTGTGCAAGAAGCGCACTATACCCTTCCGATTTTCCGCTTGCCCAATCGTGGTTTCCGGGGATAAAGAGTCCGTGGGCACCCGCATCTTTAACAACTGTTAGTTGGGGTGTTAGACGCGTTGCTGCTTCATGTTTTTTCCGGGCTGTCATCCCCTCAGGATACATATTGTCCCCTAAAAAGACAATACTCGTTTTCGCAGCGTCCTTTTCTGCCCATTCACCGAGGGTTTTCAAGACCGGTTCATCCGGTCTCGGTGCGCCACCATCGCCGAGTAACAAAAGACGATAACGGAGTACGCCTTCTGTTTCACTTTCACGTCTTTCGATATCAGGTATCTCTGGATGGTAATACGGCTTGGTATGGCTGCACCCCGCACTCGTCAACTGTATCGCCTGAATAATGCAACAGAGCAGAATAATATAGCGAGTAAGATTAGGGCGGTTTAGGAGGCGGGAGGTGTTATTTTTCATTTTAGAGAGTCTCCTGTCGTGTATTTTTGTCGAATCTAAAGTAGAAAACATCAGAACATGTCGTCCGATTAATTCACTACTGCAATCATTAGAAATTAGATATGGATTCCCATAAGATGATATGATACAATAAATGGATGAGAATGTTAAGGGAAATGAGGAGAAAAAATGAGACGTTTTGGAACTCAAGGACGTGTGTATCCTGGACGGCACTATGTTGTCTCACGAACTGAGGAAATTGCTGACTTCATCACCCGTATTGAAGAGGGGCGGTACATCGTCCTTTTCGCACCGCGCCAGACTGGGAAGACCACGTTTTTCCGATTCGCACTTGACGTACTCACAGCTGCCACATCAACTTATTTCCCAATTCAACTGAATTTTGAAGCGTATCAAAATCTCTCTCCTCTCGATTTTTACGACACTTTCTACAAACGGGTTCGCAAGGAAATTGAGCAGGTTTTCCAAAAACGCGGACACGTGCCGGCTGATGCCCTCACGCGATTTCTGGATAGCACAAAACTTACGAATCACATTTCCATGATGGAGTTCTTCGAGGCGTTTGCAAGTGTTTTGGACTCCCAATATGGCGAGCAGAAGGTTGTCCTCATCATAGATGAATTTGATGGCATCCCTCAAGATGTTCTAAGTGATTTTCTTCACACACTTCGCTCTATCTATCTTTCCGATGAGGAACGATGTCCACACAGCCTCGGCATCGTTGGAGTCAAAAGCATTGCGCAACTTAACTACAATAGATCCGTTTCACCATTCAATATACAAGATGAATTTCACCTGCCTAATTTCACCCGCCAACAGGTAGAAGAGTTGCTTGCACAGTACACGGACGAAATTGGGCAACCCTTCGCGCCAGAAGTCATTGAAGTACTCCATAAACAGGCAGCTGGTCAACCATTTCTCGTCAACCGATTTGCGCAGATTCTCACCGAAGAGTTGGAAATTCCGAAAACTGAGACAATTACCATGGCGCACTTTGCCAAAGCACACGCACAACTCCTTGAGGAAAATAATGCTAACCTGACGCACCTGATAACAAATATCAGCAGAGACCCACGTTTTGAAAGCATCTTGATGAGAATCGCTTCTTACGAGAGAGGGGTCCAGTTCACCCCACGTAATGAAATTATCAGTGAACTTGCGACTTATGGTGTTATCGCAAAAGGGACTGACGGGATGTGTGAGATTGTGAACCCGATTTATCAACATTGCATCATACAAGCTTTCCAGCCCTTGATTAACGGACTTGAAGGCGAATATTTCGCACAAGACACCGGTGCCGACTTTATCGATTATCTCACACCTGACGGGACGCTTGATCTGAAGGCACTCCTTGATAACTTTCAAGATTTCATCGCACGCGCGAGGTACCGAATCTTGCAAGTACCAGACACACCACAAGAGTTTGTTGGACAATATCTGCTATATACCTACCTCGACCAGTTTGTCCGGGTTATAGGCGGTTGTATGTATCTTGAAGTCCAAACCGGACGCGGCAGAATTGATCTGCTTATCCTGCACAACGGGCGAAAATACATCGTTGAGACGAAGATTTGGGAGGGCGAACGCCGATATCAGTCAGGCAAAGCACAACTGGCGGCGTATCTCAAATTGGAAAATACAGTGGAAGGATACTACGTTATATTTGATCACCGCACAGAGCCTGAATCTCGTGTAGAGACAGAGACATTCGACGGTTTTACAATCCGAGGTTACATAATCCCTGTAATGCAAGAAAGACCTTCATCTCTTTAACGAGACATCACAACTCCACCTTGCCCACCCAGCTAATTTGCTATAAACTAATCCGACTCGGATAGTTGCCTAATTTGTCCAATAAGTTCACCTCGCGGGACAATGTGCTGCGCTCTATTTGAAAGATCCCGGATTGCGACTGTGCCTGCCTCTACTTCATCCGAACCGAGGATCACAGCATACGGAATGCCTTTGGTGTCCGCGTATTTTATCTGTGCGCTCATGCGCGCCGGGCGGCAGTAAACCTCTGTACGAATGCCACTTTGACGCAGAAGCGTCGCGACTTTCAAAGATTCCTGCGCCAGATCGGCATCAAAAACAGTCACTAACACCTGTGTTACTGTCTTTCCAACTGCGGATGGGAACATATCAAATTCTTCCATCACGTCAATAATCCGCTCAATCCCGAAACTGGTACCGGTCGCGGGGTAACCCTGTTTACTGAAACTTCCGATGAGTTCATCGTATCGACCGCCACCAGTGATGCTTCCAATTTTCGGTTCTTCAACGACAGTCTCATAGATCGGACCGGTATAGTATTCCAAACCCCGCACCATCGCGACGTTCACCCTATAGAATTCTTCTGGAACACCAAGCGTTGTGAGATAACCGATCAGTTCCTCCAATTCCGAGATACCCTCTCGCGCGATTTCAGAATCACCGAGTTGCGCATTGAGCGCATTCAGTACTGTCGCTATATCGCCTTCGACCTCAAGCAATGCAAGAAGTTTCTCAATAACAGGCTCCGGTATCTGGTTTTCCGCTAATTCGGCGCTAACCCCTGCTAACCCAATCTTATCCAGTTTATCAATAGAGCGATAGAGACCCCCAAGTTGCTCAGTTGGCACGCCAGCGAATTGTCCGATGCCAGTGATGAGTTTCCGGTCATTGATATTAATCTCAAATTGCTTGAAACCGAGACGCGTTAGCACCTGATAGACGAGCGTGACGTTTTCGGCATCAGCGAGCATATTCTCGCTGCCGACCGTATCTGCATCGCACTGGAAGAATTGGCGATAACGGCCCTTTTGTGGGCGCTCGGCGCGCCAGACCGGATCAATCTGGTATCGCTTAAACGGTTTCGGGAGTTGTGGATACATAGCGATAAGTCGGCAAAGCGGCACCGAAAGATCATAGCGGAGGGAGATGTCCTCCTTTCCACCAACGTGTCCCGCTTGGTAGATAAGCTTCTCAGCATCCGGCCCGTATTTGCCTGTGAGTACTTCCGATAATTCGAGGGCAGGGGTCTGCAAAGGTTCAAAACCAAATTCCTCAAACACGGCACGAATCACATCTATAACATATTGCCTACGAATCATCTGTTCAGGTAAGATGTCTCGCATCCCGCGCGGGACGCGCGGCTTAATAAATGGGGTTGCCATGAATTTGCTCCTTAATTGATAGTAAAACTTAGAAATGAATGGACACTTCTGCAGTCCCCGGTAAGCACGGTTTCCTAACCGTGCCGGTGCAAAGTGTCCCATTAATTCTGGAATCCACTACAAACGTGTTAAATGTGTCCGGGGAGTGCTTGGCTCCGCCGTCTTCGCAAACCTTTCTGGACGGTCTGCCTGAATTCTTCAATCTTTTCCTG
>CAZQIP010000387.1:0-3276 GCA_964593655.1 uncultured bacterium | reverse complement strand
TGCAGTAGATGCCCAGTACCACTTTCGTTTGAACATCCGAGTATCTCCTATATTAAAGATGCTAACCTAAAAGTCTGACAAAACAGAGGCATTTTATGCTACAATTAGGTTAGTGCTGTCATAGATGGGTTATGGCAGTGCCGCGCCGATAGGTGTCACTACCACCCTCGGCGCACCCCTGAAAAATATCGGAGACTGCCACATACAAAAACTATTTCATCACATTAATAATTTAAATAGCCAATAACTATTTATCTAACGATTCACTCCTTCTAAAGGATTACGCCAGTTTGAAAAAAGTATTAGAAGGCAAAGCGGACCCACATTGTCAAAAAGAGGCGATTTTTGGGATCTAACCCCTAAATTCCCCTTATCAGGAGGACTTTAAAAGGAAAGGCTTCTGTCCTAAGTATTCATCAAACTCGCGTTAATGATTGATAAATATCAGAATAATGCTTTTTTAGCCACGCCTTAAATGCTGTTACCGCTCGATAATACCGAACCTTAGCCGTTCCTGGCTTAATACGCAGTTCTTCTCCAATCTCTTGAAACGTTATATTGCTGTTGTGCCTTAACCGAAAGACCGCTAATTCCTTTGGACGCAGCGTGCGCTCAAAATGGCGGAGGATGTCTCCAAGTTCGTTGTCAAGAACGCCATGTTCCGGTTGAAATGTCACGGGTGCGGAAAGCAATTCTGTGAGAGCCATTTGCCCTGATTCATCTTCTGGAGCGGCATCCAATATGACCTGTACGCCTTGCTTCTGTTTTTCATCAATCCATCTCGCCAGGACACGTGTTGCGATTTTGTATAGCCACGCCCGAAAACTCGTTAGGGACTGCCCTTTTTTGAGGCTTTTCAGTGCCTCAAGGAACGTTTCTTGGACGAGATCTTCTACATCTTGACGATTGCCACCGATTCTCCTTTCAAAAAACTTGTGAAGAGAAACCCTATGTCGCTGAAAGAGAATATTTCCTGCGACCTCATTACCTTTCTGATAGCACTGCAAGAGTTGCACATCACTATATTTTTCATAGTCGGTTAACATTTAGCGTGAACTTATCCTTTACTAATTAAGTGTAAAAATTGGGTAAAAAGGTTACAAAAAAATAATTCCGTCATCAGGACTTACGCAGATTAAGGAACTTAACTTTGAGAGGATCCGCTATTCTTGAGGTACCCAACCGTCCTAACTCCCTCATCGAGTGGAAATGCATAAATCCTACATGAAATCAAAAATCACCATGTTGCTTTAAGGTGATGTGAGGTTTAAATGTGAGTTCGATATCCGGTTAAGTGCAAACCATCACCTAAACATCTCTTAAAGAAAAGACCATTTTTTTTGTGCGATTTCGTGCATAAAATGCAAAAAATGTCATAAATGATAAAAAAAGCACTAATTATTGACAAATAGATCCGTGCCGTGAAAAATTAAATATCGTGGATTAAGTTGAAAAAGCGGTTAATTCCAAGCCAATGCCATTTCTGAATAACCGCTTCTTATTAACAAATTCACCATTTCACTGTCGAGTAAAAAGAAAAATATATAAAGTATATGTTG
This sequence comes from uncultured bacterium, assembly GCA_964593655.1. Taxonomy (GTDB): domain Bacteria; phylum Poribacteria; class WGA-4E; order WGA-4E; family WGA-3G; genus WGA-3G. Next base: position 1,717 of record CAZQIP010000387.1, on the reverse strand, counting down.
TAATAAAATGGCAGACTTGATAATCTTAGGAGATAGAACAGTCGAACGGAATGGAGGTAAAAATGCGTTCACCGAATATAATTTTGATGATGTGCGACGACCTTGGGTATGGCGATGTGGGCTTTAACGGAAATGAAATTATCAAAACTCCGAATTTGGACAGGCTGGCGAGTCATGGGATCCGATTTACGCGGTTTTATGCAGGCGGACCGGTCTGTTCCCCGACGCGGGGGACGTGTTTGACCGGGCGACACTATTTTCGATACGGCATAACACATGCCAATCGTGGGCATTTACCCGCACAGGAAATCACACTCGCGCGGATGCTAAAATCGTTTGGCTATGCAACCGGGCATTTTGGAAAATGGCATCTTGGAACGCTGGACCCGAATTATTCGGGGAAACCTAACCGTAATCCGGCGCGTAATTACGCGCCACCGTGGGAGCGGGATTACGATGCGTCTTTTGCCACGGAGTATGCAGTGCCAACTTGGGATCCTGCAGTCGGTGTCCAGAGCGGTGGTAGACGTTCGGACCGCCCATGGGCATCGCCTTACTACGAGAATGGAGAACTAACTACGGAGAATCTAAAAGGCTGCGATTCCCGGGTCTTGATGGATCGCGCAATCGCATTTATTGAGCAAACGCTTGAAAAGGGCGAACCGTTCTTTACGACAATCTGGTTTCACGCGCCGCATACCCCAGTCTTTGCCGGACCGGAGTACCGCAAAATGTACGCCGAATACACCGAAAATGAGCAACACTATTACGGCTGTATTACCGCAATAGACGATCAGGTGGGACGGTTGTATCACACTTTGGCGGCATGGGGCGCATCCCAAAACACGATGATCTGGTTCTGTTCAGACAACGGACCCGAAGGACGCACAGGACAGGAGGGTCGGAACCGGGGTTCAACAGGCGGCTTGCGCGGACGCAAACGTTCTCTGTTTGACGGCGGTGTCGGCGTGCCTGCACTATTGCACTGGCCAGGTCATGCGGACCCCGGACGTGTGGTGGAAATGCCGTGCAGCACCCTCGATTACTTCCCGACAATCGCCGAAACCCTGCAATTTGAAATGCCCGATCATCGCCCCATTGACGGTATCAGTCTGCTACCGACCATTGACGGAAACATGACAGAACGTCCGACCCCGATTCCGTATCGGTTCAATAGTGGAAAAGAGGCGATGTTTCACGCACCGACCATCGCTATGGTGGATAACCGCTATAAATGCTTGACCAATCTATCAAGCGATGGCAGCGAAGATTTGTGTTTTGATATGATTGAAGACCGCGCAGAAACTATCAACTTGGCAGACGAACAACGCGAGCGATTAGGGCAAACCCGCGAGTCCTTGCGTCAATGGCTCCACTCATGTGAGGTGAGTCATAATGGTGGCGATTATGATGAGCCGTTTGAACCTGTTGCACCGTTTGAAGAGGTCACAGGAGACTGGTTGTCAAGCGGAAACAGAAATTAGTGTACAGCGCGGCACGATAGATTTGTTTTAAATTTTAATATTAATTTATATTTACCTATTTTTGATTTTCTATTGACATTTTAAGTTTTTTGTGGTATAATACTATATAATAGTTAAGTTTAGGTTGGTATTTTTTATTTTAAAGCTATGATATACGAAACACAATTTGGAGGAACGGAAAATTATGGAGCATCAGACACAAAACTGGGTGAAAGTCGCCGAGTTAAGTGAGG
>CAZQIP010000386.1:0-9783 GCA_964593655.1 uncultured bacterium | reverse complement strand
TATAACAGGTATTCAGACTGGCACAAACTGGAAGTTTATGCTACAAAGATGTTCACTTATTTACGGGCTTCACTATAAAATCCTCTTTTTTTTTCGATTAGGCAACTATTTTGCGCTATCTTGCGTCACTATAGTTAATATGTCATTAATCAACTTTTGCTTGCTGGAGGTGCCTCATGAAAAATGACGATGTTGCAATTATTCGACGAGTTCTCACTGGTGATGAAACCGCTTTTGCGGAACTGGTGAATAAATATCAAAAACCGGTTCACGCACTCGCTTGGCGAAAAATCGGAGACTTCCATATCGCTGAGGACATCACCCAGGACACTTTTCTGAAAGTGTATCAGAGCCTTCACACCTTGAAAGATCCGAACCAGTTTTCTGGGTGGATCTATGTGATTACAGCAAATCTATGTGCTACGTGGCTCCGCAAAAAACGGATAGAAACACAACCGTTGGAGGATACAGAGACAACGATGCTACAGGAAGATGCTTATTCCCGACACGTTACCGAAGAACGGAGTAGAACCGCAGTTGAGACACAGCGCGAAGTTGTCAAAAAGCTGCTTGCGAAGTTACAAGAGAGTGAACGCACAGTGATGACCCTGTACTACCTTGGTGAGATGAAAGTTGAAGAGATTAGTCGATTTTTGGGCGTATCGGCGAGTACTATTAAAAGTCGTTTGAGGCGTGCGCGGAACCGTTTAAAAGAGGAGGAACCGATGATTAGAGAAGCACTCGACCATTTCCAAATTACACCAAACCTTACAGAGAATATCATGCGCGAGGTCTCGCGCCTGAAACCGGTCGCACCATCAGGTAGCAAACCGTTCGTGCCGTGGGCGATAGGTATTTCCACCATAGCAGTCATATTTTTGATGTTGGGTGTCGGCAGTCAATACCTATCGCGTTTCCAAAAGCCGTATAGTTTTGACGCGACTTCAGAAATGACAGTTGAGCTGATTGAAGCACCCGTTGTGCTGAGCCTTGAAGCCAAACCGGATGTTCGGACGCAGCTGGGAAATATCAGCACGCCAAGCAAGAACAATGCTTCTAATCGACAGCCTAATGAGGTTTCGGCATCGGTTGCAGAGGCACAATCAGATGATACGGTTAAAGACTATTCACAATGGGCATTGCCGAAAGAGGCGAAGGCGCGTTTCGGAAAAGGTGGTATTAATGCGATCCAGTTTTCACCGGACGGCACGCAACTTGCGGTCGGGAGTAACATCGGTATATGGCTGTACGATGTGGAGACAGGTGAAGAGAAGTCCCTATTTGCGGGGATGTGCCAATCGCTTGCATTTTCGCCGGATGGTCGTTTCTTGGCAAATAGCGGTGGTATATTTCGCGGGCAGGAGCTCCAGTTGTGGGAGATGGCTGCTGCCCATAAGGTCCCGCTCATTGGTGGACCTTTTGCCGGAGCTGCATTGCAGTTTTCTGAAGATAGTAAAACACTCGTCAGTTTAGGTAACTTCGGGAACGGACTTGTCCGGTTAGATGTTGAAAGTGGACAAGGCAATGTGAAGGAAGCAAGATTTGGCATGGGGATGCCTTATCCTGAGGTCTTCGCACTCACATACGATAAGATTGCGATTGGATGGGATGATGGGAAAATACAGTTGTGGGATCCAAAAACGGGTAAAGCGTTATCGACGCTCGACGGACATGCAATGCCAGCGGATATGCCGGATGATAAAAAAGTCTTAGCCTTAGCATTTTCACCCGATGGTACTCGCCTCGCTAGTGGAAGCAAGGATAAGACGGTGCGCTTATGGGACCTCACCGACGCCGACGACGGGGTTATCCTTCAAAAACATACTGGATGGATAAATGTGTTAGCGTTTTCACCGGACGGGAAAATGCTTGCTAGTGGGAGTGTCGATAAAACAGTACAGTTGTGGGATACTGCCACGGGTGATCCACTCGCGACGTTGACTGGCAATACCAGTAGTATTAATGCGCTAACGTTTTCACCTGATAATAGTGTGCTTGTAAGCGGAGGGGCGGATGGCACTATCCGATTTTGGAATACAGGAACAGGAGCTTCGCTACCGCTCCATATCACAGGACACATGGCATTGATGAGAGCAGCGACTTTCTTTCAAGAGAGTTCCACGCTTGTGAGCGTAGCATTTAATGGAGAAATTACCTTTTGGGATATGAAAACACCACATAAATCTATTATTCATACTGCGGGCCATCGAGATTTGTTCCGGACTTTAGCGTTTTCGCCGGATGGAACAAAACTCGCCAGTGTTGGTGCCGAGGGCAGCATAGTCTTCGGGCAAGGTTTTGGTCTCTCTAGCTCGCGTTCAGATTCTTTGATTCGTTTGACGGATGTCAGCACGGGGAGTGAATTGGCGACCCTTACAGATATTGGAATCCCTTCAAATCTGATTTTTTCGCCTGATGGAAAAACAGTAGCCTTTAGTAGTCACGATAAAATTATCTTGTGGAATATAGAAACAGGGGCTTTGTTTGACCCTCCTCTTCCACCTGTGAGTGCTTTGGCATTCTCACCAGATGGAAAAAAACTCGTTACTGGCACTAGGGGAGGAGATGTTCAGATGTGGAATGCGGAAACCGGGGTTGCGGTCACTTCCTCTATAGAACTTGATAGTTTTAGCGATACTGTAGCACCTATCAGATCCTTGGTATTCTCTCCAAATGGTACGCTGCTTGCTGTGGCGAAGGATGAAGGCATTTATTTGTTGGGAAGTAATAAAGAAATTCATCTTAAAGAAAGGTACCACCGTGGTGCCAGAACGTTAGTGTTTTCGCCAGATAGTACTGTATTTGTTGCTGGACTTAGATATGGCGACATTGAGTTATGGGATATGATAACAGGAAACAAACTTACTACACTCAATGGACATACAGAAGAAGTGAAGATGTTGGCATTTTCGCCTGATGGAAAAACACTCGTCAGCACAGGGGCAGACGGCACAATTCTCTTGTGGGATTGGAACGAAATGCTCATGGGTTCAGCCAAGAGCGAATAATGGTAAAAAAGATTGTAGAGGTGGTAACTGCCCGCGGGTTGCAAGGGGTTGCCGCCTTATGAAATAAAGGAGCGTTTCTAATGAATATGAAGGCTTTACTCGGACTTTTTATCCTCATTACTTTGCTATTCGGTTGCGGTGTGAGGCATGTCAATGAGTCCCTCCAAAACACAACACCTGTCGGTGAAAAACAGGAGTCCCCCAAAGAAGATTTCATTCCCGGCTTCCATCCATTCAAGGATGACGCAGACAATCCGAGTCCGCACAACCCGCTTGTCAGGAAGTTCGGAGATATTCCAGAAGTCCGTACCTATATCCGGTTGAATCAAAAATTCCGATACGGCATCGGACTGACTGTTGATGAGGCGATAGAGTTCTATACTGCAGAAGCCCATCTCTATCCGTCTCGTGAAGCAAAGGCGAGGTTAAAATCGTGGAAAAAGGACAAAGAGCGATACGAAAGACTGGGTATCTTAACGGATGAACCTGTAATGGGGCACAACCTCAAAGCCGATGTTAGTGATGAAGATCCTGCAGTCAATGAAGCAGGGGATTAATGCCCTCCACATTGGCAGGGACAACTTATCTTAGAACACAGCAAATTACCTACCTGCAATATGCCCCAGGGGCTGCCTCTCTGTAGGGATTTAGGGCAGCCCCTGAATTCCTACAGATATGTTTTACATCTTCTTCATTTCTATTACACTTCTTCTATTGCTAAATTTGTGTTATAATTCTACTAATAGAAAGAAGCAACTACAAGTCCTCCTTACCTCTTTTTACAACAGAACGGAATTTCAAGCCTTTTTGCGTGGATTCATATCTTTTCGGCGAAACTTGCCTATCAAAAATTTGCAGAATTATGAGACCTTTTTATCTCAAATCGCATCACTATATGTTGATATGAAATGATGAACATTCCCTTTTAGAGGTGTCCGATGAAAAATGACGATGTTCAACTCATCCAACGCGTGCTTGATGGCGATGATACGGCGTTCTCTGCGCTTGTGAGAAAATATCAAAAGCCGGTGCACGCGTTGGCATGGCGGAAGATCGGAGATTTCCACATCGCCGAAGACATCACACAGGATACGTTCTTGAAAGCGTATCAGAGTCTCTCGACGCTGAAGGAACCGCAGCGTTTTGCGAGTTGGCTCTATGTGATAGCGGCAAATTACTGCAAGATGTGGCTCCGCAAGAAACGTCTGTGGACGCAGTCCTTGGAAAATACAAGCAGCGCCCAATTAGAAAAAGCAACGTATTCTGGATATGTCATTGAGGAAAACGAGCGGACAGCGGCAGAATCACAGCGCGAAGCCGTCAAGAAGCTGCTTGGAAAACTTCAGGAGAGTGAGCGGACAGTCATTACGCTCTATTACCTCGGGGAAATGACACATGAGGAGATCAGCGAGTTTTTAGGAGTCTCGGTCGCTGCGATTAAGAATCGGCTCTATCGTGCGCGCCGCCGCTTAAAGAAGGAGGAACCCATGATTAGAGAGGCTTTAGGCAATTTCCAAATCACACCGAACCTTACAGAGAATATCATGCGCGAGGTCTCGCGTCTGAAACCGGTTGCGCCCTCAGGTGGTAAACCGCTGGTACCGTGGGCAATCGCTGCTTCTACGTTAGCAGTCGTTCTTTTGATGTTAGGTGTCGGCAGTCAATACCTATCACGTTTCCAAAAGCCGTATAGTTTCGACGCGACTTCAGAGAGGACCGTAGAGATTGTTGAGGCACCCGTTGTGCTGAACCTTGAAGCCAAACCGGATATTCGGACGCAACTCGGAAATGCGGCAGCCCCCAGCAAAAACAACGGGTTCAGTCAACAACTCGACCAACCAGAATATACAACGCGATTTGCCGCGGCGCAGGTAGATCAAACTGAGGAGCTGACGGTTACCGATGAAGGTAACCGCTACATCATCCTTGAGGCAAGCACGCATGAAGAAAGTGGAGAGGTTTTGGCAGGCGGAAGTTTCTCTCTTATGAAAACAGATGAAGTTTTAACGCCTACAAGTTCTGGAACTACCGGGACCGGTAAAGGTGATCCAACCCCGATGTACATGTTGGTGAGTTATATTCTCCACCGTAATATTGACCTTTTCAAGTTCCCTTTGGTTGTAGGAGATACTTGGGCACAGAGAGGTCGTTGGAACCCACAAATACAGGCGACCTTAGTGGGTTATGAAAAGGTAGAAGTTGCCGCAGGGACTTTCACAAACTGCCTCAAACATAAAACGATCTTTATAAACGCTGAAGCAGGTTCTCGACTGAGGAGTTCACTTGTGAATGGCACACGTTATTTGTGGTTTGCCAAAGGTGTTGGTGTCGTTAAAATGCGCTATGAACACTCCAACGGTGTCACCACGGAAGCAGAACTGCTTGACTACAATGTTCCGAAAGGCGAAGAATATCTCCCTTTGCAATACGGTAATATGTGGACCTACAAATGGCAAAACGACTATCGAGAAAAACCGATTATTGAAAAGTGCGAGGTTGTCGAAAATAGCGATCAGCCTCTGGATCCTGATTTTTTACCTTCGTCTAGTCCTCCAAAAGTGCTGAGGATTATACCTGACTTATCTGAAAAAGTTTCAATAGATCTAAAAGACATACGGGTTGGTTTCAGTGAGGCGATGATAGGTGTTGATATTGCGTATGCAGGTGTACCAATAGGCGACCTTAAATGGATAGATGGCGGTAGAACCCTTGTTATTCCGTTTAGTCAACGCCTATCACCTTCAAAGGTCTACAGGTTAATATTGGGCGGCAATCAAGGTTACAGGAATATGGCAGGCGTTCCGTTACCGGAATACACGCTCACTTTCACAACCGAAGGTCCCGAACCGGTTACATCTACTTTTGTGGACACCACGCCTATCTATGTAGCAGATATTGAAGAATTGAACCTCTCAAACGAACTGCTCTGCCGCGTTACCGTGAATCCCACGGGTGGTTTTAACTTCCCTTATTACCTGTTGATCCCACAAGGGATAGACTTGAACAAACCGGTCCACCTGCTCGTGGAACCCTGCAATACAGGGGTGAGTCAGACTCGTAAAAGTCTTGATAGAAAGACAAAGGCTTTGGCTGAGGCATCTCATGCGACTGTCATCGCCAAAAGACTGAGAGTCCCGTTGCTCGTGCCTGTTTTTCCGAGACCCGGTGGCGATCAATGGCTCGTGCCTGTTTCTACGAGACCCGGTGGCGCGCGATGGGAAACCTATACGCATGCCTTGGATAGAGACACCCTCCTGATTAAGGATGGCGACCTCAAGAGAATCGACCTGCAACTCATCAATATGATTGCCCATGCGCAACGACTTCTGCGGCATAATAATATGAAAGTGAATGAGAAGGTCTTCATGAACGGGTTTTCGGCTTCCGGGACGTTTGCAAATCGATTCGCTATTTTACATCCAACGATTGTCCGAGCGGTCGCAACTGGCGGCATCAATAGCATTCCGACCTTTCCGACAGAGCGTTGGGATGGTGTCACTATGCGTTATCCGGTTGGCATCGCGGACGTGAAAGAGATCGCTGATATAGCATTTGATGAAAAGGCATATAAACGCGTTTCCCAGTACATCTACATGGGAGCTTTGGATGACAATGATACCATTCCGTATCGGGATGCCTACGATGCGGTGGATGCCGAGTTGGTCAAAAGCCTCATTGGAGCCGAAATGATGCCGGATCGATGGCAGATGAGTCAGTCAATATACAAGGCACTTGAGATCCCTGCGCAATTTGTCACCTATGAGAATTCAGGACATGAAATCAAGAGCGAAATGATTGATGATATTGTCGCCTTTTTCGAGGCGAACTCTGGAGATGAAATTGTTGAAATCGTTCCACATCAATATCCGATTGGAGAGTAAAAATGAAACGAATACTATTTCCTTTGATTCTTGTACTATTCACAGTAAGCGGTGTCTCCGCCGGATTGGATGAAGGTCTTGTTTTCTATTTCACCTTTGACAACGTGAAAGGCCGAATGGTTCTTGATGCCTCTGGTAACCAACACGATGCCGAGCTCGTCGGCAAAACCAAATTTGTTAAAGGCAAATATCGCAACGCGATTCAGATTACCACTAATACCGAGGAGTGTGTCAACGTTCCCGCTTGGCGGTCTCTGAAAATCAGTGGTGAGATAACCATGAGCGCCTGGGTTTATCGAGAAAATTGGGCTGATGGCTCAGGCTACTGGTTTGATAAAGGGTGCTATACTGGGCTTGGGAACATGCATGCCTACGGCATGGCTGTCTTCCAAGTTAAGGAGGCTCACTGGCACCTTGGTGGTTTAAAGGAGGGCACCGTTATAGTGATGATCTTGGGTGGGGCCAGACATCAGACAAGACTCAGTGTGCACCTTCCGAGGACGGAAAATAAGAAGTGGCATCACGTTGTCGGGACGTACGACGGCGCGTTTATGAAAATCTATCTTGATGGAGAATTCCTCCTCAAAAGTTTTGATCTTAGTAATGAGGTTTTCGCTGAAGTCAATGATCAGGCACTGCGGATTGGATGTGCCAAAGACCGGCCGCAGTATACATTTGACAACGGTTCTATTGATGAAGTAGCACTCTGGAGCCGCTCTCTTACCCAAACTGAAATCAGAACAGTAATGAAAGGCAGTATGCTTGCGGTTTCGCCCACAGACAAGACTGCTACTACTTGGGCTGATATTAAGCAACGGACGATCGTTTATGAGTAGACATCTGTTCCTCTTAAAGTTCTGCACTGACTGTCATCTCTAAGCGGTGTTCAGGTTTGCGTTGCTTCGTGGAGAGCAGACGGTAATTGAGTCGAAACAGTAGATCGGTGAATTTTCGTAGTCTGTAATCCGCTGTTGTGCGAATTTCGTGGCTGATGCCTTCGTAGAAAGTGTATTGCGCGAAGGGGATACTGCCGCTACTCTTACCATAGCCGAGTTTGTAGTTGAAATCAATGCGTCCTTTGCCGATGAGACTATATGTGATACGGTTTTCATAAGAAAAGGTGCGTGTCTTAGCTTCAGGTTCCTCGTCAAGCTGCTCTTCGTCGGTTGTCCGTTTATAGCCACCGATCCCGCTCCATCGCAGCGCGTTACTCAACTCGTATCGGAGGCTTAACTCCGTTATCTGCTCAAACTGACGGAGGTCTGATATAGGTGTCGGGGGAAGATCGCCCATCGCCTCGGTCGGATCGGTTCCCTGCGCGCGTGCTTCAAAATCGAATTGGCTATACTTTTCGTTTTCTCGACGTTGTTCCCAATTTGCGCCGACAGACAAGCGTTTCGTGGGATTTACTGAGAAACCGACATCCCAAGTGTTATGCAGTCTGTGGCGTTCTTGGTTATTAATCCGCTTGTTAAGCGTCTCGCCAGTGCGGAGGTTGAACTCAAGGCTGAACGCCGGTGACGGTGAAAACTCAAATCGGTGGTGTTGATTCAACCGCCCAAAAAGCGTATCCGAACCTTGTAGGCTTTGGAGCAGATACAGAGACACCGCATCTTCTACCTCCTGTTCCTCTGTTAGCCAGAATCGTATTTGACCTCTGAGCGCGCTCAGAAACCATTCCATCCGAGAGGGCTGCACGCTTTGTACGGCTGTTGTACCGGAAATGAGTCGCCCTTGTGGTGTCTCACTTTGTCCTGATGTTGGCGGCGTTGGACGTAAACTATCACGGCGTAGGGACGAGGTGGCCTCGCCCGTACGTTGCTGCTGTTGCCGTGCTCTGGCACGCCGTGCGAAATACTGACGGGGTTGAAAACGGATACGGAATTCCGCATCTACCGCTGTTGTGGGTTTATCACCGACATTTTGGAAGATTTTGATGTAGGTGCCTTCCTCGGGATCTTCTACATAGTGCAGATCGTCCAACTTCACGTAATAACCTTCGCCGGGTTGAAGTAGGAGCCCCGTGTGTGGATGAATGTTGGTATAGATTTCGCGGCGTTGGCTTGTCAATTTTTTATCTAATTCGTAAGTGAGTTCTACGTCAATTGCGCGACTGAGGGGTGTCAATTGAAGGTTGATATCGGCGAGTTGTGTTGTCGTATCTGCACCGATATCCGTATGTGCTTTCAGCATCCGTCGTGCGAGATTGGCACTCAGATTTACCCCGCCGCTGAGAAAAGATTTCTGCTGTGAAAAGAGACCCACTTTCCACGTCCGCGCCGTTGTACTCCGCTGCCAATCGGATAGACCTATCGGTGCGTCGTCCACAGTAAGCAACGGTTCTTTCGCATAAGCCTCCTCAAGTTCGTAGCTGGTGTTGACAGATACCCAACTGAATTTGACGAGATCCACGCGTCCAATTGCCCGGTTCCGCTTTCGGTTAAGTGTAGCATTGCGTGCTTCGTTTGATTCCAATCTGCCCAATGTCCCAATAATTCTGAACGGACCGACGGGATAGGCGAGGTTGCCCTCTTGTCGCGACTTCCGCTGCGACTGTGTGCGTGCGGAATCTTCACTCTCCACACGTGAACTGCTCCGATAATCGTCCCAACGGAAATTCGGTAATTTCCTCAGCAGCTGCGCGCCCTTAGACGGTGCTTTTTCTGATGCCTCTTCGGAAGTCGCGCGATGGCGTGTTTCCGGTGCCACTCTCGTTTGCCCGTTTAGTAGGGGCGAGGGGACCTCGCCCCTACGTGTGCGGGTAGGAAGGATACCTGCACTGCCCGAACGTTGATTGAAGTTTACGCCCCAATTGAAATTATCACGGATCGTTGCGTTTGCGGTAGACGGTGCCTCTGTTCCGCCCCCCAACCCCCCTTTATCCCCCCTTATCA
>CAZQIP010000385.1:0-4633 GCA_964593655.1 uncultured bacterium | reverse complement strand
GTTCACTGAGATGTGCTGGTGTGATTTTTGAATCTTGGATCTCAATCTCTGCTGTGTTGAGGAGTCGAGTCAGGTCGCCCATGATCCAGTTCGCACAGGTCGTCGGTTCGCCGCTGAGTTGTGCAGCTTCGTCAAAGAATTCAGCGAGGGCTCGGGTCGTCGTCAGAAATTCGGCGTTTTCGGCGGAGATGCCGTAATCCGCAATAAAACGTTTGCGCCGCGCGGCGGGGAGTTCCGGGAGCGTCGGTTGGACTTCCTGAATCCATTCATCGCTTATCTGGACGTGAACGAGATCGGGTTCAGGGAAGTAGCGATAGTCGTCTGCTTCTTCCTTGCCGCGCATCGCTACGGTTTTACCCGTGCTTGGATCAAACAGCAGTGTTTCTTGGACGACCTCTTCACCGGCATCTAAAATCCGTGCTTGCCGTTTCACCTCGTATTCCATTGCATCAATCAGTTCTTGGAACGAGTTTTTATTTTTAATCTCTGTGCGCGTGCCTAATTCTTTACTGCCTTTGGGGCGTAGCGAGAGGTTCGGTTCGCATCGCAGACTCCCCTCTTCCATGTTACAATCGCTAACTTCAATGTATTCTAAGATTTCTTTAACAGCGCGGCAATAGGCGATTGCCTCTTCGGGAGAGTGCAGTTCAGGTTCGCTTACGATTTCGAGGAGTGGCACCCCGGCACGATTGAAGTCCATGAAACTACGGGTCGGATCGCCTGTAACTTCGGCGTGAATGGATTTTCCGGCGTCCTCTTCAAGGTGGATTCTACGGAGTGCGACAGTCCGAAGTTCTCCATCAAATTCAAAGGTTACCTGTCCGTTCTGACACAACGGGATGTCGTATTGCGAGATTTGATAGTTTTTCGGCAGGTCTGGATAGAAATAGTTCTTCCGGTCAAATTTACTTGAAGGGGTGATTTCGCACGTCATCGCTAAACCTGCGCGAACTGCAAACTCGACGGCGCGTCTGTTGATGACGGGTAATGTTCCCGGCATCCCCAAACAGATTGGGCAGGTACAGTCGTTCGCCGATGCCCCGAAGGTATAGGCGCAATTACAGAAGAGTTTGCTCTCTGTGCATAATTCGGCGTGGATTTCCAAACCGATAACGATTTCGTATTTTTCCATGTATTCTCTCACGTTTTAACAGGGCGCGAGCTGCCGCTATTAGTGCTTAAAATAGCGGCACCCCACGCCAACATAGAATAAAAAGTTTCTATAAGCCTTTGTCTGACAATTCGTTGACAACAGCGACGTTGGCTTCCACTTCGCTTTCAGAAGTCATGCCGATCGTCATCGCGTGGACACAAGGAAGGCTCATCACGAATTCGATTGCTTCGCGTTGGTCCTGTGCATCTTTCGCCAATTTACCCATGCCTAAGACTTTCATGCCGTAAATACCCTTGCCCGCAAATGCCATCTGTTCCATTGTGCGGATCACGTCTGCGGGTGATGCGTCCATGCTAACGCCGGCGTGGTTAATCCGAGCCAGGACAACGTCAACCCATTGCGTCATTGCGGATGTCTGGAATGCCCCGTAGTCATGGCAAGAGACACCGTGTGCCCGGATCAATCCCTGCTCTTTACAACGGACGAGTGCCTCCATTGCATCAGGGTAGCGTTGTGGCCAGTCTACCTGTGTGAGGCAGTGGAGCAGGACAATATCGACATAATCAGAGCCGATTTCTTTGAGGAACCGCTTCACGTCTGCTTCCACCGTCTCCCGTGTGCGGGATGTTGTCTTTGTGGTGATAGTAACACTCTCACGCGGTAATTCTTCGAGTGCCGCTTTGACATGTGGATGGCTACCATACTGGTCGGCGGAATCCCAAAACGTTACGCCTTTTTCATAAGAAAATAGCAGCAGGTCTCGGAATGTTTCAAACCCCAAATCTGTCTGATTTGAACGCCCATTCCAACCATTCGACCCGGTGCCAATCGCAAGCCGTGAAACATTTAAACCTGTTTTCCCAAGTGCTACAATTTCCATTAAATTTCTCCTTACTGCTGAAGATGTGCTTCAACCTAAATCCTTGCATTCGTTAATCCTGTTTTAAGTGTAACACAACGTCCCAAAATTTAGCAAGTGGTTTCTGTATTTTACCTACCCGGTTATAATTACTTATTTTTTTGTTGCTTTTTGCTGAAGGTTAACGTTACAATTGTAAAGTAAAAAAGCAGATGTTATCATCATTTCTATTGAACCTATACGAATGAAACTTCAGGAGGTCTCAGAGAAGGATTGAAATGAAATATCTAAAACTTTTAGGCCGAAACCGTATTCAGTCTGTCAAAAAAGCGAATCCACGCGTTATAATCCATCCGTTTTTATGGGGTTTGCTTATATTGGCTTATAGCTGCTTTGCGGTCGGAACGCTGGCTTCCGCGGAAGAAGCGCGTAGCGATGCATGGCGGGAAGCCTTTGCGCTGATTGATAAAGGCGAGCGCAGACGCGCAGTTTCAAAACTCGAAGGCTTATTGCAATCAGATTTGCCCGAGTCGGAAAAGCTAAAAATCCATCATGCGCTCGGTTATAACTATGAGAAACTTCGGAATCGTCCGAAAGCGGTTGGGCACTATGCGCGGGTCGCTTCGCTGAGTTATGCGTTAGCAGACAGTGCTGTCTACCGTCTTGCGCAGCTTTACGAGCGTATGAACAACAAGGAACGGGCGATAAAGTGGTATACGCGGCTTGTCAACGATTATCCGACGAGTTTCTATAGCGCGCGGGCAAAATGGGCTTTAGGGCAGCTACACCTTGACCGGAAAGCATACGAAACAGCAAAGTCGTACTTAGTAGACATCGTTAAACATCCTCAATATGCGCGAGAGGCGATTTTTGCTTTCGCGCGCTGTGATGAAGAACTGGGGAATGTTTCTGCTGCATTTGATACTTATCGTGAACTTATTAAAGAAAAGCAGTCGTATAGTGTTGCCGAAGAGTCCCTGGGTCGGTTGAAGCAGCTTGTTAGAAGACATAAATCCCTAAAACTTACCGCAACGGATCGGCTTAATTGTGGTATGGTCTTTTTTTCAAACCGACAATGGCGGTCTGCGGTGAACGAATTGGCATTGATACCTAAAACTGCAGATTTGGAGATGCGTGCGCATGCGCTTTATCTTACCGGACGGAGTAATCGGGGACGCAAGTGGCCCAATACGGCGATTAAGAACTTTAACGCCGTGATTGCGCTGGGTGGAAAAAACGCCTATATATCGCGTGCGACCTATCAGATAGCGCAGTGCTATCGCCAGAAAGGGCATCTGAAAACCGCCGTCAGCCGACTTGAGAATTTTGTAAAAACCTATCCTAAGAGCGAGTTGGTTGATGATGCATTGTACGATATCGCGCAAATCCGAGAGAAGCGGGAGCAATCAGAGTTAGCCCTTGATGCGTATTCACGTTTAATTGAGGTTGCACCGCAGAGTCCTTATGCGGACGTGGCAGCATGGCGGACGGGTTGGCAGCGTTTTGACCAGCGCCGCTATGAAGAGAGTTACAACGCTTTCAAAGGATTAAAGGAACACTTCCCCGGAAATCGCTATGCAATGGGTGCGCATTTTTGGATGGCAAAGATACGTGAACGTCAAAACAAACCCGTGCTTGCCCGGAAGTTATACAAGGAAGTCGCAGAGGCGCGATATTGGTACTACTCCGCAAGGGCAAAGGCAATTTTAGGTGTTGGTGGCTCCGAATTGGAACCGAAAGCGCTCCAAGATGCGGAATTACCGGAGCGTCAGGCATGTCCGCCACAGGTGTCAATGTTAATGGAACTTAGGCTTTATGAAGACGCTATCCCGCAATTGGATCATCACATTAACACGGCTTCTCTCCCTGAGCAGAAATGTTTTCATGATTTGATTGCATGTTATGAAGGGCTCGCTATGTACGATAAAGCGCGGAAGGTAACTGAAAAGTCGCTTGAGAGTCCCGCTTTCGCGAATGCGACCCGCGCGGATCTGGAGAAACTCCAGCATAAACTCTATCCGCGGTACTATGCCACCACTGTTGAGAAGTATGCTAAGATGTATAACGTTGATACTTTCTTAATTGCGGCAATGATTCTGGAAGAGAGCCGATACAATGCTGAGGCAGTGAGTTGGGCGGGTGCGATTGGACTTATGCAGATCATGCCTGCTACTGGGAGAGAGCTCGCCCAGAAACTTAAGATTCGACGGTTCCGTACTTCAATGCTTAAGCAACCCGATATTAATATTCGGCTGGGGACGAAGTATATTGGCGAACTCAACTCGTGGTTTGATGGCAATGCGTTGTTGGTCATCGGCGCGTATAACGGCGGTCCCGGGCGGATGGAGCGATGGGTGTCAACGAAAAATATTAAGGATATCGACCTATTCGTTGAGAAGATTACGATTCGGGAAACTCGGCTTCATATCAAGAAAGTTATTGACAGTTACGATAATTATGTCGAAATCTATCGGAGAACTGATGAGCCTCCTGCGGTGAATTCGGCGACAGAGATCGAGCAAAAGCGATTAGAAGGTTTTTGAGTGCCTATCGTCTGGACTTTATAAGGAAATCGCTTCGGGGGTGTTGTCGCGTGTAATGAGAATACGCCGTTGCCATTCGGTATCCTCTTGTGTCGGAAAATCGGCACGGTAATGGGC
>CAZQIP010000384.1:0-7378 GCA_964593655.1 uncultured bacterium | reverse complement strand
TCCTTATGGATCGCGAGCACAGCTCGCTCCTACCAAGAGGTTTTGATGCATTACCAAATTAAATTCTTAAACTTCATGAAACCGCACCTACCGGGCCCCCTTCCCAGTAACAGGTGGGGACCCCGGGAGTCCGAAATTAGTAAGTGGTTTTGATCTCACTCCACGTTGTTGTGAGTTTGTCTTTGACATCAACATCAAATCCGGCACCACTTGTGACGAGGATGCTGTCGATTCTGCCATTGCCCCAACTTTCGTGCCAGACTCCGACGGAGCCGGCACTTTTGTAGGTGGCTTCGTCAGATTCAAGGACAGGGTCACCGAGGGTACTGGAATCTGCGAACAGGTCTTTGACTTCCGCCAGTTCTATATACCAGACTTTGACATTACTGCCTTTGACTTCGACCCGTCCCAAATAGGGAACAGAGTTGTCTTGCGTGAGCCCTGCACCTAAGCCGTGGTCCACACCGAGTATTTCTTTGCCACCGTTTTCACAACCGCAATCACTGAGGCACTGTCCGGAGGGGCAGCAACCATCCGCGAGATCGCCGAGGATAACTTTGGACGTTTCATTATAGCCAAAGACCACGAGATAGCCTTTATCGTCGCCTTTCCTACGGAATTGAACACCGAAGCTGTCATCATCACCGAAAGAGAAGACGACTTGGATGATACCGTCGGTGAAATCATCCACACCTGGGAGCGGTGTATTGCCGGAGATACCGCATCCCTCAGCGGTTTGCGCCATCGCGCCTTTACCGCCGAGTTTACCGCCGTTGAAATCTTCCTTCTCAGCCCAAATCGTTCCGGCATTCTCCGGTTTATATTTCTTGACATCGTTGACACCGGCGTTCGGTTTTGCCTCCTTAGAGCCGGGCTCAAAATCGGCGTAAAACACGATGTTTCCGGTGGCGTGAAAGGAAAAAAGTAGACTCAAGATGATCGTTGAGAGTAAAAGACGTGTTTTCATAAGATACCTCCTCTGTTTTTTTGTGTAGTTTGCAAGCCGAAACTTGCTATATGAAAGTAAAGGATTGTGTGCCGTCTATTCGGACGCGGCAACAGGGTGGCAAGGCTTTAAACGGCGACTTTTGCGCCGAAAGCGACCCCGCCGTAGAACGAATCGGGGTGGGCGAGGCAAAAAATGCCTCACCCTATAAAGACAGGTCATGCAATGCTGGGAGACTGAGGTTTGGGAACCTCAGCTCGCACTGCGAATTGATTTGGTGGTATTAGTCTATACAGGATGGAGACTAATAACTGCTTTTAACGTCGCCCCATGTCGTGGAAAGTTTGGCATGCGGGTCAACTGCTACAGTGCCGCCTGGGCCGGTGACGAGGACGCTACCCATTCTTCCGTTGCCCCAACTTTCGTGCCAGATCCCGACGGAGCCGGGTCCAAGGTCATCTGCGCCGTCGTATTCTACGACTGGGTCACCGAGTTCTGCGGAATCTACGAAGAGACCCGGGGCATCAGCGAGTGGCATATACCATACTTGAATGAGTGTGTCGGTAACCTGAACACGTGCGAGGTAGGCGACGGAGTTATCTTGTGTGAGCCCTTCGCCTAAACCGTGATCAACACCGATGAGTTCGTTACCACCGTTTTCGCATGAACATTGGTCAAGGCATTGCCCGGAGGGGCAGCAGCCATCCGCGAGGCTTCCGATGATGATCTGTGGTGTTTCGTTATAGCCAAAAGCGACGAGGTAGCCTCTATCATCGCCGACGCGGCGGAATTGGAAGCCAACACCGTCATCGTCTTGCCATGAAAAAACGGCTTGGATGATGCCGTCGGTGAAGTTATCCACACCGGGGAGTGGTGTATTGCCAGAGATGCCACATCCCTCTTGGGTTTGATGCAATGCGCCTTCACCGCCGGGGAATTCTGTCGCTTCTGCCCAAATGGTTCCCTCGTTTTCTGATACCCAATTGGCAGGGTCGTTGACGCTGGCATCTGGGACGGCTTCCGAGGAAGCGGTTTCAAAGTCAGCAAAGAAAATTACTTGTGCACTCGCGTGGCTAATGAACATAACCGAAAATACCGCGATAAGCATTATAAGGTGGGTTCGTTTCATAATGTCCTCCTTGTCTTGATTGTTTGTGTGCAAGCCGCGCAACAGGACTCTCATTATACGCGCTTGCGGATTCGCGCGAAACTGCTTCTATAGTAAAAATTTAGGTGATCTGCACAAAGTCGTTTGCGTCGCGAAGGGCAAACTTTTACAGATGGGGTGGTTCCTAACGAAACCGTTACTGAAAAACATAACAAAAACGCAAATTTTTGTCAATAAAAAAGTTTTTCAGTTGTCCGTTTTCGGCAATCGGCAGTCAATCATCAGAAAATGACTGTACGCGATAAATACCTCTTCAAAGTAACGAAGGGATGAGGAGACTGGTTGCACACTGTGCTGACTGAGTGTGGTAGTGAGTTTGGAAACTTCGCCAGCGATGAGGGGGAATGTGGGGGTTGCTGATTACTGGTTGCTCAATCATCTTTTTTTCTGAGCGATGCTTGTCCAGTGCCATAGGAGAATGGTCCCGTCCACCATACTCCCACTGGCAAGCGTTCTCCCATCTGATGAGAATTTCAGGACTTCAACTCGTTGCGTATGGGGTTTGACAGTGGACTTAAGCGTATAGGTGTTCGCATCCCACATCTCTATTGTTCCGTCACCACATCCAGTGAGAAGCGTTGTGCCGTCTGGCGAATAGGTTAGTACTTTAATCCGCCCTCTATGTCCTGGTATTTCAGACAGGAGACGGTGCGTGTTAACATCCCATAACTGCGTTTTTCCACTTCCAGTATTCACAAGTGTTTCACCATCTGGCGAGAACGCCAAGGCTAACGTGTCGGCTTGCCCGGAGTCTTCATGTTCTATAAGGGTGGCGCGAAGTGTGCTGGTTGCGATGTCCCACAAGCGAACACCTCGGTGACTTGCACTCGCAAGTATACTGCTATCCGGCGAGAATGCTAATGCTTTAGCCGATATCTGGTGTCCTTCAAGTGTTTTCTTGCGTTGTCCTGTGTCTACATCCCATATATGAATCGTCCCTTCTCTCCCACCAGTTGCGAGCAGACCGCCATCTTGGGCAAAGGCGAGGGTTTCAACAGCCCAGGTATGCGCTATAAGGGTTGCGCGTTCACTTCCAGCGGATAGATCCCACAACTGTACGACCTGCGGCTTATCATATCCAACGCTTGCGAGCGTTTTTCCATTTGGAGAGAAACTGGACGCGCTAAAGAAGTTGGACGCGCTTGCCACACTCGCCTGCAACGTGATAGGATCCAACGCTTTACCGGTCTTGGTATCCGAAGATCGAATTGTCCTACCGCTTCCAGTCCTGAGCGTCTGCCCGTCCGCTGAGAAGCCCAACGCGATTCCCCAGTCCTCATGTCCATTGAGGATAAGTGCGGCGGATGGCGCGCCTGTGGATGCCTTCCAGGAATGAAGGGTCCCTTTCTCGTCAACAGTTATGAAGATTGGTTTATCCGTTGAGAATGCCAATGCGCGGATGGATCGCGTATGTGCTTTCCACGCCGAGATTGGTTTTCCATCGTCAACGTTCCACATCTGAACTGTTCCGTGCCTATCGGAACTCACCAAAGTGGATCCGTCTGGGGAAAACACCAACTTGTCAATCCAAGCTGTCCGACGCGAGGCTGTCAGTAACTGTTGTTCGGTATGCGTGAGTCCGAGTTGCGCGAGGGCGTGTACTTGCTTTCCTGTTTCTGGATTCCACAGTCGAACTGTCCCGCCCATGCCTGCACTTGCGAGGATCTTCCCATCCGGGGAAAATGTCAATGCACTCAGACGCTGCTTGTGTCCGGTGAGGGTAAACAGATTTTCTTTAGAACTGGTATTCCACAGTTGAATTGAGGGTTCATCACCTTGGCTGGCACTTGCGAGCACTTTACCATCGGGGGAGAAGGCTAACATTCCAATGGGCTGCTCATGCCCCTCAGTGAGGGTAGATAGGTGTTTTTCAGCACTGATATCCCATAAACGAATTGATGTGTCTTGCTCTTCGCTTACGCTTGCGAGGATTTTTCCATCCGGCGAAAACGCCAATGCTTTGATTGAGCCTGTATGCCCCATGAGCGTGGTAAGGTTCTCACGGGTTGCGACATCCCAGGTCTGGATTGTGCCGTTCCGATTACCGCTGGCAATTGTCGCACCATCAGGTGAGAATACAATCAAGGCGTGTGAAGTGTGTCCTGCCGAAAATATTGCCAGTGGCTCACCGGACTCAGTATCCCACAATCGGAGTGTGCGATCATTGCTGGTGCTTGCGAGGATTTTTCCATCCGGTGAAAAGGCTACTTGTTGAATCTGTGCCGTATGGCCCGTAAGCAGCGCGAGTTCGTCTCCAGTCGCCACGCTATACATCCAGATTCCTATGCTACTCGCCACAGCGAGTTCGTTGCCATCGGGCGAAAATCTTAGCGCATCTATTCTACCTTTACCGATGCGCATTGTGGCACCCTCAGGTAGATTCCACGTTCTGTATTCTTGGGCATATCCGTACGACAGGAATAGCATTGAAAGCGAGATGGAAATAAAAAACTTGAATTTCATGGATGACTCCTTCCAGCAGTGGCGTTTTGATTGCGGATTTCAAGACAGAGGGTTCTATCACTTCAGATTAACACTTAGTGACGCGATTGGCAATAAAAAAGTTTCATAATTTTGTAAAAAATGAGTTGCAGGGGTGTATGCGCGTTGTCTGAATCAGAATTTGCAGGATTAGTGGCAGGATTAAGATGGGTAGGATCATAGAAAGCGGCGAGGTTGGGGACCTCGCCTGCAAAAACGATTCGGGAGGGCAAGAAAGATCGGATGCTTACTGATGGTTACGTTGAAATCGGAGTACGCCGTTTTGTTTTGTGCCGATGTAGAACGTATCACCATCAATAGCAAAGGCGGTTGCTGTATGTGGCAGCTCTGGGGCAATCTGTTTCCATGTGCCTGTCTGGTTATCTATCTGATAAACCCCGCTATCATGCACGCCGTAAGCCGTTGTGCCATTGACTGAGATCTGGTCCATGATAAGTCTGTTCCTATCAGTATCGGTGACTACGTGCCATGTTTCACCATCGTTTGAATACATGACTCCCATATCTGTTGAGACATAGACGGTTGACCCTGCGAAGTGTATCTCTTTGAAGTATCCAAACGGAAAAACAAGGTTTTCGGTGACATCGCGCCAAGTGTCTCCACCATCTTGGGACAGAAAAAGATCTCCTTCCCGTTTTCCTGCATAGACGGTGTCCTCTGAAACGGCAAGCGTGAACCCTTTTCCATAAATAGGAGACCTCCCTTCAAGATCTTCCAAACCTGTGTCGTGCCATACGGTTTCGCCGTGTCGCCATCTGAAAAGTTTACGCCTGTACTCCAT
This sequence comes from uncultured bacterium, assembly GCA_964593655.1. GTDB lineage: Bacteria > Poribacteria > WGA-4E > WGA-4E > WGA-3G > WGA-3G. The sequence continues at coordinate 1,981 of CAZQIP010000384.1, read as the reverse complement.
GAAGACAGTATCATCGGTGACCGTAAACATTCCATTTGTTCGCCACTCTTCAAACGCGCGGTCCTGGTCGGCTTTTAACATCTCCGCTATTTTATTAATATCAACGCCGTTTTCTATCGCTTCCTTCGCTTTTTTTGATTGTTCCACGTGTAAGGGGTCTTCTTTAAAATCTGGTACACCCTCAACCGGTAGAAATACATCGCCGGTATTAGAGAGGCGAAAGAACGTGACACTGTCAAGTTTACTTGTACTTGCATAGAGCACACCATTGGCTGTGGTGACTTTCGCCTTCGCGCCTTGAAACGAAGTATTTTCTTTGGCATTTAAGCCGATGGTTTCCCAGGACTCACCGCCATCAGCAGATTTGTACATTTCCTCACGTGTTAGCGCGTAGAGAACATTTTTGACTGTGACCAACTCATAAACACGGGAGTTCACGATTCCGGTCATAAAGGGGTGCCATGTGATACCGCCATTTGTTGAGCGTGTTATTCCAGATGGATTGGTTATATAAAAATTGCTTTCGTCCACTGCAACAACAGGAAACGCGCCTAATACCCCTTGGTCGCGTCTCGGATCTATCCATGTCTCCCCACGGTCATAAGAGACGAGTACGCCGGCGGCACCAACTAACATCAGGGTCTCTCCGACTGGAACGACCTCAACAGCGGCTATTATCTTATGTAAATGCTTGTCGGTATCCGGTGTAATATCTGTCCAAGAATCACCGAGGTCCGTCGAATAGAAAACGGCGGCATATAGGTTCTTATCTGTTCTGGGTTGTTGACTGGCAGTAGTTGTTCCGATGTAGAGCCTATCTCCAGCGACGGCCAACGATTTGATGCCGTGCGAAGTTGGCACCGACAATTTTTCCCACGCGTCGGTAAACTGGAAAAGCCCTTGACTGGTTCCAACAAATAGTGTGTTATCAATGGCGAGTGCATCCCATATAAGGAAATTCGGATCCGGCATGTTATCGATTTTCAAGATTTGTCCAATCGACTCCCATTGGTGCCCGACATCTTCGGAACGAAATACTTCTGTGCTGAGGACGAGGTACATCGCCGTATCTGTGGTAATCAACGTAACCACCCGTCCTTCCGGGCGCGCGCCGAGGCTGTTCCATGTCTTACCCGCATCGCTTGAGGCTAAGAGTTCATTGGAGGTGAGGAGATAAAGGGTGTCCTGGTATTCTGCCATAACCGTATTGAAAGCCGCATTGAACTCTCGATTTGGACCGCTGGCACTGACGAGCGTCCAGGCGTCCGCTGTTTCTGTGAGTCGATAAAGCCCGGTTTTCGCAACGGCGTAGAGGGTCTGATCGGATGCCAAGAAAAGCCCAGCCCATGAAACGCCGTCCGGTCCCTGTGTCTGACCCCACTGCAGTTCTGCTGTTGAAAGATGCGCTTCATCCGCTTGCGCAGCTGCGATGAGAAGCGATTCGGCTTGAAGTCCAGTTCCATTGTCTTTAACGAACGTATCATCTATCCCGAATTGTGTCAGCGCGTCGGATTTGCGTTCCAATTCAAGGACAATAGGTGCGTCAACCAGTTCGACGGTCATCTCGGATGTCGCATCCAAACTGTAAGGTTGCTGAAAACGGGATAACGCACGCGTGCCGAATCCCATCATCAGGATAGCCAAGAGCGTTGACGCGAAAGAAAGTCCCCACGGTATCCACGGCTTACTCACGGAAGGCGATGCGGGTTTGATGCGTGCGATTTCACGCATGATGTTCTCGGTTAAGGTCGGCGGCGATTGGAAGACACCGGAGATACTGTGGAGCAAATGCGCTTGCTCTTTCAATCGCTTCCGGGCGCGGCGGAGCCGACTCCGAACGGTGTTCGGTGATACCCCCAAAAACGTGCTAACCTCCTCACTCGTCATTTCTGCGAGATAATACAGCGTTACAACGGTGCGCTCGCTCTCTGGGAGTTTTTGGAGGAGGCGTTTGACGAGTTCGCGCTGGTGTTCAGCAGAT
>CAZQIP010000383.1:0-4491 GCA_964593655.1 uncultured bacterium | reverse complement strand
ATGGTGGAGTTGAAGAGGGTTTCGCGGAGTATCCGGTTCGGTTAGGAAACCGAACCTACCGGACCTGGGAACCGGAGAAACCGGTTCGGTTAGGAATGCAGATCGCAAATGTAAAGCATTCTCACTGCAAAGCAAAATTTGGTCTCCGCGTGTGGGAAACCAAATTTGGGTGAGTACACCGCAAAACGGAACCTACCGGACCTGGGAACCGAGATTGGTATAAAATATAGATTTAACAAGGACAAAAGAATGAAAATAACCCAATTCACTCTCATAGCATTGATAGTATCAACCGTGCTATTCCTGTGCGGTCGCGCCCCCCAAAATATCTCCTTTGCAAACAACATAGACGCATCAAAATCGTCTGACCGTGTTGACTTTGAAAACGATTTGATTCCGATTTTTACTAAGTTTGGATGTAATGCCGGCGCGTGCCATGGGGCAGCCGCGGGTAGAGGTGAATTCAAGTTATCACTCTTCGGCGGCAATCCACAAGCAGACTATGAAGCAATTGTCCGTCAACTCGCGGGTAGGCGTATCAATCTGATGCACCCAGAAGAGAGTCTTGTTATCCTAAAACCGACAGCGCAAACCCGTCATGGCGGCGGTCAGGTGCTGAAGGCAAATTCAGAAGGGGCGCGATTACTTCACAACTGGATCCACCAAGGCGCACGTTATGAAACGCTGCGTCGTTTGGAACGTGTTGAAATATCCCCACAGAAACACGTAATAACTCATCCTGAAAACCCAATCCAACTTCGAGTAACCGCGCATTTCTCAGATTCCACAACGGCAGATGTAACACGATGGACTGTTTTTACGCCAGAGGACAGCTCAGCGATTGAAATTGATGCATCTACTGCCGTAGCCAAATTACATCGCCGCGGCCGGCATATTATTCTTGCCCGCTATCTCACGGAAGTCGTACCGATTGAGTTCATCGTACCCTTGAACGAGATTCCTGTACAGAATACCCATGACAAAGGTGAAACGCACACGTCCGCAGAACCAGCGGATACAAAAATTGATGATGAAATCCTCAAATTGCTCTCAACGCTGCGATTACCAGTATCCTCGGCTGCCGATGATGCCACCTTCCTACGTAGAGTAACACTGGACCTCACTGGATACCTCCCGACACCAGACGCTGTAACCTCATTTCTCGCAGATGCCGATACAGATAAACGGGAAGCGTTGGTGGATAGATTGCTGCAGTCAGACGCATTTAACGCGTACTGGACATTACAACTGGCGAAGCTGCTACGGATTGGCGCGCAGGAAAGAGACACACAAGGCGCGTTTGTCTATCACCAATGGCTTTCAGAACAGATTCGCGAAGGCATCGGATATGACGAGATGGCGCGCTCGGTTATTCTGGCAACAGGCGACTCACACGCGGTGGGTCCGGCGAATTTTTACCGCACCGCTAATAGCCCGCGTGAACAGGCAGAGTTCATGAGTGAACTTTTCATGGGTGCTCGACTCCGATGCGCGAATTGCCATAACCACCCACTTGACAAATGGACACAGGACGACTACCACGGGTTAGCGGCAATCTTTGCCAAAATAGAAAGCACTCAGATCGTGAAAGTAAAACCGTCTGGTGAAGTTATCCATCCAGCAACCCGCGAAAAAGCGGTACCCCGGATCCCCGGCAATCGGTTCTTGTCTGCTGATGTTGCGGACGGTCGAGCCGAATTGGTGGAATGGCTAACAGGTTCAGACAACCCCTATTTCGCGAAAGCCATCGTCAATCGGTTATGGAAAGCAATGATGGGACGTGGGTTCGTCGAACCCGTGGACGATTTCCGGTCTACCAATCCGGCGACGCATCCCGAATTGCTAACAGCACTCTCTGATGATTTTGTCGCAAATGGTTATGACCTACGGCATGTACTGAGACGCATTGCGCTGAGTGCTGCTTACGCCCGCAGTGCGGGGACGCTCCCTCAAAACGCAGAACCAAAAACTCGACTCCGAGATAAATATGAAAGGCACGAGTTTTTGGTTCTGGATGATCGCTTCTATTCGCATGCGCTACAAAAACCGCTTGAACCAGAAGTGTTAGCGGATGCCATTTCAGATGTCCTCGGTGTGTCCGATATTTATGGCGACCAACCCGAAGGGACACGTGCTGTCTCTTTGTTTGATCCGAACATCGAATCCGAGGCACTTGATATCTTAGGACGCTGTGGCCGTGAGACCTCATGTGAGAGTGCTACTGAAGTAACAGATGGACTTCAGCGTAAACTGCATCTATTCAACGGTGACCTTCTCAATGCACGCATCAGTGTGCCTGGGAGTCGGCTTGATAAACTGATGTCGGATGGAAAATCGCCGATGGAGATCCTCAATGCGTTCTACCTCGCCGCATTGAGTCGGCATCCAACGGAGAGTGAGCAACAATTTTGGGAACAACACATTGATGTGAGTGCGTCTGCCAGTTCGCAACGTGCAGTCCTTGAAGATATGGTCTGGAGTCTGCTAACTTGTAATGAATTTGTGAGTAACCATTAACCCCGGGTCCGGTAGGTTCGGTTTTGCGGCGTACACGCCCAGATGCGATCTGCATCGCAACCGAACCATAAGTGTCAATTTAAGAAAATCGCCTCATAGCATCGTAGGTTGGGTTGAACGGATACCACCAAAGCCGTAAAATTATAGAAAAACAGAGGTTTCTTCATACACACCACATTGACCAGAAATCGAGTGAAACCCAACGCTTCTGTTGTGAAGTATCCGTGCCTCTATCAGTCTGAAGTTGGGTTTCATTGCATTCTTGAATGTATCCGATAACTATTGGATTTAGGGGATTTGGATGTCATATATCTACCTTCTGAGTTCCGTTCAACCCAACCTACGGGGGCTAAAGAGGGTTATGAAGTCTTTAAGGTTTCCGCGTAGGAGCCGGTTCGGTTAGGAAACCGAACCTACCGGCCTGGAGGTCGCGACGGTTATTTTTTCTTAAATTGACACCTATGGTGCGGTTTGCAACCGCACCGGGCTTTGCCAAGAAATTACCGAATTATTTTTTTAATCTTCAATAAACCGAACCTACCCGCCTGGGAAAGGAGACGGCCTGGGGAAAAGGAGATTAATTGATGAAGCATACGCAGCAGGCAAACTTAGTAGCGTCTATCTTTAGTATCATATTTGTCCTGATGTCTGCGCCACTTGCTATTTGGGCAGACTCCGAAACTGAAGTCAACTTTGAAACACAAATCCTGCCGATCCTCCAAAACCGTTGTTTCAGTTGCCATAGCGCGTCCGGCACCATTACAAAACCGAAGGGCGGGGTTCAGCTCGACAACCTAAAAGGGATTGAAACAAGCCTGCACGGAGAGGTTATCGTCGCTGGCGAGCCTGAGGATTCCCTGCTCTACCAACGTATCACCTTGTCTGAAGGCGAAACCGGCATCATGCCACCGCCGGAAGCCGGTGATCCATTGACAAAACAGGAAACTGATCTTATCCGAAAGTGGATTGCGCAGGGAGCAGACTATGGGGAATGGACAGGAAATCAATCGGAGTCCAAGCCATCAACGCCCCACACCGATTCGCACCCACCTACCGTCATGCCACCGATCACTGCTCTCGCATTTTCTCACGATGGAAAATATGTCGTTGCCTGTTCGCAAGCAGGCGTGCACGTTTACGATTTTCCTACACTCAACCGACAGCGGACAATTGAGGTGTCAGCACGCAATATACACGATCTCACGTTTTCGCCGGATGGTGATCGGTTGGCTGTTGGTGGCGGGAATCCAGCAACTGAAGGCATTATAGAAATTTTTTCGTGGCCAGAAGGAAAATCAATCCGTATACTTAGGGCGCATCGCGATTCAGTCACGGCTGTGGTGTGGCGGGATGCGTCCTCCCTCGCATCGGCAAGCCTGGACCGGCGCATCATCCTCTGGGATCTGCCCACGGAATCCGTCATCCAACAGTTGGAAGGTCATTCACGCGGTGTATCGTCTCTCTGTTTTCTCAATGATAAAGAAAGGCTTGTGAGCACCGGGGTAGATCAGAGTGTCCGCGTTTGGGATTTGACATCCGGAACATTGATTCGCAATATGAATAATCACACGCTACCTGTACACGACTTGGCACTGCGCCCTGACACGTCGGGACTTCCGATGATTGTCTCCGCAGGCGATGACCGAACCGTTCGATTCTGGCAGCCGACCATCGGACGCATGGTTAAGTTCGCACGCCTTAAGGCAGCACCGCTGAATGTGGTATGGCTAAACAACGGCGCAAGGATTGTCGCCGCTTGTGCCGATGGCGCAATCCGTCTCGTCGATCCAGATTCAGTAGAAGTTACCGGTGAGATTCAGGCACTGAAGGGTTGGGCTTACGCGCTTGCTGTTCACCCAACGGATGGCAGTATTGTTGTCGGTGGACCGAACGCACAAGTCAAACGGATTATTCCGAAATAATAGAACCATTTTTCCCCAGGCCGGTAGGTGCGGTTTGCAACCGCACCATAGG
>CAZQIP010000382.1:0-12440 GCA_964593655.1 uncultured bacterium | reverse complement strand
AGCAGTGATTGTCCATTCTGCGGGTTCAGATTCGCCAGTTCGCCATACTTTTCCACGGATGATCGCTGCATCCTCCGTAATTTCTACCATCATTTTCATTGTGTACCAGACATCTGTCTCCCAAGCGAAGTCAATTGTCTTCGCCATTCGTAAGTCTGATGCCCACGAACGGATTTGCAGACGTTGGTGTCTACCCTGCATATCCAACGTATATCGGTTCGCAATGAGTCCCATATCCGGTAGTCTGCGCTTATTTCTTGTCCCCATTAGATCAACTTGAATCTGATAGTTTTTCATCGTGGCGGGCCCGATGTAGACATTGGAGCGGTCCAAACCACGCTGGGGCGGGGGTTTGACAAGAATTTTATTGCCATCCTTCTCACGCACAAAGAATTTTCCGGTTGCACCGATCCAGTGCGTTGGTATTTTTTCGAGTTCAATCGCCTCAAAATCCTCTGTCCATGGAAGTGATGGTATAACTCGGACGCGAGCTGTCGCTTTTATATCGCCCGATTGGGCGGTGACAGTGCCAGCATGCGCCCCGGCACTTTTATCGGGTGTGAATGTATTGTTTTGTAATGTCCCTGTTAATCCAGTTTTCATCCATTCTACAGCACCGATCGCGCTCGTCTGTTTTCCGCTTGCATCGAACGCGATGACACTGAATTCAATGGGGTCGCCTGATGTGAGTTTTTCAGCGGGCGTAATCAACAGTGAAACGGCGGGTGCTGTATTCATCTCAACGGGTTTGGGTGCCATCTCTTTGCTGGCACACCCGACGACCAGTAGGCATACAATCAGGACAGCGTAAATTGAGAAATGGTTTTTCATTATTGTTTCCTCCCGATACAGTAGAGGCGTTCCTCTGTAGTGAAATAGATGCGTCCATCAACGATAGCGGGTGACCCGTAGATTTCGACGTAGTGTTCTTCCTCAGCTCGACTGATCTCTTGCGTGCTTAACGTCTCACATTTATCCTCGTCGGGTTGAAGGATAGTAAATCCGCCGTTGACTTCTGTGACGTAAAGTTTACCATCCGCCCAGACAGGCGAACCTTTACCGACTTTGCCGATGTTGTGCATCCAGAGGAGCTCCCCTGTATCCACATTAACAGCGTGAACATTAGCGGAGTTATCGACGACATAGAGGTGTCCAGCGTTCAGTGTAGGGGATGCGTATCCTACGTTCACGCCGTCGTAGCGCCAGAGTTCGTGCGTTTTGGTGACATCTCCGGTGCCGGTTGCGTCAATACAGACGACGCGTCCCATCGTGGTCGTATCTATATTCTCTTCGCTATGCGTGGCGTAGACTTTCGTGCCTGAAACGATGACAGATGTATTGATACCGCGCTGACTGAGTTTAAATCCCCAGACCATCTCTCCTGTGCTTTGCTTCATGGCGTAAATGCCGCCATCCGCATTACCGCCGATGATGAGTTGTTGTCCATTGATATTGGCAACGACGGGTGTAGAGTAAGTTGTGTCTAAGGGTCTACCACCGGGGGTTGATATCCAAATCAGTTCACCGTTGCGTTTGTCGAAAGCGAAGTAGCGGTGGCGTGTCGCGGCTTGATCGCCCCATCCTGCGTTAAGGTAACTAATCACGACAAGGTCGCCTGCGATAATAGGTGTATGCACACGTCCACCGTAACCGGATATCCGTCCATACTCCTCTGTGAGTGAACGGGACCAGATGATGTTCCCATCTTTATCGAAACAGAAGAAAAGCCCTTGGACACCATGGGCATAGATATTTCCGGTTTCAGGGTCTCCAGCGAGACTTGTCCAGCCGACTCGGTTGAAGGTGATCGTGGTATGAAAGACGTTAAACTGATAATTCCACAGGCGTTCGCCGGTTTCAGCGTCGAAGCAGGCGACACGCTCCTGTTCGGTGATGTCTTTACCAATCCGTCCCATGACGTAGACTCTGTCGTTGAGGACGATCGGTGTGGAACGTCCGATAAATTCTGCTTCCCAGAGCAGATTCTCACCTTCGACTGACCAAGTTGAGATTAACCCGGTTTCAGCAGAGGTGCCGTCTTGGTTTGGTCCTCGCCAGGTTGGCCAATCGCCAGCGATGGCTTGCATAGGAACGGCAACCAGAACACAGCAGATGAGTAATAGAAAAAGAGTTGATTTCCAATGGTGCAAACTTCTGTTCCTCCTCGTTCATTTTACGTGTACCTGTAATCTTAATTAAGACGCTGAAAAGGTCTTAATGTTTAACGCTGCGCGTCTGTTAGAAACATCTCATTATGTTGCGCTTATGAATCTGACAGCGCACCTGATAGTTTTGTTCTGCATATCTTTTGATATATCATTATATCACTTTTGGTATTTTTGAGAAAGGATTTAAATCGAGGAACAGCGAAAGGCGTGGTTAGGAAAGAAACCTCGCCAGCGGGAAGGTATGAAGTTTGAAGTGGGTTTCCGAGAATAGAGGCGGTGGAAATTAGAGGGTTTACTGATTTGATCCGGCCCCGGTTTTCCCCTTAACACGGATTAATGGGATCTGATGACGGGAGGCATCTTCATAGCGTTCAGTTGATTTTCCATCAAAATGGTACAAACCGAGTGTATCATGGTCTGAAGTAAACGCGCCAACGGGTGTGTTATACGCCCCAACGTCATAACGGACAACGCGGCTGATTCTCAGTTCATCAATATACATGCCAGATGCAGGCACCGCTTTCAGTCCACTCTCCTTTAAAACAGGAACACCTCCGATCAAAAGAGGTTCACTCACAGATGTGAGATGGCTCCCGGGTGTTAGTCCAGTGATAGCACCGCCGCACCCGACAGTAGAGCCGCCATCAATTATTGCTACGTAGTAGACCCACCGCCCGGTAGGTAGTATCCCTCATATCTTTCCTGATCCGCCTTCAACATCGCTTGTGACGATAGCAGGACTCGCTTTATATCCATCACCGACAATGGCACAGGTGAATCGGTCAGTCTGACCCACTATGGAGAAAGCAGCACGGGATCCAGCAGCCAGCGATATAACATCTCGAACGCTCGGTGGTCTGTCTATGTAGACCCACGCCTCAATCGTTAGCGGACCTGGATAATCTGGAAACCACGGTTTTTCGGTTTGCACAAGTGGCAATTTGGGGCTCAGTTCAAGCCAACCACCTCCGGCAGGAGAGGGTTCATGGGGTGCTGCATAGAGCGTTAAAGGCAGCATCAAGATCATCACCAAACACGTCTGTTTGAGCCATTTCATGAGAGATCTCCGTTAAAATTAATTGTAGGGTTGCTTAAGTTGCAAGCGGAGGACACCGCGGTGCCGCGTGCCGATGTAGAAGATACCACGGTCAACAGCGAAAGCCGTTACTTTATATGGAATCTCGGATGACATCCGAATCCATGTATTTGTCTCGGAATCTATGCGGTAAACACCTCGGTTGCTGATACCGTAAACCTTATCACCCTCTACGGCTATCCGAGCAATAAGGGGACGGTTACCGTCTGTATCTGTGAGTGTGTTCCAATTGGTGCCGTCATGCGAATTCATAACGCCTTGATCTGTTACGACATAGACAGTAGCACCCGCAAGGGCTATCTCTTCAAAATATGCGAAAGCAAAAGGTAAATTTGCAGTAATCTCCTTCCAATTCTCTCCGCTGTCAAGCGACTGAAATAGGGATCCGTCGCGTTTACCGGCATAGACGACGTTCTGCGAAGCTGCGGGTGTGAGACCTTTAGATGTATCAGCACCCGGGGCGCGTTCGGTGGTATCTTCAATACCGGTATTGAACCATTGCGTTTCACCTTTTCGCCACCTGAAGAGTTTGTGTCGGAATTCCATGAAGATAGTCTCGTCAGTCATTGTAAATCCACCGTTCGTCAGATACTCTTCAATGATACGGGGTCTATCCGCTTTTTGTTTGCGACTTAATTCACGATCACGAGGGGCATTATTAGTCTTTTTCTGCCATTCAACTTGTAGTGTATCCTCCGTGAAAGCAGGTATTCCTTGAACGGACATCAGCACACTTTCATCAGTAGAGAGGTGATAAAAACTGACGTTATCGGCCGTACTGTTGCTTACATAAAGTGAACCGTCAACCTTCGCTATTTTCGCGTGACTCAACAAGTCTGGAATCGCTTGTTTCTTTTGAAGTTTTCCGTCGTTGACAACGACATCACCAGCGTCCACTGGAACAAATGCCCATGATTCCGCAAGATCTGTTGATTTGACTATGCCTTCAGGTGTGAGTGCACAAAGCGTATTGTCAAGGGTAATCAGGCTGTAGACGTGAGAGTTTACCATTCCGTCGGAAAAGGGGTGCCACGAAACACCAGCATCCATTGACCGGGCAATCCCGGAAATGTCCGATGTATAAAAGTTATTTTCATCCAGCGCGACAACGGGGAATATACTCTGACTCAATGCATTTCGATCAGCCCCGATGTCTGTCCATGTATCACCGCTGTCATGTGAGTGTAGTAAGACGCGTGTCCCCATCACTACGAGCCTTTTACCGACTGCTGCTAACTGGATCCCACTGAACATCTGGAGTCGGAAACCGTCATCTGTTGGCGGCATCTCCATCCATAACTCACCTCTTTCGTTTTTTCCGATTACCGGCGAAATATCGACCCAGGTATCGCCAAGGTCGGTTGAACGAAAAATTCTCGGTGGTGCCTTTAAGATCTTAACTGAAAAATCTAAATTTTGATATGCTTGCGTAAATTCAGAGCGTGTAAAATCGGGACCTGCTACAGCATAGAGTTTGCCCTCAGTGGCTATCAACGCATTAATAAATTGGGGACCGTAGAAGGGCAATAACTCCCAATCATCCGTGGTAACACGATAAACCCCTCGGTTTGTCCCGACGAATACGCTGTTGTCAAGTGCGACAGCATCCGAAATTGAGATGTCAGGTGCACCATTCATCTTCATAATATAGGCGTGTAAATCTTGCATCATCGGTATCCAACTTTTACCAACATCGTCAGATCGAAAGATATGTTTTTCAAAAACGAGATAAAACGCGTCATCCGTGATGAGCAATTCAAAAGCGCGTCCTTCCGGTCGAGGCCCGACGGTCTCCCATGTTTTACCTGCATCGGTTGAGGCTAATAATTCATCATTGGTCAAAATATAGAGTATATCGTTCCGTTCTGCCATCGGTGTTTGGAACTGACGAGTCGGGGTACTTTCGCAGATCAACGTCCAAGCCTTTTCGTCTTCTGTCAAGCGGTAGATTCCTCTCGCTGCAACGGCGTAGAGGGCTCGTTTGGATGTCGCAAATAGACCGGCTCTACCCCCTGAAGTGCCTTCGGGTCCGCCCATCGGGAGCCACCGCGATTTTATTATGGTGGGTTTTTCTGACTGCTTAGATTGATCGGTGGGAACTTGAAGCGCGCCCGCTCCTTGGTTAACATTCTCATTATTTTTATTGGGTATATCAGTGTTGCCAAGTTGGTTTCTCACACTAATTTTTTGCTTAGAGGCAAGCACTAAGGAAGTATCAACGATTTCCACTGTCGTTTCTGACATCGCATCGAAACTATAAGGTTGCTGAAAGCGAGGTAGGTATTGCGTGCTACTTCCCATCACCAGTATGACTAAAGCAGTGGTTGAAACAGCGACTGTCCAGGGCATCCACGGTTTACTACCTGATGGCGCGGTCGGTTTGATACGGGCAATTTCTTTCAAGAGGTTTTCAGTTAAGGCTGTGGTAAACTGGAAACCGTCCAAATTTTCGCGAACGATATGTTCCGCTTCCTTCAATCGCTTCCGGGCGCGATGGAGACGACTCTTGACGGTGTTTGGTGATACGCCCAAAAACTTGCTAATATCTTCGCAGGTCATGTCGCCGAGATAGTGGAGCGTTACGACGGTGCGTTCACTCTCTGGCAATTTTTGGAGGAGACGTTTGACGACTTCGCGTTGCCGTTCATTCACATCTTCCGCTTGTTGTTCAACTTGATAGTGTGCGTAAGCGAGTTCTTCTAATTCCTCTGTTGACATCACATCCAGCGATTTCATCGGAACTCGCTTCTTTTTGCACCAAGCGAAACATCGGCGCGCCGCAATCACGTAGAGCCATCCGGCAAACCGATTTGCATCTTTCAGCGTCTGGAGTTTTTTGTAAACGCTGAGGAAGACATCTTGTGTGATCTCTTCAGCGATATGGAAGTCCCCGATTTTCCGCCATACGAGGGCGTGGACAGGCTTTTGGTATCTTTGCACGAGCGTGCTAAAAGCGGACTGGTCGCCTGCTAAAGTCCGTTGCACCAATTGCGCATCGTTATTTTTCATACGTCCCTCCAAACACATGTTGTCTCTCATAATGTTAAGAGAGGTGTGAGCGGTGGAAAGGTTGCATAAAATGCAAGATTTAAGGAAAATTTGAAAACGGAAGATCGGGAGCACAGCTCGTTTCTACAGATCGCGAGCACAGCTCGTTTCTACAAGAAATATAAGAAACCGCCCGAGTCGGGAGCACAACTTGCTCCTACAGGGAGAGGTCGATAACACGAGTTTAGATTCAATTACTAAGAGATCGTGATGGCTTTCCATTCGACTGCTGTGCGCCCTGCCATATCAACTGTTGCGGCGCGAAGGCGGTAACTTCCGGCGTGTCCAAGGGTAAAACGAATCTCCACTCTGGTTACCAAATCTTCTGGATGGATGCGAATTTTGGATTGCTCTCTGTTCAGGAAACGGTAATCTTCTTCCTCCGGACCGAACAGTTCCCAGAGTACCCTCTCATTATTGTAGATACCGTTTTCGTCTGCGCCGCGTGTGTAATAGACTCCGGCCGATCCTTCGGTTAGGGTGGCACAGACATGGACTTCAACGGGTGTTTTATCTTCTGGAAGAGATACATCGACGGTCAGTTTCGGTGGGATGCCGTTTGGACGGGTTGGTGCCCTCGCGGCTTCGCGTAAAACTGTCTCATCCTTTCCAGTTACCTCTACCGTGCCGTCCTCTCGAATACGGACAACTTCGCGATAATCGGACAACTTGAGTCCTTCTAAATCCCACAGAAGGTCAAAGGCAATTCCGAGTCGGATGGCTCTCTCAATTTCGGTAAAAAAGTTGTGCATCACCGTTCGGTATTTGACTCCCTCTCTATTACGCCGTTCTAAATTGAGTTCTCCCACCCCCCAGAGATTGCCTCTGCCCATCTCAACATGTCCAAGGTTATAGCCCGGTGGTAGGAGAATAACGGCTTCTGCCGCTGCGCGTAGTTTGTCAAGATTCCTATGTGGATGGCTTTCGACGTGGGCACTTAGATTCCGTGAGAGTGCGAGAACTTCGCTATAAGGTACACACGCAAGTTGATAGTTGTCCCAGTAGTGGAAATGTCGAGCCCCTAAGTCGTAGGCGTGTGTTTGCAGCCAGAATGCGTCGGCGCGATGTACCTGTCCGTAGATACTCATGCCCCAATTTTTATCGGTTTGTCTGGCGGCACCTCGGAGAAATCCGTAGAGGATACTTGCCAAATTCTTCGGGTTGTCTATTGGGATCTGACAGCCGTATGTCATATTCATTTCGGGGAGTGTCCGCATTGTTCCGACACGACCGGGTGGCTCAAAGACTACAGCAGCGGGCGTTTTCGTATCTCCTTCTGATAGTTGATATGCCGCTGAACTGATTATGGTCTCCCATGTATACAGATTCTGCTGAAGAAACCTCATATCCCTCAAGTCTATCTCCGGGTGAGATTCCAAACCTTTGCATAATCGGGTCGGGGCACCGTCGTATTTGACGGTGTGGAAGTAGTTTTGAAACGCTTCAAAAGCGAGCTGCGGTGTCAACGCTTTCCGAAAGGCTGGATCCGCTTTTAGTTTGGGTCTAAGGACATGGTCGCGCGTGCAAACAGCGGGTTCGTCCATGAAAATAGCGGGACCGAGGTAGTTGCTTCGATATAGGCACTCAGGATAGCCGAGCGCAGTTGCGTCAATTCCCCAATAAAAAACGTTTCGATTTTTAACCCATTCAACCTGTTCCTCGTTAACGCGGACACAGTTGATGCCAGCCGCAATCATCTCGTCGTAATCGGCTGCTGTGAGGGGGATAAGTTCATAGTCGGACATATCGTAGCGTCGTGTCTCGTCCTTCTGTCTGGTGTTACTTGGGGGTCCGATTAGGGCATCGGGACGGAGAGAGAGGAGATGTGTATCCGGTGGTTCGGCAGATTCGGCTGACTCGGTTATATCCGTGAGATGATAGGTATGCCCAAGGTATTTTGTTGTTTGTGGGAAAAGTTCATTTTGTGTTGTTTTGTCAGCAGACTTAGGGAAGAGGTATTGCCATGCACCGAGCGCAGGCAAGACAGGTTTGCCGGTGAACTTATCAAGGAACTCCAAGGGTGTGTCGTCCTCGATCTGTAAAATGTAGCGGGATATGGTTGCACGAGCTACGGTAAAATCGTCGGACGGTGCACTATCACCAAGCAACCAAACTGCGAATTTTTTACCGTTCGCTTTTGTTGCCTGGAGACCCATCCACTGGGATATTACGCCAGCCATTTCTTCAACCGCCCCGATTGTCAGTGTAAACGTTTCTACAACAGTACTCGGAAGTCCATCTGGACTTTCATGCTGGTACATTGCGACTTGTCTTGGCTGACCAAGAGGATATGATTGGCATGTTTGCATCGTAGAGTCTCAGCGTATATCTAATAATTTAATTCGCTTAGAATCCGTTCTACTACGTGCTTTCGCTGCCCCTGAACTGCGGGCTGTTCCAATTCGTAGACTTCATCCGAAATCAGGTGTTTATGGCTTTCAATGGGAAGTGAATTGTGTGATGCATTATCAATATAACGGTTAAAAATAGTGTATCGGGGATAGGCTCCTGTCCAGCGTCTTCCGCCGTGGTAGAGTGCCTCTGTAAAGATAACACAATCGCCAGCGTTGACCGGAACGTTGATAACTGTTGGGGGGCCGTCGTAAATTGAGATGTCCTCCGGTGGCTCAAAGTTGCGTTTATGGCTTCCGGGCAGGCAGACAAACCCTGTTCCTTCTGGCACATCTACCAAGGAAGTGGCAGCGTTGAGGAAACCCGCTCGCGGTCCCGATTCGTCAACACTGTAATCTTGACCGGAGGCATGGAAGTGGATGTCATCGGAGGTTTTGTAGTTCTTGGTTAAAGCACAGTCAACGAGACAGGGGGTTTCGCGCGTCAGTGCAATAATCACGCGCATAATCTCTCGGTTGAGTACGAGCCGTTGGAACACCGGATCCGCGTATTGGATATGATTGATCCAGTGTGCGATCGTTGGTGAAGTGTCCCCAGTCCGGGACGTGGATGTAAGCGGCGGTGGCAGTTCATCCACGGTCATGTCGTGCCACTGGTTACCGAGTTCAATCATCCGTTCGACATCCTCGGACGGCACGACTTTGCGGAGGATAATGAATCCGTGGTGATCAAAGAACCATTTTTCGTGAGATGTTAACATTCATATTCCTTATTGCACCGTGGTTAACACGACTTTATTGTGCTGTTTTCAGGTTGCCCCAAAGGACAGGTAGCTTCTCGGCTGCTTCGACGGCCAACCCTATTTTGGATTCAAAATTTTGGGTCACTTCATCTTCAGTGAGCGGTCGGTTGTAGATACGGACTTCATCAATGATGCCGTCGAAAAACGCTTCTGCCTTGCCACGATTGTTCCCCGCGCCAAGATAGACAGGTTCCGTGAACGACATAAAAAGGAAGGGTTCTCCTTTGCTCTTACCGCTCACTCTCAGTTTACCGTCTATATAGATGGCACTTTCTCTATCCCACTCGCGTCCGTCTTCATCTACAAAGGGGCCTCCACTGACCCAAACAAGGTGATGCCATTCTCCATCTGAAATTGGGAACTGCAATCCATGGGTTGAATGCTGGCATACAGGTGGTCCCAGTTTAAGCGCCACTTTATTCGTCCGATAGAAGCGAATGACATCCTTCGTAAAATTAATGTTCTCATCAAAATTTGGTCCAAACTCAAGAAAGTTGTCAAAAAGAAACGTCCGTTCCAACTTCAACGGGAAGCGAGGGTTTTCTCTCCATCCATTGAGGTCAATGCCCCAACCCATCGCACAGTCTGCGTCTCGGACTTTGAAGAGCGTTGTCCAGCGTTTTCCTTTCAAGCTGGTTTTGATCCAAGCTTCAAATGTAAACGTACCGAGCTGATTCCCAAAATCGCCGAGGTTTGTGAGGTTCACATAATCGTTAGAACCATCAAATTCCAAAGCACCGTTCACTCGCCCGGCAACACGTTTCGGATTTCCTACAATTGTGCCATTGTTTTTGCCCCAGACATCCTTGGCTGTTTTACCAGCAATGTCCTGCCAATCAAACGTCCAATAACTTACAAGTCCATCTGTTACGACTGCCTCCGTATATCCGTTGTGGGAAAACCCAATAATCATAAACACGAATGTAAGGAGAAAGATGAGTTTTTTCATGGTAACTGGTCCTTTGAACGCGCGCATCGCGCGGTAAAGTTAGGTCCACACAATGGACACTCACAGAATCTACGTCCAAAAACTTTTGATAGGTAGATTCTACCATTTTTCAACGGTTTTACTCAAGCCTAAATTTGGAGAAGGGTGTGTCAATATTTTGTCGATTTTTGTCTGAATGCATGTCGCTTATGGGCGTGTACGCCGCAAATCACGGATTTTCTCGGATTGGGAAATACTTGCTACAGACTAACAGTCTATGGTACAGGAAGACCACAGGCTAACAGCCTATGGGACAGGGCCTCACTTTTATTTATTGGGCATCAAAAACTTTACACACCCTTTGGAGGAATTGAATTTTATATAACCTAAGTTGCCACCTATGCGGCACAAACTTCCAGTCTGTGTCATAAGGGCGCAAACTAAAAGTTTAGGGTACAAAATATAGGTAGCAACTTGGGTTTATATAGCAATCTATCCAATTCCGTCCTATTATTGTGCCTTCAGATTACCCCAAACGATAGGTAACTTCTCGGATGGCTGAACAGACAAACCGATTTTCGATTTAAAGTTTCGGGTTACTTCGCGAGCGGTTAGGGGTCGATCATAAATGCGAACTTCATCAATGACACCAGGGAAATGCCTGCTGACAGCACCGCGATTATTCCCCGCGCCGATAAAGATGGGTTGTACAAATGGAACAAAATTGTCGAGTTCCTTTACGTCACCGGCGATAATCTCTTGTGGCTCACCGTCCATATAAATGCTGACTTCGGCTTTACCAGCGTCCACGATTGCGAAAACGATATGGTGCCATTGCCCATCGGAGATCGGAAATTCAATTTCAACGGGGATAGCGTTGCAGCCTGCCGCCGATTTCTGACGGACATAAAAGTGAATGACATCTGCGGCAAACGGGAATCCGGCTAATGCGCTCCGGTTGGGCTCGATTGCCCATGCCATGTTACAACCTTCGTCGAGAACTTTGAAAAGCGTTGTCCAGTTATTTTTAAAACTGGTTTTCATCCAAACCTCAAAGGTGGATGTCCCGATTTTCTCTCCAAAATCGCCGACGTTCGTCAAGTTAACGTAGTCGTTAGCACCGTCGAATTCGAGTGCATCTCCGACTTGTCCGTCAACGATTTTCGGGTTACCGACGATTCTACCATCATTTTCACCCCAGACATCTTTAGCTGTAAAGCCAGCAATGTCCTTTTCGTCAAATGTCCAATAACTCACAAGTCCATCTGTTACGATGGGTTGTGTATGCCCGTTTTGGAAAGACATCGTAATAATTAGCGTGATTGCGAGGCGGTAGATTAGGCTTTTCATAGAAACCGCTCCTTTAGGTGTGCGAAAGTCATGCAGTGAAGTCCTGCCTACACATCCGTATTTTTACCCCCCTAAAGAATCAACGGTATGAATGCCTTATGGGCATTCCCCGCCCGTTATCAGGGGAACTTTAAGAGGGAATGCGTAAGTCCTACCCTTATTTTTTGTCCTATCATTGTGTCTTCAGGTTGCCCCAGACAATAGGCAGCTTCTCGGCTGCTTCAATGGACAAGCCTATTTTGGATTCAAAATTTCGGGTCACCTCGTCAGCCGTGAGGGGTCGGTCGTAAATGCGGACTTCATCAATGATGCCGGGGAAATGCCGCTCGACGTTGCCGCGGTTGTTTGCGGCACCGATATAGACGGGTTCCACAAATGGAATAAAGGTGTCAAGTTTCTTGGCATCGCCGACGATAATCTCTTGTGGCTCACCGTCCATATAGATGCTGACTTCGGACTTACCCGGGTCTACAATTCCGAAAACGATGTGGTGCCATTTCCCATCAGAGAGTGCAAACTCAATTTCAACAGCAATAGCATTGCAGCCTGCCGCCGATTTCTGACGGACGTAGTAGTGAACGATGTCCTCAGCAAGCGGGAATCCGGCTTTCGCACTCCGGTTGACATCGATCGCCCACGCCATATTGCACCCTTGGTCAAGGACTTTGAAAAGGGTTGTCCAGTCTTTCTTGAAAC
>CAZQIP010000381.1:0-3052 GCA_964593655.1 uncultured bacterium | reverse complement strand
TTTTGTTTTGTGCCGATGTAGAACGTATCGCCATCAATAGCAAAAGAGGTTGCTGTGTGTGGCAGTTCTGTGGCAAGTTGTTCCCATGTACCTGTTTGGACATTTACCCGATAAACACCCCTATCACACACGCCGTAAGCCGTTGTGCCATCGCCTGCGATCCGGTCCATGATAAGTCTGTTCCCATCAGCATCGGTAAGTACGTGCCATGTTTCACCATCGTTTGAACGCATGACTCCCATATCTGTTGAGACGTAGACGGTTGAACCTGCGAAGCGTATTTCTTTGAAATATCCAAACGGAAAAACAAGGTTTTCGGTGGCATCGCGCCAAGTGTCTCCGCTGTCTTGGGACAAGAATAGAGCTCCCTCTCGTTTTCCGGCATAGACGGTGTTCCCCGAAGCGGCAAGCGTGAGCCCTTTCCCTTCAATAGGTGAGATGCCTTTGATGTCTTCTAAACCTGTGTCGTGCCACGCCGTTTCGCCGCGCCGCCATCTGTAGAGCTTATGTCTGTATTCCATGAAGACAGTATCGTCAGCAATCGTAAACGTTCCATTCGTCGTCCATTCTTCAATGATAAGGTGTTCGTTAGCCTTCCACTGCTCCTGTACTTTATTAACATCTTCACCGTTCTTTCTCGCCTCCATGCGTTTGTTCCACCATACCTTGTGTAAAGTATCTTCTTCAAAATCTGGTACACCTTCAACCGGTAAAAACACGTCACCAGCATCAGAGAGACGAAAGAGCGTGACCCCATCGAGTTCACTGTTGCTTGCATAGAGCACACCGTTAGTCGTTGCGACTTTCGCTGTCTCTGCTTCAAGGGCAGCATTTTCATCAGTATTCAAGCCGACAGATTCCCATTTCTCACCGCCATCTGCGGATTTGAGCGTTTCCTTAGGTGTTAGTGCGTAGAGAACATTTCTGACTGTAACCAGACTTGTTACATGTGAATTCACCATCCCTGCCATGAAGGGGGCCCAGGTTGTGCCGCCATCAGTTGAGCGTCTTATTCCATTAGAATCAATTCCATAAAAATTGTTCTCGTCCAACGCGACAACTGGAAACGCGCCAAACGTATGTGCTCCGGGGTTAGGATCCGTCCATGTTTCGCCGCCGTCATTAGAAAGTAGGACACCACTGCTACCTTTTAACATGAGTGTATCACCGACGGGAACGACCTCAACAGTGGTTATTATCTTGACTGGATGTTCGTGGGTATTCGGCGTAATATCAATCCAGAGATCGCCGAGGTCGGTCGAGTAGAAAACGGCGGCATGCGGACCATCCGGAGGGCTTGCGATTGTTCCGACGTAGAGTCTATCTTCAGCGGTTGCCAACGATTTGATGCCGTGCGAAGTCGGTACCGGTAATTTTTTCCAGCCGTCGGTAAATCGGAAAAGCCCGTGCCTGGTTCCGACAAATAGTGTGTTATCAATAGCGAGCGCGTCCCAAATTCGGAAATTAAGATCGCCTACCCCCGGCACGTTATCGGCTCGTAGATCCTTTCCGATGGGTTGCCACTGGTTCCCGACATCCTCCGAACGAAACACCTCTGTTTGGAGGACAAGGTACATCGCGGTATCTGTGATAACCAATGCAATCGCGCGTCCTTCGGGGCGCGCGCCAAGACTATTCCATGTCTTACCCTCATCGACTGAGGCTAAGAGTTCATTGGGTGTAAGGAGATAGAGAGTGCCATCGCGTTCTGCCATAACGGTATTGAACTCTCGATTTGAACCGCTGGCACTGACGAGTGTCCACGCATCTGCTTCTTCCGTGAGTCGATAGAGTCCTGTTTTGGCAATTCCGTAGAGGGTTCGGTCGGATGTGAGAAAGAGCCCAGCCCTTGAAACGCCGCCCGGTCCTTTCGTCTGAATCCATTCAGGTTTTGCTGCTGGCAGGTCAGTCTCTTCGGCATGTGCAGCTGCGACGAGAAGTGATTCCGCTTGGAATCCAGATGCCCCGTTTTTACCCGGTGTATCGGTACTCCCGAATCGGGTCAGCGCGTCGGATTTACGTTCCAATTCAAAGACAACAGGTGCGTCAACCAGTTCGACAGTCATCTCCGATGTTGCATCTAAGTTGTAAGGTTGCTGAAAACGGGATAACGCACGTGTGCCGAAACCCATCATCAGGATAACCAAAAAGGTTGAAGCGAAAGAGAGTCCCCACGGTAGCCACGGCTTACTCACGGCAGGCGATGCGGGTTTGATGCGTGCGATTTCGCTGATGATGTTCTCGGTGAGGTTCGCTGGGATTTGGAAACTGCCGAGCACCTCATGGATCATGTGTTCTTCCTTTTCCAACCGTTCGCGGGCGCGGCGGAGGCGACTCCTCACTGTGTTTGACGATACGCCCAAAAACCTGCTAATCTCTTCACTCTTCATTTCTGCGAGATAATACAAGGTTACAACAGTGCGTTCACTCTCCGGCAGCTTTTGGAGGAGGCGTTTGACGAGTTCGTGCCGGTGTTCGATCGCTGTTGCCTCGCCGCGGTCTGCCTCATACTGCGCGTAGCAGATTTCTTCGAGTTCGAGTGTGGACATGGCATCCAAAGATTTCGTCGGTAGTTCCTTTTTGCGCAGCCATGAGACACAGTCCCGCGTGGCGATCACGTAGAGCCATCCCGGGAAAAGTTCAGGACGTTTCAGCGTGGAGAGTCTTTTGTAGACCTTCAGGAAGACATCCTGTGTAATTTCTTCGGCGATATGGAAATCGCCAATCTTTCGCCAGACGAGGGCATGCACCGATTTTTGATATTTGTTCACAAGCGCGGTAAATGCACCTTGGTCACCATCTAAAGTACGTTGAATGAGATCTATATCATTTACTTTCATCATATCTCCTCAGAAAATATAGGGGTTTCATGATATAGTGACGCATATAGAAATGAAAATGGTGCATAAAATGCAATCTTTGGAAGATTTATAGTAAAATCCAAAAATAAATGAACACTTGTCCGAAGATAACCCCCCTAACCCCCCTTATCAGGGGGGAATAAGATGGGAATCGCTTCGATTTGATGTGTTTCAATAATTGTGGGCTTCAC
>CAZQIP010000380.1:0-3462 GCA_964593655.1 uncultured bacterium | reverse complement strand
GCGGGGCGTCGCCTGAGCGTTCCACTTGATTGATATCTTCGCCGATCATCTCCCGCGCGGGTTCCCCTGCGCTTAGTTCACCCGTCGCACCGCGTTAGACTTTTTTGCCGCGCCGTAAAACGGTGATCCTATCGCTGATATTTAAAACCTCTTTCATTTTGTGGCTAATGAAGATAATCGCGCGACCATCGGCTTGGAGTTTTCGGAGGATTGTGAAGAACCCTTCTACCTCCTGCGGACTCAGAACAGCCGTCGGTTCGTCAAGAATGAGAATCCGAGCGTCAACTGCCAATGCCTTTAGAATCTCTACGCGTTGTTTTAAGCCTACGGAGAGGGTACGGACTAACGCACTCGGGTCAACAGTCAAACCGAACTGTTCTGAAAGTTCTTCGGTAATGTGAACCGCGTCTTCTTTTTTAAAGCGGAATTTTCCCAACGCCTTCTTATAAGAACCGTCTTCAGAGGGGTTTCCCGCTGTGCCCCGACGCAATTGCCCAAGACTCAAGGCGATATTCTCAGCGACAGTCAGATTTTCAACCAACATAAAGTGCTGATGCACCATGCCGATCCCGCTAACAATTGCATCCCGCGGAGACTTTGCCCGTAACCTACGTCGCCAACCTTCACGATCTGTAACATAGATACGTCCTGCCGATGGCTGGTAAAGCCCATAGATAAGATTCATCAGTGTGGACTTTCCTGCGCCATTTTCCCCTAAAATCGCGTGAATTTCACCCGCTTGGAGCGCAAAATCGACGCTGTCAACGGCGACAAGATCACCGAAGGTTTTCGTAACATTCCGAAGTTCAAGGATATTTTCTTTTTCCATCTACAGCAGGCACCACTTTTCCGCGCGCGCGGGTGTCAATTCTCCATCGTAAGCGATAACGCGAAGCGAAACTGTCCAACTTTCACCTTCAGGTGTTGAGACGGCGCCTGTCCAAGTCGGATTATAGAGTGCCATCCCGTAATCCCGAATGAACCACGGTCCCCGAATGCCTTCATTAAGAATGCTCATAAAGACACCGAACGCGCCATGCCCTGCCAACACGTTTTGGTAAGCAACAAACTCTGATTCACCTTCGTGGACGACCGCAACGCCGCCGCTGCGTCCGTTGTCCCGCAACACAATACCGCCCATGACAGGCAGAAGCCTCGGTTCAACGCGAATACCGATGCTCCCGAACTTCGTCTGTGGATACGTTGCAGCACCGTAAGCGGCGATCTTCTCACTTGTCATATCACAGATGGTGGCATCGTCGAGTGCGTGAATATTGACAGTACGAATTTCGTCAATCAACGGTTCTTCGTTTTCATCTCGCCAGACAACGTTCTGAACGAATTGGACACCACTGGCGTGGGGTGTGATGTCAATGTCCTTCTGCGTATCCATCCGTCCCAATCTCTCAAAGACTTTGTCCGTCCAAGAACGGCGGGGTGGCGATGCCCAAAAACCTGCTTCCCTGTCGCCGACTTGAACCGGTCCTTGTCCAACAAAAATACCGTTGTGGAACGGATGATCAAAGGCGAACTCCTGAACGACGGTCTGTCCTGACGGCGTGTAGAACGGAAAGACAAACGGACGATAAAAGTTCGCTCCCACGCCGCCCAAACATCTGCCTGTGTTGCTATCAACAACCAGATGCGTTTTGGCATTTACCTTAACTTCAAAATTGTTTTCCATAATTCCTCGTTTGAGCAAGTTTCAATATTAATTATAGTAAACCTAAAAATGAATAGACACTTTCATCCCCCGGTAGGATTTTTGATAGAGTGTTTCTGCGGATTCCTTCGTGGTTTCCTAACCGCGCCATAGGTGTCAATTAAAAAAAAGAATTATGTGCTGAATACCCCAGGCCGGTAGGTGCGGTTTCCAACCGCACCGGATCTTAGGCACAAACCTTTTTTTCCACCCTCACTCAATTTCTACGATCTGAATGTTGTTTCCACAAGTATCATCGAAAATAGCAAAAATTGTTGTTCCTATCTCAGTAGGTTCTACACTGAATTCGACTCCAAGGTTGATTAATCGCTCATATTCTTTCTGAACGTTTTCCACACTGAATTGGGTATATGGAAGCCCTACATCAAATAAAGCTTTTTGATACGTTTTGGCGGGTCCAAAATGATTACCAGATAATGGTTCTAACAAAAGTTCAGGACCGTCTTGTTCTTCTTTTGATACGACTGTAAGCCATCTGTCACCATTTTCTAAGGGAATATCCCTCTTCTTAACAAATCCCAATTTTTCAGTATAAAATTTTAACGCACTTTCCTGATCTTGAACAAAAATGGCGGTTATTCTAATTTTCATAATGCTATTTACCTCGAATTCGCCCAAGGAAGCGAACACGGCATTTTTTCCAGCCTTCCTTCACTTCCTCAAAGCCTAAAATTTATTTTTTACTATCGCTTAGGATCGGCACTCTACTTACTTGGCATCTACCGTCCAGATTGTAGCGGCAATATGCTGTTCGGGATTCTCAGCAGTGGTGTAATAGTAGAGTGTCACCAGTTTTTCATCTGTACGTTGGATTGTACGCGTATACCCCAAATCCCAGTTTCTGGCATCATCGCGCAGGTGAATTTCATCACCCCAACTTTTTCCATTATCCTCACTAAACTTCGCGCGAATTCCGTAAGGTGATGCCCTGTAACCGTAGGTAACGCAGAGTCTACCATCTTTTAAGCGAACCATACTCGGTGGATTTCCATTCCTACCAGCACCCCCGTCGGTGTCCGCGGCTTTGCTCAGGAAAGACCATGTCTTTCCGTTATCCGCTGAATGACAAATCTCAATCCAGTTTTCACTCAGTCGGGTACCGTCATCTTGTTTTGTGTCGTGTCGGCGGCGGAGTGCTGTCACCAGATGCGTATCAGATATGCGCACCGTTGAAGGCATCACGGAACGGACTTCAATGTTGTCTGTCATCCAACTGACGAATTCAATACTTTTACCGCCGTTTGTGGTTCTCGCACAGAACGCCCGATCTTGAATACCTGCTTGCACGCGTTTTTCCTTCGCGGAGAGGAAGAAGTGACAATCGTCCGTGCTGTTGACGAAGTAATCGGTTCGTGAGGTCAATTTATTCCCAACATCCGGTAAATCGTAATCGCCTCTCCATGTTTTGCCACGGTCATAAGAGATACGGAACCTGCTTCCGCTGCACTGCATCGCGAAATCGGGATGCGCGAAATCTATGGATGTGGACTCTGGTGGACAGACTTCAATCTCTTCATGCGCCCATGTTTCACCGCCATCGAAACTCCGGGCAAGGATGTTACGACTCGGCTCCTCACGAGAAATGGCGTGTCCACCGCCGCTATCATCATGGGTGCCGATCTGGAATTGGACAAGGATTTCATCACCCCAATGCCAGATACCGCCGTTAGCGGGCCATCCCGCGAATCGTCCAGGCTCCTTGTAGACGAACCGATGCTGAGCAGATAACTGTGTTGAAT
>CAZQIP010000379.1:0-13111 GCA_964593655.1 uncultured bacterium | reverse complement strand
ACTTTACTGACAACTGAAAGGTTTTCGCAGAAAACCGTACTGAAAACTACTTTACGGGAAAATCCCCAGCTGCATATAAGATTGCGCGATTCTATGGATGGCATTGATGAATGCCGCTGTTCGGCAATTCACGTCACCGTTTTTGCTTTTGTGCTGCATACGCGTCTCACGTAACTCCTGATAGGCTCTTATCATTGTATCCTGAAGCCCAGAGTTTACCAAATCTTCCTCATCGGCACCGTGTATTGACTGACGTTCCTCGTTCGAGAATTGATAGCCGGTCGCTTTTTCTACAGCGTGAAGCATCGCGTGCTGTGTCCTGTCTTCAAACCGTTTCCCGAGCCGTCCGAGTTGTACATGTGAGAGATTCCGAAGCCACTCGAAATAGGAGACGGTGACACCACCGGCATTGAGATAGGTATCCGGTATAATCATGATCCCGCGTTTTTGAAAAATTTCATCGGCGGCTGGGGTTGTGGGGCCGTTCGCGGCTTCAGCGACAATTGCAGCTTTAATCCGAGGCGCGTTCTCCGCCGTGAGTTGATTCTCAAGTGCAGCCGGGACAAGAATATCGCATGCTAACTCTAAGCCGTCATTCGGGTGCTCAATAAGTTGGGTTCCCGGATACCCACGAATCGATCCCGTTTCTGCCCGATACATGGCGACTTTTTCGACATCAAGTCCTTTCGGATTATAGATACCACCATTGCGCTCAATGAGCCCGATAACGCGGGCATCCGTCTCCATTAAAAACTTCGCCGCATGGTACCCGACGTTGCCAAACCCTTGGACAACGACGCTTTTGCCGTGTAGACCCGGAGTCAATCCAAGCGGCTTCATGTCCGCTTCAATACTGCACACCTCTTCCAAACCGTAGACGACCCCTCGTCCGGTAGCGCCTCGCCGCCCATGAATCCCGTTTTGTTCAATCGGTTTGCCCGTGACGCACGCAATTGCATTCAGCTTATCGGGTGCCATTGTGATATAGGTGTCGAAAATCCACGCCATTTCCGTTTCGCTGGTCCCGAAATCCGGTGCTGGCACGTCTACCCCGGGTCCAATGTAATTTTTCTGGATGAGCTCGTAGGTATAACGGCGGGTAATACGTTCCAGTTCGCTTTCCGAATACTGGCTCCTATCCAACTGGATACCACCTTTCGCACCACCGAACGGAACATCAACAATCGCACACTTGTAGGTCATTAACGCCGCAAGCGCGATGATTTCATCCTCATTAACGAGGGTGCTGTAACGGATGCCACCTTTCGTCGGAAGGTTGTGGTGACTGTGCTCCGCGCGCCAACCGTGAATCGTTTGGATAGTCCCGTCGTCGCGTTTTATCGGAAACGTAAAGTGGCAGGAACTATTACAAATCTTTATCTGTTCTAACAACCCAGGCGGATAGTCGGTAAACCGCGCGGCTTTGTCAAAATCCGTATTCACCTTCTGAAAAAACGAGAGATTTTCTGCCATGGTGCTTTGACCTTTTCGGTAGTTACCAGTAGTCAGTACGCTGCGCTTTCAGTACTCAGTTAAAGAGGTGTATTGTGGCAGTAGCAGGAAAGGAAACCGCTACAAATAATCCTTTAACTGAAAACTGAAAGATTTTTCGCAGAAAAATCGTACTGACAACTATTAACTTCTATCATTGCCGGATAAATTTTTGGAGCCGTGCGTCCGCTTGAACTTCGCCGACGTATATATCACCGTGCGAATCTAACCAGATGCCGTGCGGGCACGCCATGAACTCCCCAGGGACGCTACTACCGCGTTCGCTGCCCCATTGGGAAATAACTTCACCGTCCAGGGTCATGATAGTGATACGCTGGTCTAACTCAGCAATATAGACGAGATCGTCGTCACCGATATAGATCGTGTCTGGATGCAATAGGTCTCCCCACTCCTCAATGTATTCCCCATCAAGAGTAAAGAACTGGATCCGATTGTTCTCCCGATCAGCAACCATGAGTCTGTTGCGTGGATCGACTCTAACACAATGCGGTAGGTCGAACTCGCTGGGCCCTGTACCGGGTTGTCCCCACGATTTAATCAGTTCGCCGTCAGGTGAATATTTATGGATACGAGCATTCCCGTATCCGTCGCTAATAAATATCTCGCCATCGGGTCCGAGTGCCAAATCTGTTGGTAGATTGAAGGGTTCGCCCTCTGCCCCAGGTTCATCGGGGGTACCGAGCGTCATCAGCAGTTCACCCGCCGTGTTAAATTTACGCATGACGTGCGTTTCACGTTCCGTACAATAGATGTTATCATCGGCATCGATGAAAATTCCGTGGGCATCCTTGAGGATGTCATCACCCCAAGAGTCAATAAAGTTACCGTCCCGATCGAAAACGACCATCGGGTGCTCACTCCGGCTATAAACATAAACCCTATCCTGTGAGTCAACCGCAACGGCGGGAACCCAACCAAATTCCCAACCTTCTGGGAGCGTCCACCAATCTTCTTGCACAGTATATTGATGTGTTCCTTGTCCAAAAACCATAAATCTTCTCCCTACACAAAAAAGAATTACCATCTATTTTAGCAGGTTTATCGCAATATCTCAAGCAAAATTTCGCGCTTTTCTTGACATCTTTTCGGGCTTATGTTACACTTTGTGATACTTGGGCTTAGGTAAGTATAGGACAAGAGCGTTAGAAGGGACTTCTATCCCATCATTATTTCCCCGAAAACCTTCCAGCAGGGAGCATGTCAATATGGAAAACGAACGCACCACAGAGAAAAAACAGGTGTTGAGAAATTTTATGTGGGCAACGGTGTTTCTACTCATCTTATTCTTCGCGGTGATAGGAATCCTGTTTTATAGGCTGATCCCTAATCTGCAAATTTCACCTATTTCACCTGGGACAGAAAAACTCCTTTTATTCGTTGTATCAATACTTCTGCTCGCAGCACTTTTCGCTTGGATATTTTGGTATAGACCCGCTGTAAAGAAATATAAGAGAGAATATAAGGAAGAACTGGAAATATTTGAACAGTCAAAGATATCGAGATTCCTGAGCGGTCGAACGTTTAAAGTGCTGCTGTTTTTCCTGATTCTCTTAGGCGCTGGAATCGGTTGGTTTTTCGGAGACAGAATTTTCGGTTAAATAATGAGGGGTGTGTTTATAGTTTCAATCAACCAGAATCTCATTAAAAAGCGAACGCGTCGTCTCCGTCCACTTCCCATAATCCTGCAAAAATGCATCTACGGTAGATGCCCCTTCAGTTTCCTCGTAGCCGAGGCGTCGCGCCAGCTGCGCCAGCTCTGTTCGATTTTTAGGGAGCGCATCCAACGCGCGGTCGTGAACAATCCGCAACGCATTCTCGACGCGGCGAAGGAACAGATACGCCTCCGACAATCCGGCACACTGTTCTGCTGTCAGCACGCCGATATCGTGCAGCCGCTCAATCGCGAGGGGCGTGTTTTGGACACGAACAGAGGGTGATTCTTCACCGTGTACGAGTTGAAGCGTTTGCACAGCGAATTCGATATCGACAAGTCCGCCGTATCCAGATTTGACATTCGCAATCGGTGTCTGTGTTTTACTGCGTGCCCTGCGTCGATTGGTAGGTCTGCGCGTGGCTTGCGCCTCCTTCCGTTTCCGTGTATGGACAATCTGCGCGATGCCTTCGGAGGTCAGTGAACCCCCATAACAGAAGGCGTGCCCAATCTCCAAAAATCGGTTTCCAACCCCTTGTATGTCTCCAGCGACAACACGTGCACGCGTTAACGCCTGACGTTCCCAGACCTCTCCGGTGTTATCGTAATAATTCTGGTACCCCGACAGCGACAGCGCGATTGCACCACCCGCTCCGTACGGACGGAGCCGTAGATCGACTTCGTAGATACCCATGCCCTGACTACCAGCAAGGCGATTTACCAACTCCAAACCGACAGCCGCAAAAAACTCTACATTCGGCATGCCTTCTGTCGTTTCGCCATCTTCCGAATAGACGTACATCACATCTAAATCTGAGCTAAAGTTCAGTTCACGGCCGCCGAACTTACCCATCGCAACGATAGCGAAGGTCGCCGGTGTACCGTCCGGGTTCAGGGGCGTGCCGTGTACCTCGCGCAGCTCGGCTTCAATTGCTGGATGGACCGCTTGCAAGACAGCCTCTGCTAAATCGGAGAGTTCTTCGGTCGTTGTCGGAAGTGTCGCATTGCCGAGGATGTTCCGTAGCGCGATACGCCAAATCTCGTCGTTCTTATACCACCGCAACATGGATAACATCCGTCCTTCTGGTGCCTCCGAAACAATTTGTAACGCCTCCACCTGTTTCTCGGAAAGCGTCTTGGAACGCTCTATCGACGTCGGCACCGTCAACAGATCAAAGAGTTCAGGACTCGCGATAAGCATATCCGAGAGGTACAGACTTGTACCACAGACACGCGTAAGTGCCTCAAGTGTTGACGGTTTCTCAGCGAACATCGTGTAGTAACTGCTGCGTGCACCGACTTTATCTGTAAATGCTGAAAGATAGCGGAGTGCCATGTCTGGGTTCGGAGAATCGCGTAAGACGTTTAGGAGCGTTGGCGCGAGTTTAAAGAAGGTACGCCGTACACTCGGTGAGAATTGGATACCGTCGCCACCGTTCGCGAGCTGTCTCAATAGACGTTGCGCATCTCTCACATTTTCAAAACGAAATGTGCTTAAGAAACTCTCCAATTGGTGTGGATCCTCTTCTGAAAGCAGAACAGCGATATCGATACCGGCTTCAGATTCAATTGAAGTTGTGGTAATCTTCTGAAAAGTGGCGCGGACCTGTTCGGTATGGGCGCGGTAGGCTTTCCGAAATGCTTCAAGCGCATCGGTGTCTGCTGTGTCTTGGTAACCGACGCGTCGCGCGAGTTCCAGTTCTTCGGTCTCTTTCTCAGGAATCGAGTAACGCTGCTGGTCTCCCTCAATTTGAATAGCGTTCTCAACGGTGCGTAAAAACCGATAAGCAGCGGTGAGCGCATCCGCATCCTCCGCAGTAAGCAGCTCGTTCTCCTTGAGTGCCGTAATCGTTTCGAGTGTGTTGTGTGAACACAACGATTTCCGCTTAGCTCCGTGAATCATCTGCAGACACTGTACGGTGAATTCAATATCACGGATACCCCCCGGACCGAGTTTGACATGTTTTTCGAGATTGGCACCTTCGCCAACGAGGCGTTCCTCTATCCGTACTTTAGTGCGCCGGATGTCCGCCTTAATCTCGCCAAGGGTGACACCGTCTAAATAGCGTTGGTACACAAACGGCTGAATCATTCGGATGAACTCGTCACCAAATGCCATATCGCCCGCGACAGAGCGTGCCTTGATTAACGCCTGACGTTCCCACAGGTCCCCCCAACCTTCATAGTAACTTTCATAACTCTCCATGGAACGGATAATAACGCCTGCACTACTTTCAGGACGTAAGCGGATATCGACCCGAAAGACGTAACCCTCTGGTGTAATCTCACTCATCGCTTTGATGATGAATTCGCAGAGACGTGCGAAGTAATCGCTATTGTCGGTGCCAGTATCCGTGCGTGCGTCATCCGAATAGACGAAAATGAGATCAATGTCGGAGCTAAAATTCAGTTCATAACCGCCTAATTTCCCCATCCCCACGATAGCGAAACGGCACGGGGCATCGCCGTCTTCGTTGAGCGGTGTGCCGAACTTCGGGCGCATGATCTGGTCGCGCCCGATCTCATAGCAATGTTGCAATGCCGCTTCCGCCAGATTGCTCAATTCCAACGTTGTTGTCTCAACATCTGCCGCTTTGAGCAGGTCGCGCAGACCGATACGAAGAGTTTCCCGGCGTTTGTAGCGTCGGAGGATACCGAGTTTCTGCTCCACTGAATCGAATTGCGAGAGCGATCGCCCAAGTTCTTGGTACATTCTCTCAGAAGTCTTCGGTGCCCCCATTACATTTGTGTCGATGATGTCATAGAAATATTCAGGTTTACGGATGAGGGTTTCGGACAAATACGTGGACGCACCAAACCCCCAGATAATAGTATGTATCAGAAACGGCGCATCTCGCAGCAGCTGATAGAGCCATCTACGATTAAACGCGACTTGCGCGAAGCGAGAAAAACGGTTTAAGGCGGATTCAGGGTTCGGTGAATTGAGGGCGGCTTCTAACACAGGGATGACGATTTCTGAAAAGCAGGATTGCGTATCCGTATCGTCCGTAGCGAGTTCTTGGAGGCTTCGCACTATAGCGTCGTTATTCACGTCACCGGCACGCCCGGCAACGTTAGACAATATCCTATGAATCTCTTCTCTCTGACGTTCTGGGAGTGGCAATTCTATGTAATTCATCATTTACTCCTCCATAAGCAACGCTACAATTACAGGAGCCGCCAGCTATCAGCGGTCCGCGAGATGGCTATCAATTTCTACCAACAGTCCAGTGAGTATTTCAACCAGGGTGTCGCTCTACAATAAGGGCAATTTTAGCACATCTTCTGCCTTCACTGCAAACCAATTCGTTATGGGTTCAGACAATACCCTTGACTCTCCACCGTAAACCTGCTATACTTTTCAGAAAAAGAAGAAACGGAAATAGAAAGATGAGACACTTCGGCACCCACGGTCCCGTGAACATCATAGACAACTACGTCGTTGCACGCACCGAGAAACTTGACGACTTCATCAAACGCATCAAACTCGGACGCTACATCGTGCTGTTCGCACCTCGCCAGACCGGTAAAACGACCTTCTTCCAAGACGCGATCACCGCCCTTGAAGCCGAAGGAACAGGCTACTTCCCCATACACGTCAATTTTGAGGAGTACGAAGACTTAACACCTGACGGTTTTTACGCGAGTTTTACCAACGATCTACGCATTGCTATTAGCAGAACACTTCAGGCGCGCAGGAATCTACTATCCGCACAGCTTACAGACCTCTTGGAAAACCTGAATATCACCGACAATATAGCGATGCGGCAATTCTTTGAGAAACTTCCGACACTACTGACAGCCGAAAAAACTGAACCCTCACCACCGAGAATTGTCTTAATTATTGATGAATTTGATGGCGTTCCAGAAGCTGCTGCCAAAGGGTTTCTCCGTTCACTGCGCCGTATCTACCTCTCCGGGCGCGAGGTGCGTTGTCCCTACAGCGTCGGGATTGTCGGGGTCAAGAGCATCGCCCAGCTCAATTATGATCGCTCCGTCTCACCGTTCAACATCCAAGACGAATTCACGCTCCCAAACTTCACGTTTGACCAGGTTCAAGAACTCCTTACGCAATATACCGAAGAGGTCGGTCAACCCTTCGCACCCGATGTCGTTGAGAAACTCTATCAACAGACCGCCGGCCAGCCGTTCCTCGTCAACAGGTTCGCTCAGATTCTCACTGAGGAACTTGACATCCCCAAAACCGAGACAATCCTGATGCAACACTTCTTAACGGCACAGGCACGGCTCCTCACAGAGCGGAACACGAACATCGAACATCTCATTACAAACGTCCAGCGAGATCCACGTTTTGAGAGAACACTGATGCGGCTCGCTTTTTATCAGAGCAATATCACTTTCACGCTACATAACGCAGTGATCAGCGAGCTCGCTACCTATGGCATCATTAAAGAGGGCGAAGATGGCATGTGTCAAATTCTCAACCCGATCTATCTCCACTGTATCATTCAAGCCTTTAAACCGCTCATCAACGGGTTGGAAAACGAGTATCTCCCTGAAGACGGTCCCATCGACTTTACAGGGTATACTACAGAAACTGGGCATCTTCAGATGCATACACTCATTGAGAACTTCAAGAATTTCATCGCCCGCGCCGGGTTCAGAGTCCTCCAAGTTCCAGACACGCCACAGGAGTTCGTCGGGCAATATCTGCTTTTTGCTTATCTTGATGAGTTCGTCCGCATGGTCGGTGCGACGATGCACTTGGAGGTACCGACCGGACGAGGTAGAACGGATATCATCATTGGGCATCAAGGTCGGAAATACATTATTGAAACGAAAGTGTGGCGGAACGAGCGGGTTTATGAAGCAGGGAAGCGGCAACTCGCCGCGTATTTGACCTTAGAAGGCGAGCGGGAGGGCTATTATATCGTATTCGACTATCGTCAGAAGGCGGATCCCCGCGTTGAAACCGACACAGTTGATGGTTGCACGATTCGGAGCTATCTCATCTCCATTTTACAAGAGGTTCCATTGATTGCCGCCCAGTAGGCGCGCCCGTCTGAACAGTGGTTTCTATAACCTCGCCTAATTTTTCATTTTTCTTGACCGTTTGCCTAAAAGCTGCTATTATGCTTGCATGCCGCAGCTCAACCTAAAGCCTAATCACAAAGCGATTCGCGACTACTACGCCACGCTACAACAATACGCACACCACGACATCACACACGAAGGTGCCGTTAGTAACCCTTTCGCCTTTTTACTCGATGCCTGTGCCAAACAGGTGGATGCCACGCTCGTTCCGCAATACCCGATGCGTACGCCAGCAGGCAATCGCATTGTTCTCGACGGCGTGATCCTCGACGCATACCGAATCCCGTTCGCTTACTGGGAAGCGAAGGATATAGACGATGACCTCTACAGAGCCGTACAGGCAAAACGGGATGCAGGCTATCCGTTCGACAACATCCTCTTCCAAACCCCGCAGCGCGGTATCCTCTATCAGAATGGAGAGCAGGTCTTTGACGTAGACATCACCGACCCGACGCGGTTAATTGTAGCACTCCAGCACCTCTTCGCTGTGCCTCCGGCTGCACTCGAAAATTGGCACGCCGCTGTCGCAGAATTTAAGGAGATGGTCCCCGCACTCGGCAAGAGACTCGCAGAGTTGATAGATGAACAGCACCAGACGAACCCGCAATTTGTGACCGCTTTCACGGACTTCTACCAACAGTGCCGCGCCGCAATCAACCCGAATCTCTCCACTGCTGCCGTTGAGGAGATGCTCATCCAACACCTCCTCACTGAACGCATCTTCCGCACCGTCTTCGATAACCCCGACTTCACGCGCCGGAATATTATCGCACGCGAGATTGAGAATGTCATTGAGGTGCTTATCCAGAACGCATTCAGTCGCGACGAGTTTCTCAAACCGTTGAATCCCTTCTATATCGCCATTGAGAACGCCGCAACGCTCTGTAAAGACTTCTCCCAAAAACAGCATTTTCTCAACACTGTCTATGAGCAGTTTTTTCAAGGGTTCTCCGTGGAGATGGCAGATACACACGGCATCGTTTACACACCGCAACCGATTGTTGATTTCATGGTGAAAAGCGTCGAACAAATCCTCGAAACCGAGTTTGACCGGTCGCTGTCGGATACCGGCGTGCATATCATCGATCCATTTGTCGGGACAGGGAACTTCATCGTCCGTCTCATGCAGGACATCCGAGCGACGACGTTGGCAGAGAAATACCAGAACGAACTCCATTGCAACGAAATCCTACTGCTGCCTTACTACATCGCGAGCCTGAACATTGAACACGAATTCTTTCAGCGGACGCAGACGTATCGACCGTTTGCAGGGATTGCACTTGCGGATACCTTCGAGCTGCTTGAAGAACAGCAGGCAAGGCTTTTCACCCAGGAGAACACGGCGCGCGTTGAGCGACAGAAGGCAGCAGATATGTTCGTCGTCATCGGAAATCCGCCTTACAACGTTGGACAAGTCAACGAAAACGATAACAACAAAAATCGGAAGTATAAGGCGATGGACACACTACTGCGAGAAACCTATTCGCAAGACTCAAAAGCGACGAATAAAAATGCACTCTCGGACCCGTATGTGAAAGCGATTCTATGGGCATCGAAACGGATTGGCAAAGAAGGCGTTGTCGCGTTTGTAACAAATAATAGCTTTCTGGACGGGACAGCATTTGACGGGATGCGGAAACACCTTGCACAAGATTTCGATGCAATCTACATTCTGGATTTGGGCGGGAATGCAAGAAAGGGATTAAAAGTCTCTGATGCGAATGTGTTTGGGATTCGCGTCGGCGTGAGTATCAATCTATTTGTGAAGAAAAAGGAGAATCCATCAGCATCACCCCATATCTTCTATTATCGCACCGATGAATTGTGGAATAGAAAACAGAAATTCGACTTCCTAAATGAGAGTCAACATGCAGGCGAAATTGCGTGGCAATCCATTCAACCCGACTCGCGGCAAACATGGCTCACTGAAGGACTCCACGCAGAATTTGACACCTTCATCCCGATGGGAACTAAGGAAGGAAAGGCAGCAAAGGGTGAGGCGGTAAATGTGATTTTCAAAACCTACAGCAGTGGCGTGAAAACTAATCGTGATGCTTGGGTTTATAACTTTGATCGAGGCGCACTCACTGAAAATATAAGTGGTATGATTGAGATTTACAATGAGCAAGTCTTCAAATGGGAGCGGCGGAAAAATCGGGATACCGACGTTGATGGTTTCGTGATTGCTGATGATGAGAAAATCGGTTGGAGTTCGGGCTTAAAACTGAAATTGAAAAGTGGCAAGACGGTTGATTTCTCGGAAGAAAAAGTGAGGACAGCTCTCTACCGCCCATTTACGAAGTCAAACCTCTATTTTGACCGAGTGATGACTGAGCGGGTCTATGTATTTCCATCTGTCCTCCCTACACCAGAAACAGAAAAAGAGAATCGAGTGATTTGTGTTAGTTGTTATGGTCGGAAAGAGTTTGCTGTTTTAATGAGCCCATGTATTCCTGATGTGAACCTCTATGGTGACCCACAACAATCCTTTCCATTCTACACCTACGATGAAGATGGCACAAACCGCCAAGAGAACATGACCGATTGGGCGTTAGCGGAATTCCGAACCCACTACGGCGATGACACCATCACTAAATGGGACATCTTCTACTATAACTACGCTCTCTTGCACCACCCGGACTATCGCGAAAAGTATCAGGCGAACCTCAAGCGCGACCTCCCGCATATCCCGTTTGCCGAAGATTTCTGGGGTTTTGCCAACGCAGGCAGGGAATTAGCAGACCTCCACATCAACTACGAATCGGTTCCGAAATACGATCAACTGAAACATATCGAAACGCTGGGAATGCCGATAGACTGGCGCGTTGAGAAGATGAAACTCTCCAGAGACAAAACGCAGCTGAAATACAACGACTTCCTCACACTCGACGGCATCCCTCCGGCAGCGTCCGACTATCGGTTGGGCAACCGGTCAGCGTTGGAGTGGATCGTGAATCAGTATCGCGTCAAGACAGACAAACGGAGCGGGATTGTGAATGACCCGAACCGTACCGATCAGCCGCAATATATTGTTGACCTCATCGCCCGCGTCATCACCGTCAGCCTAAAGACGGTGGAGGTTGTGGGCGGGTTGCCAGCGTTGTAAACTATAAGGAGTCTCCGATGGACATCTGTTGATAGGATCAGGCCTGGGGTGGTGATATTACCTACGCCCGGTTGGAAGGACAATTCATTTCCTTTAGTTTTGTACCTTTCAGGGTCGGACAATCTGCTGTTGCTTGAGGGTTTCAATCTGTGTTTCGAGTGTGCTATCTTTTCTGCTGCGCCATGCGATAAAGGCTTGTGGTAGCGCGATAAGTGCGATTAAAGCAATGATCAACCAGAAGTTCCGGCTTAATTGCTTCTCCTGCCCATCTATTTTGGTGTTGACGGTTTTTATTTCTTGAGAAATGTACTCTTTCATACGTTTTTCGGATGCCGTGATCTCGCTTTTGACTTCTGCATTGACAATCAAGCGTATCTCGTTGAGGTCCGCCTTGGTTAACTCACCAAATACCGGCAGCGCGATGGAAGCCGAAAAGAGTATCGAGAGTGTGAGTATCGTTTTCATAGGTGTTCCATTCCAGTTTGTTTTATCCCCCTACCACGGTGGGAGGGTGGCAGAATACAGCGTGTGCTGATCATGGTAGTGCCACCCAAAACTGAACAATTCAATTGTACCACATCTTGCAAAAGTATACAATGAAAATTATGAAATATTGTGCCTAACGGATGCGATACCGCTCAACTGCATCCATATCAAGACTGATACCCAATCCCGGTGCGTCTGTCAGGTTGATAGCACCGTTAGACAAGTCCATACTACCGCCGGATAGGTCATCAATACGGATGTGCGGGAGTTCGTCAATCGGCATCGTGCAGTTCGGTATCGTACACGCCATGTGTGCGGCGAAGGTCGAGGCAACACATGAACCGAAGGCAAAAATCTGGACCCAGATCGGCAAATCCGCGGCTTCAGCAACGGCAGCACTCTTCCGCAGTCCAGCGACGTTCCCCGCCGTATTGATCGCATCCACTGCATCCGCACGGATGTTCTTTAAAATCTCTTGCCCGCCCCCGATATGTCTTGCAACGGGCACCTCCACTTTTTCCCGCATCTGACGATACCAAGATAAATCCTCAAATCGAATCGGGTCTTCGTAGACTTCGATATTATACGGGAGCAATTCTTCTGCGAGCCGGAGTCCGGTCTCCAAGTCTCCGAATTCTGTATTCGGATCGACGCGAATCTGGAAATCCGGGCCGCACGCCTCTTTCGTTAAGCGCGCCGTTTCGACGATGGTCGCCTGACGCGCTTTGAGTTTGTGTACCCGAAACCCAAGGTCTGCAGCACGTTCTGCCTCCGCCGCTGTCGCTTCCGGCGGCATCGGTGGCGACCAGTAAGCAAGTTCAACGCTATCCCGATGTTTTTCACCGATGAGTTTATGTGCTGGCACACCCAATGCCTGTCCAGCTAAGTCGTAAAAGGCTGACTGGAAGGTGAATGACTCCGACGAGAGATCAATATCCCACAGATTTTTGCCAACGTACCTTTCAGCGATACTGTCAGCTTGATCCGTAATATCGCTGTGCAGAGAATTACTTTCACCCAACCCTGTTAGACCTTCATCTGTGTGGACCCAGACCAAGGTCGTCGGATACTCCATGCCCGAATGTTCTTGTATCGCTGGAAGAAACGGGATGGAGACAGTACGATATTCAAAGCCTGTAATTTTCATAATCGCAACTCCTTCTGACATACTCCCAAGCCTAAAGGCGTTGGGGTTCTTTTGTTCCTTGTAGAAACATTCCTCGTGTCTAAGACGAGGCAACAGGGACTTTCAACCGAAAGCCCAAGGGCGGTGTCATGCGGGCAAGACCCATTTCCGCCAC
>CAZQIP010000378.1:0-5104 GCA_964593655.1 uncultured bacterium | reverse complement strand
GCTGCCCTTTTTTTGGTAGTTATCAGTACGATTTTTTCTGCGAAAAAATCTCTCAGTCGTCAGTTGTCAGTAAAGAGGTCGTTGGTAAATCAAACAACAATTTTTTATAATTGTTAGGTTTCAGGAAGAGGCTTCTTAACTGAGCACTGAAAACTGACAATTAATAATTATTTTTTATTTACACAATTCCTGCATTAATGTTATAATGCAGTCAAAAATCTTATCAAATATACTGAAACCTGAAAACCAAAATTTTTTGAACGGTTTTTGAAAAAGTGTTGTCTAACTCATGAATCAGTTAGAAATCTTGAGGAGAAAGTTCGGTGGATAGAACGGAAGCTTTGCTCATTGCCGATCTGTGTGAAGGCGACGAGACAGCATTAGCACCACTGGTGGAGAGATATAAACGGATGGTGTACCGCCTCGCCGTGCAGATTACCAAGAACCACGCTGATGCTGACGATGTGATGCAGGAAACCTTTATTAAGGTTTACCGCTCCATTCACACGTTCCGGAGGGATGCTGCTTTCGAGACGTGGCTCTACCGGATAACCGTGAACGAGGCACTCAACTTCGTCAAGCGTAGAGAACGGCATCGCGAATCCACAATTGAAACAACCCCAGAAGCGGCATACGAGGTGTCCACCCGCTATCGTGCGCAGCTTGCCAATGACCCGCACACACAAGCGGAGAAAGCGGAACTCCGGCAATACGTCACAGAGGCAGTCAACAGTCTGCCGCTTAAGCATCGGACGGTGGTAATTCTCCATGAATTTGAAGGGTTAACGCACGCGGAGATCGCTTCAATCCTTAACTGCTCTGAGGGGACAGTCCGTTCTCGGTTGCACTATGCACGCAAGAAACTCCGAACTTTACTCAAACCATATATGGAAGCCAGTGCGATTTAGCACTACGGTTTCAGTTGGACCCCGCTGTAGGTGTTTCAAACACCACCAACAATTACAGGACTTACGCAAAAGAGGTATCACTGACGAAGTTTGGAACCAGCGTTCCCACCCGTTACTGGAGGTGGTTGCCAGTAAATGTAGTAAATTTGTGTAAGCCGTAAATTAATTGGATGCACGCAATGTCGTGGAGAATATCAATGAGACCGAAGTGTCACAAAATAGAACACCGTATCTCTGACTATATAGACGGGACGCTATCTGAACGGCAGACAGCTGCTGTCGCGTTGCACATCCGTTCCTGTCAGTCGTGTCAACGAGAAGTCGTTGAGCTGAAAAAGACGCAGCATCTCTTGAAAAACTTCTACGTTGAACCGGATGCGTCCGATGCCTATTATGCCCAGTTTACAGCGAAACTTCAGCACCGTATTGAACAGAGTGCACCGACTGCGCTTCATCAACGGTTCGCTGGCGCTGCGACGCGTCTCGGATGGCAGCTGCGGACACAGATACACCGATACACGGATCATTTTCGCCCCAGCAGGTTTATCTCCATCAGACGACACGCTTTACCGTACTACGTTCTTGCCTTAGCGATGACGCTGTTGATTGCAGCACCATTCCTTTTAACACAAGTTCCGCTGTACGATAACGGAGAGCATGTCCGCCTACCATCCGCCGCTTTACAGTCCAGCGTAACGCTTGCCGTTCAGCAGGACAAGACCGCGGTACAGCGCATCGGTATCCGCCGAAATATAAATAGTGAACGGCCAACGGAGCCACCGGCTGTAGATTCTGGTTCCGATGTCTGGAAATTCACCGATGAACCGATGGTAGATGGATATATCTTTGCTAAACTCCGTAAGGAGAGTTCGGATGCGGTTCCGAGCGTTGCCTTGGGCATCGATTCGGAATTGCTCGCGTATGCTGAATTTCCTGCACAAGGTGCAATCTGGGCACGTCTGACGAGCCGAGATGTGCTAACGG
Source organism: uncultured bacterium (assembly GCA_964593655.1). Lineage (GTDB taxonomy): Bacteria > Poribacteria > WGA-4E > WGA-4E > WGA-3G > WGA-3G. The sequence goes on along the minus strand of CAZQIP010000378.1, from coordinate 3,212 downwards.
AGGATCGGTATGCCCTGCTGTTATTGCGAGGTATCAATACCGGACAGCGCGCGCGCCAACAATATGAACGCAAACGCAGTGAATCCAAAGGTTTTTCACAAATTTCAGAAAAATTGTTAGATGTACCGCTGGAGATGCTATCTGTCGCAGCGGTTTACGACCCAATAGAATTGTAGTTATTAGCGATCAGCCGTCAGCCGTCAGTCAAGAGACTCACAGAAAACCAAGCATATCTTGCTGACAACCGACAGAAACTGATAGCCATTCTTACTAAAAGCCATTTACTGATGGCTGACAGCCGACGGCTGACAGCTATTTTATCGATAACTAATTAGTTTTTAATTTCATCTGTGTGCTTTCAGTGCGCCGATGTAAACAAGGAGAAAATGAATGAACCCAAGGATTTTGGGCATTATTGGTGGCCTCGCTTTAGTGGTTGCACTCCTTTCACCTTTCATGATGGGTAGCTCCAAAAAGGTGGAACAACTCTACAATTCCGCTGAGGACCTTTACGGGCAAGCGGATTATGAGGGCGCAATCGCCAAGTATACCGAGGCACTCGAAGAATCAACGAAACGTGGTGTGAAAACGGAAGTTATTGACAAGGATTTCCCAACCCTGGCCAACTTTAGGATCGCAGTCTGTTACGCGCGCCTGGCTGAACAGTCTGGGGATGTGAATCATTACGACACTGCGATTGAGTACATTGAAAAGGTCGCCCCTACAGCAACGATCCCGAAACACCAAGAAGGATTAACGTACCTCTGGGGACATATCCTCTTCCGGACTGAGCAGTTTGAACTCGCTGAACCGAAGTTCATGCAGCTGATTGAGAACTTCCCGAACAGTCTTTCCGTTGAAAACGCTTGGTATGCTATCGGGCAGCTGAACTATAAACTGCAGAACTACGAAGACTCGCGACAGGCATTCAAATCCATACTTGACGGTTTTCCGAATTCCGATTTTAAGGACGATGCGCAGTACTTCATTGCGCAGTCGTTCCTCAACGAGTCCAACTACGAGCAGTCCTATCAGGAGTTCGACAAGATCGCAACAGAAGAGTACAAGAATTATCCCGAGCTACAAGCCGAAGCGATGTATAAAGCAGCTTTCAGTTTGAACCAACTCGGTAGGGATGATGAGGCGATTGGTCGGTACACCAACTTCATTACGCAGTTTCCCGAGAGCCAATACGTCACAGCAGCGTATTTTGACCAAGGTGCGATTTACGCGCGTCAAAAAGACTATGACAACGCACGCGTTAATTACGAATTAGCACTCCAAAACACTGCCGATCGTGGGCTCCAAGCGGAGATTCAATCTGCCATCGGGCTGACTTACTACGATCAGGGCGACTATGAAAACGCGATCGTCGCCTACAACCTGCTCCTCGAACAATATCCAGAGAGCGAATTCATCGCTGATGCGAAAATCGGTATTGCTGATAGCCATTTCCGTTTAGGGAACTGGAGCGAAGCGACTGTCGCTTACGAACGCGTGATCAACGAACACCCCGACGAGGGCGATTTCATCCCGTACTGCTCCTTCCAAATCGGTGAGGCGTACTACAAACTCGGTACCAATCAACGGAATGCTGGAGAGACGGAAGCCGGCATGGCAACGCTTGAACTCGCCTTGCAGTGGTATCAGAAAACGATTGACGACTACCCGCAAGACCCCGTCGCGCCGCACGCGCTCTACGGCGCGATTTGGGCACTTAACGACTTGGGACGGCAGGAAGAACTCGAAACGGTCGCTCGTGAGTTCATCGAAAAGAACAAAAACGATAACGAGTTCGACATCCTCGCAGCAGAGGTACAACTCCGGTTCGCTGACATCAAACGGACGGAATTCAAACAGTACATTGAAGCGGCCCAAGAATATGCCAAATTGTGGGAGTACCGCGATCTACCGAAGTTCCACCGCGTCAAGTTGATGGGTAAATTCTTTGAAGGTCGTTCCTATTATGAAGCCGCCAAACCTGAAGGTTATCAGGAAGGCGATGCGGGTGAAGGCTTCAATCAAGAATATCTTCAGAAGTCCGTGGCAGCGTATCAACAGGCGGTCGCTATGTTTAATGACGATGCCTTTCTCCCCGGCATCGCTGAGGAACGTTATGACGACTTCAGTGAACGGGGTGCGCAGGTAGAAGCCTGCTTCATGAACGAAGCACTCTCCCACGAGATGCTCGGCGACTGGCTGCAAGCGCGCGAACGGTACGCGTCTATCCCGGAAACGAGTGAATACTACGAACGTGCACTACTCCTTATCGCTAACAGCCATGTTAAAGAAGGCGATAAAGAGGGCGCGATTAACTACTACAATTCCATTTTAGACCAACTTGCAGACGCTGACAACCGCTCGTTGGCAGAAATCAAACTCGCAGACCTGCTCCGCGCGGAGAAACGGTTTGAAGAAGCCGCCGTTCAGTATCAAGCTGTGGTTGACGGCAACCCGACGGGTGAATACGCCGATGATGCGCTTTATCTCGTAGGGATCTGCTACTACGAAGTCGCGCCTGAAAAACCGGAACGCTTGGCATCTGCCGAAACCGCTTTCAAACGTGTGATTACGGACTATCCTGACAGTCCGAACCTTGCTGAAGCCTATTACGGCTTAGCACTTGCTTATCGTGATGCCGCACAAAAGCAGAACGCTACTGATAAGTGGGCACTGATCTTTGATCTCGTTGACGAAGCGCACGAAAAATTTGGATCAAGCGATAATGAACTGATCCTTAAAGTACTCGGGCAAATCGAATTGGTTAAAGCGACCGCGATTGAAAACACGGGTGAAACCGTCGATGTTGACACGCTCGTATCTTCTCTGAAGCGTGTTGTTGACAACACCGGTGCGCCGGAAGTGGTACGCAGCCGTTCACAATTGAAGATTGGGCATACCTACTACAGTGAAAAACGCTACGACGAAGCACTTGCGGAGTATATCTTCTTTGTGCAAACCTTCCCGAATAGCGAATTGGCACCGAACGCCCAATACCAAGCAGCGGTGTGTCACTATCAAATCGCACAAGCGGCGACAGATGCAGGTAGTAAGCAACTGAGCCTCCAGAACGCCGTCAGTGCCGCTGAAAAAGTATCGACCCTGACGAACGACGCGAACAACCTCATCAGTGCTAATTACACTGCCGGTTTAGCCTTGTTAGGGTTAGAGGACCCGAAAGGTGCAGCGGATGCGTTCCGCCGAGTTACCGC
>CAZQIP010000377.1:0-4274 GCA_964593655.1 uncultured bacterium | reverse complement strand
AGGAAGCACAGGAGACCAACGGTTTCCTATGCTACAGGGCCGCCTTTGTAATAATCGCGCGCCAAAAACTTTACACACCCGTTATGGCTGACCGCTGATGGCTCATTCGTCTGAACTGGGATTGAAGGATTTTCAGGATTGGAGGTGTTTTTTGAGTGGAAATCGTTCTGGGAAAAATTGACTTTTCTTGCTAAAGTTGTTTGTTTTAGACCTTATTAGTTATATTTTGCGGAGGGTGAAATAAATTTTGACTTTTCTTGCGAGGCGTGTTAAAATTGCTTTTTAAACTGTGCCGGGAGATGCTATGGTATATCAAGATGTGATAAGTCCAACAAAAGACGTGCGGACCTATCGAGTCAATTTTTTGCTCTGGAAAGAACAGTGGGATGCTTACATCGCCCCACCAATTCCATTGAATTGGAAATGTGTAAAATTTGAGGAAAATAGTGCAGTGCAGATCCCCACAGAAAAGGGGATTTATGCCTTTGTCATTGAGCCGAGACTTCCGCAATTTCCATCACACGGTTATGTGACCTACATCGGAGAAACAGGACATAACAGTAACCGTAACTTACGAAAAAGATTTAGAGATTATCTGAATGACAAAAAGAAGCCAAAAAGAAATTTAATTCACTCCATGCTGACTACATGGGAGGACTACCTATATTTTTACTATGTTGAAGTCGATCCATCTCAAATGGATATAAAACAACTGGAGCGAAAGTTGTTGGATACCTTTACACCACCTTACTCCCAAGAAGGATATTCAACAGAAATAAAGACCGCAGTCAAATTATCAAGAGTGTGAAAATTATGAAAAAATTATATCTTCCGTCGCTAAGGGGTATAATGGGTGATTGGGTATATTACCCGACACTTATGAAACTCAAGGATATTGCTGAAAGGGTCAAAATCGCTGAAGAGATTTATCAAAGCAAAACCTTGAGCGCAATGGTACAACAAGAGATAAAAAGAAAACGCGGTAAGGAGATAAAAGATTATCTCCTTAAGCAGGAACAACGTTTTTTTAATTCGTTAATCGTAGCAATTCACGAAGGAGACCCCAGCTGGCATGAGATTACTCGCTTAAAAAGTAATAATCAATTGGATAGTGAAGATATTCCGGAAGATGTAGTTGCTGGAATCGGAATTCTCAGTTTGAACGGCGAAGAAGAATTATTCACACTGGATGGCCAACACCGACTTATAGGAATTAAGGAAGCAGTGGCAGAAGCTCCTCATTTGGGCGAAGACGAGTTGTCAATAATCTTTATTGCTCATAGGACAGATCTGGGCGGAATGGAAAGAACCCGAAGCCTTTTCACGACGCTGAACAAAAAAGTTGTTCCAGTTTCAAAAGGAGAGACGGTCACTCTTGATGAAGATGATACAATGGCTATTACTGCCCGGAGATTGGTTACCGAAAATCCGATGTTTATGGAAGATCGAATCTTAAACAACGCAACTGATAATGTCCCGAAAAGCAATCAGACCTGCCTCACTACGATTGGAAATCTTTACGACTTGCTAAGCATACTATTTACTAAAGTATACGTTATCTCAAAGAAGAAGACTCTCAATGACCGAAAAGATGAACTCACAAAAGTGCGTCAACCGGATCATATTCTTGATGAACATTACCAAAATGCTTGTGATTATTTTAAACGACTTATAGACAGTTTTTTACCACTGCAGGAATTCGTCAACGCGTCTGATCATTCAACAGTTGTCAAGAAGTATAGACATTCAGAGGGAGGTAGTGTCCTTTTCCGCCCTATAGGACTGCAAATCGTAACAGAAATCATCGCAGAACTCGCGGAGAAATATCCACTATCCGAGTGTTTCAAGATGATTTCAAAGTTACCTACAGACCTGACTCAAACGCCTTATAATGGGGTCATCTGGCACCCTACACAAAAAACAATGATAATAAAAGGTAACACACTCGTTAAAAATTTACTACTTTATATGCTAAATCATTTCTTGGAAGATGAAAATAAATTGCGCGAGACCTACGCTAAGGCGTTAGGATTGGAAGCGAATGAAGTTGAATTACCCAAAAAAATCATGTAAAAAGCGATTAGTGCGTGAGCAACTGTACTGTGGCCGCAAGAGGATAGGAGAAAGATGTCTAACAGTATCCTACGAAAATATGTCCACAAGATGGAACGGCTGCGAATAGACAGGGCACATGGAGCAGCACCTCATCAGCCGCTTCTTCTGTTAACGGTTATCGAACTGATTGAGCAGGGACAGGTTTGTGAAAACAAAATTTATCTCACTCCAGATTTGGTAGAAATTTTTCTGAAGTATTGGACAAAAGTAGTAACTGATCGGAAACCTGATCTTGCTTTGCCATTTTACCATTTGCAAAACAGGGGATTCTGGCATCTTCATCCAAACGCTGGATACGAAAAAGTGTTGAGTGTTGCGAGTCGAATCAGCCCGGTTTCTCGTCTTAGAGAAGTTGTTGCGTATGCAAGTTTAGATGAAGATCTTTATGTTTTGCTCACCGTTCCCCACGACCGAGAAGTGCTCCGTCAAACGCTTATCCGTACTTATTTTGCCGATTTCAAGAAAGAAATCGAAAGCCTCATCGCGGAAGATCAACAGATTGAAGAATACAGACAATCGCTGCTCCAACAAGTTGATCGCACATTTTCGTCTCTGAAATCGTTAGCCCCCATTGAAGCAGAGAATCCAATTCGGACTGCAGGTTTTCGTCAAGCAATTATGCGTATTTACAATTACACTTGTACTATTTGTCGGTTGCGCATTATCACAATGGATGGGGAAAGTGTGACAGAAGCTGCACACATCATACCATTTGAGGTTTCGGGGAATAACGATGTACGAAATGGAATCTCGCTTTGCCAATTGCATCATTGGACTTTCGATAGAGGTTTGATTTCCTTGAACAACACCTATGAAGTGATTGTCTCGGAATTTATGATTGAGCATGGGCCGACAGAGTGGCTGCTGACTACCTTGCGGGGTAAGACGATATTATTTCCTGAGGATGAAGAACTCTATCCTGCTCAAGAAGCATTGGCATGGCATCGTGAGGAAGTGTTCAGAAAATAATGTGGTGTCAAGAATATTTAGTTTATCCTGATTAATATGTCAACGATAACGATCACCCGCATCTTCACACAATTTAAGACAACGTTTGAGCCAAGACTCATACCAGTACCAATTTCCTGATATTTTAACGCCATAATCTTTCGCAGGATTTCTAGCGTCCTCTTCTTTCCACATTTTGACGTGTTCAGGAGAAACTTTAAATTTCCTGAAACCCGCTGCTTGCACCTTTGCGACAATGTCTTTAGCTAAAAATTTGGTGCGTTCTACTTCTTTTTTTACTATATAGGTTTTATCCTGATTTACAACCTCTGATCCAGAGTTGATAAATTCAATGACTTGTACTGCCTACGGTTTTTTAGGCCACTCCCTAAAGGAAGATTGTGCTATAATGACAATCTCAATTGAAAGGAGTATCCAATGGCGAAACGAAGAAGATTCACCCCTGAGTTTAAAGCAGAACTTGTTCTTGAAGTCCTCAGCGGTGCGACTTCCCAAGCAGAAGTGTGTCGCCGACACAATCTCAACGAAAATCAACTCTCAGAGTGGAAGCGACAACTCGTTGAAAATGCCGCCTCCCTGTTTGAGTCTACTGACAAGCCGTCCAGCGATGATGAGAAACGTATCGCTCACCTTGAGCAGCTCGTTGGTAGAATGGCGGTTGCCTTAGACATCCAAAAAAAACTATTGACGGAGTTGGACTTACCTTAGCTGAAAAGCGATGCCACATTTTGGCATTGCGACAGGAGCATTCCGTGCGAGATATTTCTGAAATACTCGGTGTCAACCGGGGCAGTTTCTATTATCACCCCAAAGAGGCCCCGTCCGAAGCGGTTCTGCGTGCTGAAATTCAGAAACTTGCTGGCGCGTATCCGAGATACGGATACAGGCGTATCACACAGCTCCTCGTGCGTCAGGGATACAGCGTTGGCACCCGACGCGTCGCTCGGTTAATGAGAGAGAATCATCTCTTAGTCTCTATCAAGCGTGCTCGTCAAACAACAAAATCGCTTCAAGGCGAGAAACCTTGGAGCAACCGGCTCGAAAACCTTGAGGTCTCTCATCAGGATCAGGTTTGGGTGGCAGATATTACCTATGTGCGTCTCAAGCACCGCTTCATCTACCTCTGCCTGCTCATGGATGTCTTCACGCGGGTGATTAGAGGGTGGCAGATCCGTCAGCACTTGAATCAA
>CAZQIP010000376.1:0-5416 GCA_964593655.1 uncultured bacterium | reverse complement strand
GCGCGAAAAGTTACGCCCGGATGCCCAGACTGCGGTGTTTCTTGAGGATTTGAGGGATATTTTGATGTGTTTACCATGTTTTTGAAGTCATATTGAGTAAAACCTTATGATTAACTTTTGCACCACTTTCAACCATTTTTCGCGCGTACTCGCTATGAGTTCATTGCCTTGCGGCAGCACACAGATTCGCGAGTTAACGATAAAAAGAATAAACCGATACACCCCAGATAAGTCGGATCAGCACCCACGTGCCACCGACTACGAATTGCCCGAGAATTAATCCCAAAAAGAGCGGTAACACTCGATGGTACAGACGGATACCACCGAACCGCAAGATGAGGTGTTTGATGCCCCAACTCATAAAAACAGAGAACCAGAGCCAACCGAAGGTCAACGTACTACTTGCCACCGCATAGCCAGCCGGATGAAATGGAAACATCGGAAAACGCGTGCGCAGCCACCACAGCAACCCTGTAAACAGAAACCCTACTCCCATAAATGTTACCGCCGGGATGTTTGTTTCTGTCGGGTAATAGAGCCATGATCGGAGCATGTTATAACCGCCCTTTACCACCCACGGATTCGCACCGGTCTTGTAGGAAACCACCAGATACGCCCAGAATGAAGCAAGGATACCGAAAAAGACACCGCACATCAGCGCGATGACCATCCGCTTCGCACGCATATTCGCCACTTCCACAAGTTTAAATGCTTCCAATGTATGTGGCATCGGATGTGCACGATAGCCACGATTGAACGCGAAATACAGCGACAGCACCGTTAAACTCTGTGGTGGAATCATACGTGAACCGAGCGAATCGAGAATAAATTGCCGCGGGTTTGCCGAAAACATCTCGTGTGTCGGGGGACCAACCTCCGCGCGCACCCGTGTAATGCCTAACGCGAGGAGATAATAGATAGTAAAGTACAACGCTATCAGCCAAATTGCCATCCCCCCATGGTTTGAAAAAATAAAAAGAAAAAGGACACCGCCTATCAACCCTGCAAGCGGCCACCGATAATCCGTTGAATCGCGCATTTCAGGTGGAAGATACGCACCTCTCTTTCCAGTCACATTTCTAAACATCGCATAGAAATGCTTACGTCCGCCGTAGAGTCCAAAACAGGCGATCCCCAGATACGCGCCTACCCCTTGCGGTCCATCGTACGGAAATCCCGGCAAAGCCTGTAACCCCATCGCACTTCCCAAGATGCGCTCACCTTTCCAGAAGAAGTAAAAGAACCAAAGCGAAAACGACATCTCTAACGGCATTAAAAAGGCAAGTCCTACACCGAATGACAGGATATAAACGGGGGTCCAGCCGATTGCGCTCCACGGTTTTTCAGTGAAATAGATGCCAAGGTCTACCTTTCGGACCGGTATCTCTGGGAGGGTTGGAAAGAACGCATGGATGCCGTTAATCAGGTCAATGCCGCCTGCTATCGCGAAGCCCGCCCACAGCATCTTGTTTTTAAAGAGTCGTCCGTCTGAGTGCGTCATCTCTATTGGCAAACGGACGATTGGATAGGTGAGCCGTTCCCGTTCGATCCACTGCTTCCGAAGCAATAGATCGAGACATATCATCACCCATATCAGCACGGACAGAAAAAGCGTCCACCATAAAACCGGTTCCCACCAAGCCGCCAGATACCGCGGCGAGTAAAAAGAGGCTTCCCCGTCGTAAAAATCTTGTAAAACGGACAAATCGCTGAGTGTCATCCAGCTTGGCAGATACCGCCAGAAGAGTTGTTGCCATTCGTTTTCAACGGTGGCAAACCAGAAACCGTTTGGAATCACAGGCACAAGGGTCTGCATCATATCGTGCCCCGCGATCGCCGAAGAAATTGAGAGAATGACGTAGATGGTGAGCAATTCTCCCTGTCGGAGCGAGAAGCGCGGCAGCAGCCGTTTGACCAGAAAATTTAGGCAGGTCAGCACCACCAGCGTCACCACGACATTGTAAATTAGCGACATCGTTGTCGGCAGTGTACTCCGGTAACGCAGATGGTTCGCCATTATAAAATAGGTGTTCGGCGGAATGAGGATAATGCCAAGCAGAATCGCACGGAAAGTAACGCCGGGATGTCCTGTCTGAGGTGTTTCTTGGAGATTTGGGGAATGTTTTGATGTGTTCGCCATATCTTTTACAGCATATATTGGAATCTCTACAACCGTTATCTTGTAAGCGCGGTTTGTAACCATGCCTACGGGAACATTACTTTACCTATAATTTCAGATATGACAAAATCTAACTAAGACCGAGAAAACCAGCACGGATACCACACAAAACAGTCCAATATTCCACAACCACAGATGCGTTGGACCCGTACTCAAAATTGACAATACCACACACAGTGGACTTATCACATCTAACACCGGTATTGCGTCAAATAACGGAATTGGAATTAGCGGTAGAAAAGTTAACAACAACACCAATCCGTAACTGATACTTTTTGCCTGAAGTGGTGGATTACGTAACGCAAAACCGATGCCGATCAGTGCGAAAAAGATGCAGCTCACCAATAATACCGCACCGCATTTCGCCAATTGCAAAACAGCGAAGCCACCGGTGTAACTTGAGAGCGCAAACAGTGGGAGCGTTAACCAGATGCCCCACATTGTCCAAAGCACAACCGCACTCAATTTACCTACCAAGATTTTCCAACTTGCCAATGGTGACAACGCAAGGAGTGCCCCGTTCGTTCCGTTTCCCGGTAGATGGTGATCTGTATGCCAAGCCTCGACTGCATGCCTCGGCACCCAAAATTGCGGAATAAAGAGGAAAAGAATACAGAGTTTATAGGTCTGTTTTCCCACATTCGGCGTCCGATGCGCATAGAATTCAACCGTGCCAATCAGCAATAGCAGCGCGAATCCACATAAAACCACCAACTGCATACGTCGGTATTTGCCGATATTAGTATAGCAACGGAGTTCTTTAACGATGATGGCTAACATGTTTCTTCAACAGAATTTCAGAAATCCTTGACACATTTTTCTAAAAGTGATATTTTCAGTACAAACTGACCACCGATAACTATAGTAAAGTCCACAATTATTGAAACACATCAAATCGAAACAATTCTGCTCTCATTCCCCCCTGATAAAGGGGGTTAGGGGGGTTATCTTCGGACAAGTGTTCACTTATTTTCGGATTTTACTATAAATGCCTCTCATAGTTAAGGAGACCTCCATGTCCAAACTCAATATTGCTTTAGTTGGTGCCGGACGGCGTGGCGGCGGCGCGCATCTGCCCGTTATCGCGAAACTTAAAGATATTTACAACCTCGTCGCGATTTGCGATATAGACGAAGAGACCGCAACCCGCTATGCCAAGGAATACGGCGCGACCCCTTACACGAATGTCCGCGACCTCGTCGCCCAAGAAGAACTGGACGTCGTTGATATTACCGTGCCGGGTGTCGCACACCACGCAATCGCATGTTTTATGGCGGATGCCGGTGTTCACATTCTCTGTGAAACCCCCATTGCTGTTACACTCCCGACAGCTGATCTGATGATTGAGAGTGCCAAAGCGAATAACGTCAAACTTGAGATCGCTGAAAACTATTATCGGGCACCACGCGAGCGGTTTTTATCTCAGGTTATCGAAGCAGATGTTATCGGCGAGGTTGCTCGTATCTACCGTATCTTTTATGAAGGCGGTTATCACGGCATGAGCATGCTCCGTCTCCGTGCCGGTGGTGAACCAAAATCAGCACTCGGCATCACACAGACAACCCCAGTAATTCCGATCATTGACCGGATGAAACGTCATCACACCAGCGAAAGGTGGAGCCTCGGTTTTATTGAATTCGACAACAACGCGACTGCTCTGATGGTGTACTCCAACGTCATCCATGCCCGTTCCTTGGGACGCGGGCAAACAGGGATTTCACAGATTGACGGCAGCAAAGGCACCATCGTCGGCGAAGACATCTACGTGACACCTGCCGATGAACTGCAATCCGGGGCAAAAGGAGTCGCTTATCAGCCCAAACGGACAACAATTGACGTGGATGGCACTAAAGTCATTGAAAAAATCTCATTGGAACTCCCCGATCAGACTGTCACTTGGGAAAACCCGCTCAAGAATTACCCACTTTCCGAGGGGCAGATCGCAGTAGCAGATGAGCTGCTCAGTATCGCTACGGCTGTACTTAACGATTCGGAACCTGAATACGGTACCGCACTCGGTAGGCAGGACCAAGAGATGAACATCGCAATGGGTGAATCTGGCAAGCGCAGTAAGGAAACAATCGCCTTTCCGCTCACCGAACTCACTGAGACAGAGCGTGGCACCCACGAAAGTTATCAGCAACAATACGGACATCCGATTGAAGACATTGAAGCCGGAATTGATACCTTCTTTCCACGTCGCTAATATCATAGCATCTTGAGCGAAAGAATTCAAACGTTTTCCGTATAATCATTGCAGGCAGAGTTTCATGAAGTTTAAGTGTTTAAATCGGTAATCCCAGTTTCCGCCAGGTCCGGTAGGTGCGGTTTGCAACCGCACCGGACTTCCACAAGAAATTGCCGAAATCTAACCCCGTCATTCTTCTATTCCCAATTTTTAAAACCGCTAAAAAGAAAAAATCCTCTTGATTTTCCATACAAAATATGTTATCATATATGTAGATATGAAATTTCATTAGAAATGCCATTTTCAAAGCATCAGTTTAATTATCAAACTCACCTAAACGTTACACTTTTCGGCTTTTTTTCTTAAAACAGAGAACCCAAAAAAATGTCCATGAACCCTTACAATCACAGGGTTTATCACGATAAACCATTTATGCTAAATGTTACACTGGTGTAACATTTTTAGGACTTACGCATCTCCTCTTAAAGTCCCTTACCCGCCTGATAAGGGGAGATCAAGGGGGTGTTTTTGCTGGAGGGTTTCTTCTTAGGGGATTTATTGCTGATTACTGACAACTGAAAACGGTAAAAAAATGCAACAACAATACATAAGCAATACATAAGCAATACTTTGACGCATTTTCTATTTGATTACCCAAAAAATACGTCGTATAATTAACACGTGATTTAGAATGCAACGCCCAATACGGCTTATGCAAGGTTCGATACGCTTTAGAGGTGCGGGCGGCTCCCTGACGCAGCGACCACACGGGAACCCAACTTTTACACCGCATAACTGTCGCTCGAAATCTCGAAATATGAGTCCGTGGGCAGTCTCTTTAGACTCGCGGCACCAAACAGAGAACGAGAAATCAGAGTAAAAATGCCTACAAACCCTTATGGAGACTGGATTGACGGCACAAATCAGAAAATTATCAAAAAAACGCGAAATTACGTCACATTCCTACGTCACACGTAGCTTCTGCACGTCACATGTGACGTTTCAAACGTCACATTAACGTCACATCTTATAGTAGATTCTGTAATTAC
>CAZQIP010000375.1:0-21292 GCA_964593655.1 uncultured bacterium | reverse complement strand
GCCTCAAAAGTTTTCAACGAGGTTCTCACGCAGAAAACTTCTGAGGTGAAACCCTAAAAAATTAGTGAACCCGTTTCAGACGCGCCCATGTAGTTGCTAATTTGCGACGCGGGTCAACAGCAAGGGTATCTTTGATATTATCACCGCTAACAGTGAAATCATCAAAACTCGCCTCGGTTTCCCATGCCCACACACCGACTTGACCGGTTTTGTAGACATCATCTTTATTCTCAGCCTGAAGTGTACCGTTGAGATACACTGCAAATTCATTGCCTTCAACGACAACCTTCATATCAATCCACTTGCCGTTTTCTATCTTGGCACCTTTAACAGGTGGGGTTTTCACGATATTGTCACGAGCAGTCCAGTCCCCTTTTTTGTGTCGCCAGAGTTCTACTATGTTATTGGGCACGTTGAGGTAATAGACATAGTACTCCATTTCGCTTTCGGCGCGAAAAACGATACCCGCCCAATTGTGCTCATCCAATCGGACTTTTGCTTCAATGGTGTAGTCGTCCCAATCCTCTTCACCAACGAGAGAGTGTTCCGCTCTTCCCCCCTTCTCAACATGGTAGACACCACCTTTGATCTCCCAATTTCCATTGGCAACTTTCCAGTCATCGTGCTTTTCCTCAAAGTCCCATAGTTGGGTCCCCGCGTACGTCGGTAGCGAAAGTACCACACCGAAAAGCACAACGAGACTTAATGCCGCTAACTTCGGCACTGTGATAACTGTTCTCATAGTCTCTCCTCCATTCTTGTCAATAGAATATAGACATTCGCCAATCCATTCCTCACTATTACAACAACAGTCGGAATTTTGCAAATAGAATACCTTTAAAAAATAAAAAAGTCAACAAGAACTTCAAAAAGTAATAACACTTGCATTTGAATCTGCTATGATATATGATAGATAGTATTGAGCCACACCGTTCCCTGTTTATCAAAAGTTACCAGACAGAAAGGAAAAATATTTTGTACATACGGATTTTAGTTACAGTTTTTATCGCCTGTTTCGCGGTGATAGAAACGGCCCCGGCGGCACTGAAAGTCGGTCTTATCTACGATGTCACCGGACGCGGGGATCTCTCATTTTGTGATGCCGCCTACGCTGGCGCGAAAAAAGCGGAGGACCAATGGGGATTTAAACTGACAGAGGTCACCCCAAGCCAAAGTACAGATACCGAACTGACACTTCGTAGGTTAGCAAAACTGAAATATGATCTTATTATCGGTGTCGGATTTCTTTTTCAAGAACCGATGAAACGGGTCGCAAGCGAATTTCCTGATGTCAAGTTCGCACTGATTGATGCTGTAATAGAACAACCCAATGTCGCATCGCTCACTTACCGCGCACACGAAGGAACGTTCCTCGCCGGTGTCATCGCAACTTTGAAAACAGAGACAAAACAGATCGGGTTTATCGGAGGCATGAAGGTACCGCTGGTCGAGGCATTTGAAATCGGTTTCCACGCTGGCATTAAGGCAACGAATCCTGACGTTGAACTCACAGCGGATTACGTCGGCGTCACGCCGCAAGCGTTCAACGACCCAGCAAAAGCCAAAGAACTTGCCTTGGCGCAATATAATCGTGGGATAGATATTATCCTTGCCGCTGCGGGGGCAAGTGGACTCGGCGTGCTTGAAGCCGCGAAAGCGAAAGAAAAAGCGATTATATGGGTTGATTCCAACGGTAACAACCTCGCTCCTGGCTTAGTACTCACGAGTGTCATCAAAGGCGTGGAAATATCTGTCTATGAAACAATAAAGAGTGTCCAAGAAGGCAATTTCTCTGGCGGTCCCAAAGATTACGGACTCAAAGAGGGCGGTGTTGAGTATATCGTTGACGATGTGAACCGCGAACTTCTTCCAGACGAGATTTTGAACCAGGTCGAGGCGTTTAAAGCGAAAATTATCGCGGGCGATATCGTCGTTCCGCATGAACGGCAGTAGCGATGACACATCCATCCATCATCGAAATGCACGGCATCAACAAACAGTTTGGACAGGTCCAAGCAAACGACTCAGTGGATTTCACGCTCCAACGCGGAGAGATTCACGCGATCGTTGGCGAAAACGGTGCTGGTAAATCCACATTGATGAAGATCCTATACGGACTGTATCAACCCGATGCAGGCGAGATTTTCGTTAACGGAAGCCGCGTAAATATACACTCACCGCGGCGTGCAATGCGGCTCGGTTTGGGAATGGTACAGCAACACTTCACGCTCATCCCAGTGTTTACAGCACTTCAGAACATCGTCCTCGCCAAAGAACCTCGCAAATTCGGTACCCTACTCGATTATCAGCAGGCAGAAAAAAGGATCACAGAACTTTCGGCGCAGCTTGGATTCAATGTACCATTGAACGCACCTATTGAATCTCTCCCGATTGGCACGCAGCAGCACACCGAAATTTTGAAAGTTCTCTACCACGGCGCAGACATTCTCATCATGGACGAACCGACGGCGGTGCTGGCACCGCAAGAGGTCGAAGGGCTTTTCAATTGTATGCACAGCCTCAAAAGTGACGGGAAGAGTCTCATTATCATCACACACAAACTCGATGAAGTGATGGCAATCGCTGACACTGTCACAGTGATGCGACGCGGGCAATCTGTCCACAGCTGTCCGATCGCGGATACCGATCCAGCAATGTTGGCAGAAATGATGCTTGGCGAACCTATCATTCCAACCGCTGTCACGCGCGAACAAACACAGGAAACAACGCCAATGGTTCGGATGGAAGGCGTTACGCTCTCTGCAAGTTCAGAGCACCTAAGAAAGCATAAATGGAAAAAAGTCTTGTCAAATAGAAACCCCGGCAAACGGCACCTCAATGACATCAACCTTGAAGTGTTTCCGGGTGAAATCGTCGGGATAGCAGGCGTAGAAGGCAACGGACAAACAGAACTGGTTCAGGTACTGACCGGTCTACGACAGATTGATAGCGGCACACTTACATTAAACGGCGAACGGGTTGCGCACATACCCGCCGATAGACACCGACACGGCATTAGTTTGAACGATCGCATTGATGATAACTTTATCATCGGTCACCACAAAAAGAGACGGTTTTGTCGTAACGGGCTGCTGCAGCGAAAATCAATTCAGCGCTCTGCTTTGAACGCACTTGATAAATACCAAATTCGGGTAGGGAATATCACGCATCCGATTAGAACGCTCTCTGGCGGCAATCAACAAAAAGTCGTTGTTGCGCGGGAGTTAGAAGCAAATCCTGAAGTTATTATTGCAGCGCATCCGACGCGAGGATTGGACATCCACGCGGCAGAATTTGTTCATACGCGCCTGATTTATGCCCGTAACCGCGGCAAAGCCGTATTACTTGTGTCCTCTGAATTAGATGAATTGCTTCATCTCAGTGACAGGATCGCAGTCATGTATGATGGCAAGATCGTCGGAACTGTGAAACCTACCGAGACCCATAAACAAGAATTAGGTGCCTTGATGCTCGGATTGAATTAAACGGGATTGGAAACCCAACGGAGATCAAAATGATAATTGATTCACACACACACGCATGGCCCCGGTGGCCCTATCAACCGCCTGTGCCTGATGACGAAAGCCGTGGCAAGATTGAACAACTCCTCCACGAAATGGATTTGCATAATGTGGATAAAGCGGTGCTCGTCTGCGCACGTATAGACAGAAACCCTGACAATAACGATTACATCGCAGCGTGTGTCAAACGTTACCCTGAACGGTTGATTCAATTCGCCGATGTCGATTGCTCATGGACAGACACGTATCATACAACTGGCGCAGCCGATCGGTTGAAAACGGCAGCGGAAACATATAACCTCAAAGGCTACACACACTACCTCAGAGGCGATGACGATGGGAGTTGGTTTTTTTCGGAAGAGGGTGAACGTTTCTTTCACACAACGTCCGAAATGGGACTGATTGCCAGCATCGCTATGGGGAGCCATCAACATGAGGCACTCCGTAAAATCGCCGCAGAGTTTCCGAGTATTCCATTCCTGTGCCATCACATGGGAGGGGCGCGGGCAGGCGAAGAACACCCGTATCCACAACTCAAGCAGGTACTCGCCTCAGCGAATGTTCCGAATATTCATATTAAAATGTCAGGCTTTGCTTATGTCTCGCAGGTCTCGTGGGATTATCCGCATTCGGATACACACTGGATTGTGCGCGCCCTTTATGAACATTTCGGTCCCGGTCGTCTCTGTTGGGGATCCGACTATCCGGTTGTTCGCAACTTTATGACCTATCAGCACGCGCTTGAGGCGTTTCGTACGCACTGCACTTTTATCCCAGAAACCGACAAAGCGGAGATTTTAGGCGGCACCCTCCAACGTTTGTTAGCAGACGCTGGAAAATAGCAGAAGCGTTCAGCCATTAGTCATCAGTTTTCGGTCAGATGCAGCTCTCAAAATTAAGGTGGATAATAACCGACAAGTTATTCAAAAGGAGCATAAACCTAATGATACGTTTAAGTGTAGTGTTAATGTTGATTGGCTATGTCTTTATGTCTACAAGTATCACCTTTGCACAAGACAACCTCACACAACAGGGCGGAACTATCCGTGGACAGATTGTTGACACAACCGAAATGCAAAACCCGATTGAAGGGGTTGAGATCAGGATCGTTGGTACAAGTGGAGAGGAATATATAACAACAACCGATGTCAACGGCGATTACGAGAAATCAGGGATACCCGCAGGACGTTATCTCATCAGTATCTTTAGAAACGGATACGGTGATCGGCTTGGTAAAGCCGTTACAGTTGTTAATGGCGGAGATCACTACTTCCCGCTCAAGATGACTAAAAAGAACAATATCGTTGACTTTTTCCAAAACCCTGTTCCTATGTACTGGGTGCTAATCCTTTGTGTTATTATAGTGATCTTAATTTTCTCACGCACAAATAGGTGACAGACCAAAAGAGGCGTAGAGGCAATGCAAGCGAAGACAATCACATTACCATCGGGATATTTAGTATTAATTGCCACTTTTTTTCTTCTCTATCCCGACAATGTCTGCGCTTTCAGAGATCAGGAGCGTGGCCTCATCTATGAAGAACGCAAAGACACGCTTGTCCGGTTGGTCAGGAAAAACTACCGTGGAAGACGTAAAGGCTTTATTTTTGGCTTGGGTGTCGGTATCGGTCGGACCAGTTTTACTGAACCGCTCGCGCAATACTATTGGAGAGGGACACAGGAAGCCGACTGGTCAACCGAGCGTCTAACAAAATCCGCCTTGGTCACAGAGTTGAAAATCGGCCACGGGCTCACCGATCAGTTCCTACTCTACTACACGAGCCGCATTTCATGGCTTCCGCTTCAGCATTTCTACAAAGACACTATGATTGCCAACGGTGCAGCGGGAATGGGATTCATGTATTTTCCATTCCGCAGGCGAGGCCTTTACCTCGTCGGCAATATCGGTTTGGCAACACTCGTAACGTGGCACCCCCCGCTTACATTGGAAAATGCCAGACAGACCGGCGTCTCTGTCTCAGCGGGTATCGGTTATGAATTCCTTTCCCACTGGAGCATTGACTTCGCAGTGAATTCCGGTAACGCCAAGACGACGAGAGTTGATGACCTCAGCGAGGTAGCATTCACAGATGAGATTCTTACTTTTTCGCTAAATCTCAATATGCTCGCCTATTAGTACCTTCCCTGGAGGTAAAATCATGTGTCCTAAAAGAAATTTCGGAACAAGGACGACTCTGTTATTGATGATAGCTGTATCGGGGTGCCTTCTGAGTTGCGGCGATGTGGACCTCAACATTGACCAAGAACAGACCGAGGAACCGCTCAAATTTATTGAATTTGTCCTTTTTCCGACAGCACCTTACATTGATAAGTCCTACGTAGAAAAAGTGCCGGAAGACGAAGTCGTAGTTAGAGACCTTGATTTTGAAGTCGAGAAAGCAGCGATTCAGGAGGTTTATCGTGCTTTCATTAAAGCCTATGTAGAAGAAGACATGACGGCACTCCAAGATACATTGGATACCACAGCAGGCATTGAATATAGGAGCACCACTGGTATTGTCTATGGGTGGCACAATGTCAGAACTTATATTCAAACAAACTGGTCGATATCCGATTGTGAGGGCGATCCGAATTGGGAACTGACAGATTTCTACATCCGTCCTCAGCATGTTAGGGTGCCTTGGACAGAAGCGAGCGCGAAGGGACAAATGTTCTACTATCTACCGGATCGTGTGCTTGTAGAAGACAGCTGTTACAATGCTATCGGACGTTTTTACTTCACAAAAAAGTCAGGCAAGTGGCGCATTCAACAAATCGATGGATCGCAATATTTTGCTGATGATGAATATAAGGTGCCGTGATCCGCTCAGGTTAAAAAATGGGAAATTGAACGCCTCTGGCGTGATCAAGAAAAAAGTTGACATTTTACACACAACACGGTATAATAATCTTAAACAGTGTAGTATTCCGTTCGCGACCCATAACGTGGACCCGATTTGTAAACTACACTCCACTCAAGCAAAGCGTAAGGAGGACCAGTGCATGAAAGGTATACTTGTTTTAACAACACTCGCTCTGACGCTCGTAGCGGGGTTCGCTTTCGCGACTGAAACCCCAACAGTGCAAGGCGAATATATGGAAGCTCGATCAGCGAGCGTGTATGTCGGCGCGTGCCACTTCGGTGCCGAATATGTGGAAGGGGGCAGAGAGGCGACAGCCGTCTGGAACATCCATGAAGGCAATTGGAACGGTGTTTCGCTGAACGACTTAACCGTCGTCGCCGTTATCAGCGCGAAAAACAACTTGGCAACGGATTCTGAAACCCGCAAGAGCGTGTTGTACATAGACGCAAGCACCACCCCAGAACAACGTGCAGCACTCAAGAATCTGCTAACAACGAAACGTGCTGACGTTTTAGGCGAAGTCGTCGCGACCGAAACGGCTTCCGTTGCGTTCACGAAAAAAGGGACTAAATATGATGTAACGGTTAGTGACACCCTCGCACTCTCTGCGAACCGCTATCCCTGCGCCGGCTGCACACAGCCACATCAGATTTGGTATAAACCGCTGACAACGATTCAGAACGCCATCGTCGGCAAGTCCGAAGTCTATCGCTATAAAGACACTCACCTCCCGGTGACGTGGCAGCAAAGCGGTACCGCGAACAACGTCTTTGTCGGCGACTTTGCGATGTAGCATATTGTAATGTCTGTAGTTGTCAAACAATTGATGGCAGCTACAGGCATTATTAGTTACTTGTGTCCCATAGTAAACCCTTAAATAGGAAACTTTCTCTCCTAACTCATACCTTAATTGTACTGACGGCAATTTGGATTTGTAGAGGCTACTGCAAGCGTTGAAGTCAACTCAATACTTTCTTAAAACGCGTGAAAAGCCAGACCGTCGTACAATAAAAATTAAATGGATTGAGGATACAATTAAGAATCCTGTTCATACAGAAGTGCAGTCAGATGGCAGAATCAGAAAATGGAAAAAGATCGAAGAAGAAAAAAAATTCCTCAGAGTAGTTTTGCTTGAAGATGAAGAAACAGTTCATAACGCCTTCTTCGACAGGGATTTCAAAGGAGAAAAACAGTGATTTCAAAGGAGAAAAACAGTGAAAGTTACATATTTCCATGACACCGACACAGCATTGATTGAGTTTTCAACACGGGATGTTGTTGAAACGAAGGAAATTAGCGAAAACATCTACATTGATGTGGACGCTTCAGGTAATCTGGTATCAATGACCATTGAACACGCAGAGCAAAACACCAGCCTACCTAATCTGACTTTTCAACCGATAGGCTACCCAAGCCCTAATTCACTTTTGCAAGTACAGACAGAAAATCATCAATAAGCGTACATTCTGCATTGTGTACGTTTATAAAGCTAAATATATTCACAAGCGTAAACTTCGGTCTGCTACCTGCTTCAACAAATCTTAAATAGGAAAATTTGATGAATACAGATACTCCCGAAGAACGGAAGTTTAGACTGACACCTCAAGAACGAGCCGCTTGGGACGAAAACGGATACTTCGTCCGCTACGACGTTTTTACAAAAGAAGAGAATGACGCTTTAGCGCAAATCGCTGATAACATTGTTGATGGAAAACGACCCTTCCCAGACTATCATATCTTTGAAAACGCTTTAGTCAGAGACGGTAAAGTCAAAGCACAAGGCATCTACGCAATGCACAATATCCAATATGTGAGTTGTAATTGCACAGAATTTCTTGCACGTACGCGCGATCCGCGTCTCACCGACCCCGCTGTTGACATCCTCGGTCCAGACATCCTCGGCCTCAACAACCTCTATATTTGGAAACCGCCAAAAATCGGGTTAGGGTTCCCCTGGCATCAAGATAAATGGTATTTCAACCATCAATATAAAACAGGAACCACCGTCGCGACATGGTCTGCTATTGATGCCGCTGATAAAGGAAATGGGTGTTTATACGTTATCCCCGGCAGCCATAAGCATGGTGTTCGTGAACATAAGGAACTTGAAGGCTCACAACAGGGAGAGTTTAAACAAGCAGAGGGGGCTCGTGATGAAGACGGCGTTGCAGTAGAAGTCCCTGCGGGCGCGGTCATCTGGTTTAATAGCCAAGTCCTCCATAAAAGCACGGATAACCACAGTGAACGTTTCAGGCGTGCAAACATCGCGCATTATATCAGTGCTAAAGCAGAATGGACACGTCCTGAGGCTATCAATAAAAAACGTCCTCCGATGTGGATTCGGGGTAAAACCTATCCCGGTATGGCAGATGAAGTTCAACGTGACGTTATATCAATTCTACAATCCGATTGACACCTAACGAAAGGGAACTATCATGAAGCTACGACTGACTATCATCTATGTCCTGCTGCTTTTGCCGCTATCATTTTCCGACGCGACTGTTCCTTCCCAATACGCGAAGCAATCCGTTGAATGGTTCCAGAGCGAGGAAGGCCGCCGTATTGCCGACAACGTCCTTACCTGGCAGACACCGCACGGCGGTTGGCCCAAGAATAGAGATACGGCATCTGAGCCGTTTGATGGTAAAAGTGAGGATCTACGCGCAACGTTCGACAACAGTGCAACCACTGGCGAACTACGGTTTCTTGCCCGTGCGTTTCGTGCGACAAACGAGCCACGCTACCAACACGCATTTCTCAAAGGGATTTCTCATATCCTTGAAGCGCAATATCCGAATGGCGGATGGCCACAGTTTTATCCACTCAGCAAAAACTACCATCGGCACATCACGTTCAATGACAATGCTATGGTCCGTATTCTCGAACTTCTCCGAGATGTTTCTGAATCTCCCGACTATCGGTTCCTGAAAACGGAGGACCGCACGAAAGCTGAAGCCGCTGTAATCAAGGGCATCGACTGCATCCTACGCACGCAAATTAAGCAGAATGGCAAACTCACAGCCTGGTGCGCACAGCATGATGAGAAAACGCTTGCGCCTGCGTGGGCACGGTCCTATGAGCCGCCATCGCTCTCAGGTGCCGAAAGCGTCGGTGTCGTGCGATTCCTGATGTCACTCGAAGAACCCACGCCAGAAACCATCGCCGCTGTCGAAGGAGCCGTCGAGTGGTTCAGGAGCGTCGCTATCCACGGCATACGTCTTGACAAGTTCACCAACGCAGAGGGGCAGGACGATAAGCGGATCATCCCGGATCCCGACGCGGGAACGCTCTGGGCGCGTTTCTACGAACTCGGCAGCAACCGTCCAATCTTTCTCGACCGCGACTCGGTGGTCCGTTACGCGTTTTCCGAGATCGGGCAGGAACGCCGCACCGGATACGCCTACTACGGGAGCTGGGCCGCCAGACTCCTCACAGATGAGTACCCACGCTGGAGAGAAAAGCACACGTTTCCAAAGGAATAACCGACTAATGAATACAAATACGACACCCGAAGAACGCAAATTCAGCTTGACACCTGCAGAACGAATATCTTGGGACGAGAACGGGTACTTCATCCGTTACGACGTTTTCACTAAAGCAGAAAACGACATCTTACGACACATCGCTGATGATATTGCCGCGGGAAAACGACTTTTCCCGAAAACAAATATCAATCAAAACGCCTTGGTCAGAGATGGAAAAGTTGAAGCATCAGGTATCCGTGCAATGCACAAAATCCATCATGTGAGCTGTTACATCCCAGAATTCCTTGCGCGTGTCCGTGATCTGCGCCTAACCGATCCGATCGTTGACCTACTCGGTCCAAATGTCCTGGGACTCAACAATCTGTACATCTGGAAATCACCGCGGATTGGCTTAGGGTTCCCCTGGCATCAAGATAAATGGTATTTCAACCATCAGTACAAAACTGAAATGACCGTCGGAACGTGGACGGCTATTGATCCTGCAGACAAAGAGAACGGTTGTTTATACGTTATCCCCGGTAGCCACAAGGACGGTATTCTTAAACATGAGGACCTTGAAGGCTCACAACAAGCCGAGTTTAAGATAGCACGCGATGCCAAGGACGAAGATGGCGTTGCTGTTGAAGTGCCACCCGGCGCAGTCGTTTGGTTCAACAACCAACTCCTCCACAAAAGTACGGATAACCACAGTAACCGCTTTCGGCGGTGTAATGTCGCTCATTATATCAGCGCAGATGCAGAGCGTATCCCTAAAAAGGATACAAAAAATGTACGTCCTGTGATGTGGGTTCAAGGGGATACATACTCCGAAAAGATGGAACCCGTCTATCGCGATGTTTTACCCATCCCAGCATCCGAGTAGAATATGAAATTCATTTATAACTGGTCTTCAAAATCGACATCATTGTGTATTGCTGCAGCGGGACTTGCGCTAATGCTAACTTTCCATACCGGGTGCAGCAGTCCACTCGTCAAGGCATTAAGTGATGTCAACATCTTTACCGACGCTGAGGAACTGCAATTCGGTAAAGCGTACGTCACACAACATGAGAAAGCGGTGAAACTTTACACCGATCCTGTTGTGACAAATTACATCAACGCGCTCGGACAGTCGCTCGTGCGCCATAGCAAACGGAGCAATATCCCTTACACATTCAAAGTCGTCGATAAGAAAGGGGTCAACGCCTATGCCGTACCGGGTGGCTTCATATACATCCATCTCGATCTCATCCGAATCGCAGAAACGGAATCGGAGCTGGCATTCGTGTTGGGGCACGAAATTGGGCATATTGTGGGTCGGCATTCTATGAAACGACTTACCAAAGTCTACGGGATTGAGATCGTGAAACGGATAATTTTAGACGAGGACTCCAGCGAGACGCAAAAGTTAATCACGGAGATTATTGCAGCAGGATTGCTCTTTAGGTACAGTCGCGATAACGAACGAGAATCGGATTTTTATGGTGTGCAGAACGTCTATGATGCCGGTATCTCACCAGAAGGTGCTATCGGATTCTTTGAAACTTTACGAAACCTACAAAAAAGAGAACCCTCTACCTTAGAGAAATTAATTTCTACACACCCGGTGCATAACGAACGGATCACAAACGTCCGGTCTCATATCAAGAACTTGCCCCCGAAATCAGGACTTCGGCGTGACGCATCCAATTTCCGAGCAGTCAAGAGAAGATTAGCGCAATAGAGATAGTGTAGATTCAAGCGTGCTTAATAGGAAACAGCACTTTTTTAACAATCGCCGGCGTAAATCGCACATAGAGGAGACACATAATCAAATGTTTCGCACATACAAACAGATGCTCCGATTTTCGACAGCAACAAACCTTACGAAAATTATAGCAGTATCCATCTTATGCTTCGTCATCACCGCTATAACGACCGCTCAGACTCCAAATTTTCCAGAACGGATGCCAATTGTTGAACGTCCCTTTTCGGACGACCCCGACAAATTCAGTTTCGCGATTATTGGCGATAAAACCGGCGGCGGTTTAGATAAGTGGCCAGTATTCGACCGCTCGATTGATGAAATCAATACACTGAAACCTGATTTCGCCATCATGGTCGGCGATTTAATACAAGGCGACACAAGAGACCTCGAACAACTCGCAGCGGAATGGAAAGAATTTTGGCAACACGAATCCGATCTCATCGTCCCATTTCTGCCTTTACCGGGTAATCACGACATTACCAACCCAGTGATGTACGAATATTGGAAAGAACACCTCGGACGTACCTATTCGGCGTTTACATATAAAAATTGCCTATTTATAATGCTGAACACCGAAGAGTGGCACCATCCTGCACAGGCAGAGGCGTGGGACTGGGACAAGGGGTGGTTTGGAGAAGAACAAACGAAATATGTGGAAGATCAATTGGCAAAACACGTAGATGTGCGGCATACGTTTGTCTTGCTGCACAGACCGCTATGGCTCCAGGAACACTCCGGTTGGGAAAAAATTGAAGCCGCACTCGGCGAACGCGCATACACAGTCTTCGCAGGACACTATCATAATCTGACCCTTCATACACGCAACGACCATCGATACTTCGTACTCGGCGCTACCGGCGGCGGATTTACACCGCAAGAGGTACGAGAATACGGCGCATTTGACCATTATAGTATCGTAACCGTAGATGCCGAAGAAGTTAATATCGCGATTATTGAACCCGGAAATATCCATCCCGCGGACATCTCAACGGCAGCCTTCAAAGGACGCCTCGCGAACTTGCTCACGTTTAAACCGCAATTCAATCTCAATAGAGATCAACCGCATTCCAGCGGGAACCTTGAAATAACCCTCGAAAACACGCTCGAAAAACCACTGAAACTTGAAATAGTTTTCAATTCAAATGAGAATTGGCAGATCTCCCCAAATCAACTATCCCTTCAAGCCAAACCAGGGCAAACCGCAAACACAATTGTCGCCTTTTCAGCACCATCGGATGATTTCCTCCCACTGCCCACCTACAATTATTCAGCACTGTACGGGGGTGAACAATTGTTAAACAGTAGGAAATTGTTTCACCCAATCGACAGAGAAGATATGCGTATCCTTAAAGATTGGATGCTCCTCGGTCCCTTTGCGCTCGGTGTGACAGAGGCACCCACAGACCGAAACAATATCCCACAAAGTTTTCTCGAAATACCATTACCGGAATCCAATCTTGATAAAACTTATCAGGGACAAACAACGGAAATCACTTGGCAAGAGCATCGTTCAGAATCGGAACGCGTCAATTTAAATGATGCTTTTGGTGACGCTGAGTTGGCGTACGGTTTCGCTACCTCTTACATCAAGAGTCCTGACGCACGGCGTGTTTTTGCGCAGATCGGATGGGGAAGCAATCTCGGAAAACTCTATCTTAACGGCGTTGAGATTTCCGGTGCTGCGATCCCGGGCAAACATCTATTTTCTTGGTGGGCACACTTTGAATTACCTCTGAAACAGGGTTGGAACACCTTGACGATCCTGTCTGGAGATTATAACGGCTGGTGGGACTATCGGATGGAAGTTGCCGACGCTACAAACGCGTTGCAGTTCAGCACGAAACCCGCCGATCCCGAAGATTAAGAGGTTGGCTCAATACATTCTTCAAAATTTGACAAAAGGCGTTCTACACGTTATACTTGAGGCAAGAGAATTATCCGCAAGGAAAAGAGTTATGTCTTACCTAAATCCGGAACTTCACAGAGACTGGAAAACGAACGGTTATCTGAAAATCCCGCGCTTCTTCTCCACCGAAGAGGCGAAGGGTCTACAAGCATGGGTCTCTGAAATCTCAGATTGGAAACCGACATCCGACAAGTGGATGCATCACTACGAATCCACACCGGACGGACCACGACTCTCCCGCTCAGAAAATTTCGTGCCATATCACACCAATATGAAAGCTACTGTGACAAGTGGTAAAGTGTTAGCCATTGTCTCTGAGTTGATGGAAGAACCTGCGGTCCTTTACAAAGAAAAGATCAACTACAAATATCCGGGGGGCGGTGGCTACGCTGCCCATCAAGACGCACCTGCCTATGAGTTTGTTGATTACCATATCACGTGCCTGATTTCAGTAGATTCAGCCACAGCAAAAAGCGGATGCCTCTATTTTTCACCGGGTCGGCATCAGGAAGGATTTATCGCATTGGACGAAAAAGGCTGTGTCGCGCCCGAAACTGCTTCAATGATGGAATGGGTCGCCGTGCCGACAGACCCTGGGGACATTCTCCTTTTCGGGTCTTACATCCCACACAAGAGTCCAGCAAATCGTTCACAGCAACCGAGACGTATCATCTATCTCACTTACAACGCCATCTCACAAGGCGACTGGCGAGAGAAGTATTATGCCGACAAACGGGAAGCCTTCTCCGAATATGAGAAAGATGGTTCAAATCGAGACAAACAAATTAGCAAAATCGCACATTTTCAAGGGAAAACAGTAAACCATGCCAAACTACATTGACCAGAGTCTTGCACAGGAAATGAAAAACGGGACAGCAGAACAGAAGGTTGATGCGTTGTTCAACTACATGGAAGAGCAAGGGCAGTCGTTCTACGATGAGGTCGTGACGCAGTTGGAACACGCGCTCCAATGCGCTGCCCTCGCACAACAAAACGACGCAGGTCCCACACTGATTACGAGTGCCTTACTCCACGACCTCGGACACTTTATCTTAGACGAACACAATGCCGATAAAGCCTTTCTCGCCACGGATCTGAATCACGAAGAGATCGGCGCACGGTATCTGGAACCGTTTTTTCCAGATGCCGTCACAACGCCCATCCGATTACACGTTCCGGCAAAAAGGTATCTGTGTACAACCGATGCCTCTTACCATGACGGGTTATCCGAAGCATCGAAAAGGAGTCTCAAGGTCCAAGGCGGCGTTATGTCAAACGAGGAACGAGAAGCATTTGAACAGATCCCGCATTTCCGAGACGCGCTTACCTTACGACGCTGGGACGATCTGGCGAAGGTAAAAGGTTTAGAGATTGCAGGGTTAGAGACGTACCGAGACACCGTGCAACAGTGCTTAGCGTAATTAAAGAATGCATCTTCCCTGTAGGAGCGAGCTGCGCTCGCGATCTTATGACACTTCCTGTAGGAGCGAGCTGCGCTCGCGATCTTATGACACTTCCCGTAGGAGCGAGCTGCGCTCGCGACTCCCAATAAAAACCAAAGAGGTATGTAAATGAGTTACGAAACAATTGAATCAAAGTTTATCGCAACGCCAGAAAAAGGCGAGGTATCTTCAATCCTGATGCGTCCAGACGACGCGAAATGGCTGCTCGTCCTCGGACACGGTGCAAGTACAAACATGCGCAGCGCAACCCTCCAGACGATCGCTGAACGGTTAGCGGACATAGGCATTGCCACGTTCCGTTACCAGTTTCCTTACATGGAACGCGGTGGCGGTGGTAGAGAATCACAGGCTGTGGCTTTAGCAACTGTGCGGGCAGCAGTGGCAGCTGCACACGAGGCTGCCAGTGATTTATCCATTCTCGTCGGCGGGCACTCCTATAGCGGACGCATGTCTTCGCACACAGCGGCAGAAGCACCCATTGAGCACGTCCGCGGTCTCGTATTTTTCGCGTTTCCACTGCATCCGTCTGGCAAAGAAGGCACGGAACGGGCGGAACACCTCGCTGATGTCACAATTCCGATGCTATTCCTCTCTGGCACCCGCGATAAGTTAGCAGTGCTTGACCTCTTAGAACCCGTCTGCAAAAAGTTAGGCGACAAGGCAACTTTGCACCTACTGGACACAGCAGATCACGGATTCAAAGTGCTCAAACGCCGTAAAACGGAAGAAGACGTTTTCGTAGAAATGGCGCGGGTTATTAGTGAGTGGGTTGAAACACTGAATTGATAACCTTGAAACTGACCATTGAACCCAATAGGTGCGGTTTTGCGGTGTACTCACCTGCCCCCTGATAAGGGGATAAAGGCGGGTGTTTTTGCTGGGGGTATTTGCTTGGGTATTTCTGCGGATTTCTTGCGACCTGCCTTCCTAACCGAACCGGTTCCTACGCGGAAACCTTGAAGACTTCAAACCCTCTTCAGTCCTGTAAGGTTTATTTGCTTGGGTGTTTCTTCACAATGTTTATAGAAGGACGTTTCAAAGAAGTATTCAACCCTTTGATTTTACGCACGAGATGTGCTACACTTTAATTAAGCAATTGGTGGCACGTTGATAACTGGAACAAGTTATTATTTACGGTAGACTGTTGTGTAATCAACCTTTGATTTAACTACCTTCAATATTGGATTCTGAGAAAAATGGCAAAGAAAAACAACAATTAAAAAAACTTGACTTCTGAGCGAAAGCATGATATAATTTTTACTATACGGAAAATAAGTCAGAATCTATAGTGAATCCTAAAAATAAAGAGACACTTTCACTCCCCGGTAGGTTCGGTTCCCTAACCGAACCGGCACAGAGTGTCCTATTAATTCTAAACTTTACTATAACCCTGTGACATTCAAATCAATTAAAATGTTACACTTTTTATTTTTTTTTCAAACGGAAGACCAACACCAAAAACACCTCAAAATCCAGACCACACGTAGGTTTACAGATACATACGCAAAACCCGAAATGTTACACTGGTGTAACATTTTAAGGCATCTACACCGCTCTATCTTAACGTCTATTATTTACCCACCGCTGATAGAAGTAGAACTCTGATAATAACGTTTAAGTTTTTATGATTTACTAATCCGTTAATAAAAAAAGTCAACGCAACAATTTCGCAAACAGAGAATTTCTTTCCGACGTAGACGTAAAATTTCATAGCACCTTTCCAGCACTCCTTGGTAGAAACCGCTCAAAATTGAGTTATAACGCGGTGTTACGCCGTTTTGGATCCGTACCGCTTAGCCGGTTTTGCTATGAAATGCTATGAAAATTGGGAAATCCACGATGTTTGACAACTTGACAGAACTCATTGAAAAAATACATCTCGGCGAAGATGCAACGATTGAATTTAAAAGAGAGTTGCCGCACAGAAACAGTCTTGCTGACGAAATCGCAGCCTTTGCGAACGCGAGAGGCGGCGTGATATTGATCGGCGTTGACGACAATACGGACATCGTTGGAGTTGACCGACAGAAACTGGATGCAGCAGAAAAAACAGTTGTTGAAATATGTCAGGACAGCATTGAACCGATCATTCTCATTTTTACAGAAAAACTGCGGATTGATGATAAAAACCTGTTAAAAATAGAGATCCCGAGAAGCCTGTTTGTTCATAAGACCTCTAACGGATACTTCATTCGTCAAGGGAGTAGCAAACGCGAGATGCCTACGGAACAGTTAGCGCGATTGTTCCAAACGCGTTCTCAGGCGCGTATCATCGCCTTTGACGAACAGTTTATACCAAATACAGATAAAGACACATTAAGCAAAGATCTCTATGCACGATTTATCACACAGGGAACCACAGAGGATGAGATAGATGATTTGCTGCTCAAAAGGCGTTTGGTAGTCAAAGATGGTGAGCAAAACCGCGCTTCTGTAGCCGGTGTATTAATGTGTCATGAGAAACCCGATGATTACCTCTATAACAGTTTCGTTCAAGCGGTTGTGTATAGCCAGAAAAAAAAGATGCTAACCACCAGATTGACTCCCAAGACTTTACGGGACCATTAGACCAGCAGATCATCCAAACAATGAGATTTGCCAAAAGATATAACGCGGTTGCAGCGCGAAAAGATATTGGCAGAGTAGACTTACCACAATATAGCATGCGCGCTATTTTTGAAGCAATAGTTAACGCAGTTGTGCATAGAGACTATTCAAAAACGAGTTCAAAAATTCGCCTGTTTATGTTTGACGATCGGATTGAACTTTATTCGCCGGGAGCATTAGCGAATACCGTGACAGTAGACAACCTACGCTACAGCCAAGCCACACGAAATGAACTTCTCGCTCGACTGCTCTCGGAAATTACATTGGACGATGATATGAGGAAACAGGTAATTCGCCGACACTTTTTAGAACGTAGAGGTGAAGGGGTTGGTATCATTCTCAACGAAAGTGAAGAATTGAGTGGAAAGACCCCTATCTATGAAGTCTTTGACGAAGAATTGCGTCTGACAATTTTTGCATCACGATCTATTTGGGAAGTCCCGGAATAGAAAAACAATGTCTACACCCACCTTCAAAATCACAGCCGTTGAAAGCCAACTCTATGAATGGGACAAACCGCCTATCTGGAACGGCATGCATGTCTACGACAAAGGCAGGCTCCATCTAATAAAGGTAACCGCCAAAAGCCGAACAGAAGAGATCATCGGATACGGCTTTAACGGCGGCACCGCTGCGACCCGTCCACTCTCCATATTCCCCAAGTTTGTAGACCTGTTTCGTCCCATTTTGATCGGACGCGATGTAACGGATACCGCTTATGTCTCACGGTTAGCCGAGAACTACAAAATCTATGGACCCGGTGGCTATCACACACAAGTCATCGCGGCGATAAACCAAGCGTGCTGGGATATCCGTGGAAAAATAGAAAGGAAATCGGTTCACACCTTACTCGGTGGTACGCAGCAACGCATCCGCACCTATATCGCCGGTGGCTACTACGGTCGAGAAAAGGGGTTTGATGAACTCCGTGAAGAGATGTCGCGGAATATAAATGCGTTCAACGCCACCGCGGTTAAGATGAAGATTGGAGCCCCTGATGCCGGACTTGAAACAGACATCAAACGGATTGAGGTGGTTCGCGAAACGGTCCGCTCCGATATTACCGTGATGGTGGATGCGAATTGTGCACTGTCGACTGAAGCGGCGCGCGCGTTTCTACCCGCGCTCCAAGCGAACAATATCTTCTGGTTTGAAGAACCGATTCATAGCCACAATTACCGTGGACATAAAGCGTTGCGGGAAACAGCACAAGATTATGGCATACACATCGCCACCGGAGAAAACGGATACGGATTACACTATTTCCAAACACTGATGGATTACGACGGCGCAGATGTCTTCAACCTGGATGTCGCCATCCTCCCCGGTTATGAACCAGCGATGCAGGTTGTTGAAGAAGCTTTGGCAGCCGAAAAGCTGATTGCCCCACACGGCGCACAAGAACTGCAAATCCATATCGCTGCAAGCCGAAATAACGGACTGATGTTAGAATACTACCCACCGGCTGTGGATCCCTTGCGAGGTGAAATGTTTCTTCCACCGATGGTTTTGGAATCTGATGGATACGTCACAGTTCCGACGCGCCCGGGTATCGGTTTTGAGCCGAATTGGAACCTCCTGAAGCATCATCGTATGTAACCATCTCCACCCTTCTAACCTTCCAGCTTCACAAGCGAATCAATCGATTTTGCCTAAGTCCTATTAAAAAATCTGTTACCAAATCCCCAATTTCCTCGTTACCTTAATCGTAACAAGCTTGTGTAATCGTATATAGTGGTACCTACTATCGTAATATTGTAACGGCATGCATTCTCAAAGGGAGCTCCTATTATGGACAGAACAGCTGAAGACTATCAGAAAGACCTCCTCTGGCAAACAGCACTTGAAACTTTTTACCGCGTTGCTTACGCTGAAAGCCTCATGACCTCAGTCCTTCAAAAGTGGAAACCAATAGATGGAGTCATCAAAAGCATCGTGACTATCGCTACTATCGCTTCAGTTATGGTAGGATGGATGACATGGGGAACACCCGCGGGAAAACTACCGTGGCTGATTATCGCCGGAAGTGCTGCTTCTTTAGCACTTTTGCACATCATTCTTAAGATTTCAGACCGCGTAGCAGACTTGAGTCACAACGCCCAGTATTTCAAGAGTTTACGCCTCAATCTGGAGCGGTTTATCTATGAAATGGAAGCGAATCCGAACTTCCCATTGGAGCAGTTCAAAAACACGTTCGAACAATACCGCGAATGGCTATTGGTAGGTTCGCAAATGCTAAAGGAAGATTGCCTTTTGACGCGCCGGCGCCGCCAGAAAATTCAAGAAAAATTGAACCAGCAGATGGGAGATATGATCGTATGAAAGAGAAACCCATTGAAACCAAAGAATATGTCATTGGACAGTCAATAGGTCAACGTCCAATACACACAACTTATGAACCACCGGGACCGCTGCCACAGTTTCGAGCACGCCCGAAATTAAGCCCAGCGCAACCCCAACCGGGGCAAAAGAAACGGACACCCCCGTCAACAACTACGAAACTGGCGCAAAACACTTCTATAGAGGTACCCGCTGATTCAGAAACCGCCGCCGAGAAAAGCAGTTGACTTGATTCATGATTTCTGCTAAAATCCCTTCAAAATTCAAACATTTGGAGGTTAACATGTCATGAAACAAGTTTATTTGGTTTTACTTATCAGCGCATTTGTCACCCTTTCTGCATTCGCAGGAATCCCCAACGATGCGGATATACTGCTGTGGATCGGTGAAGGTAGCGGAAACAAAGCAGTTGACGGCACAGGGAATGGGAATGATGGCACATTTGGCGGTGCAGCGAAATGGGTCGCCGGTCAAGGCAAATATGGTGCCGGTATTGCCCTTAGAGGCAAGGAAACTTTTCTCGAAGTACCCAACGTTATCACGGAAGCGGGGAGCCTGCTATTCTGGTTCAGACCGGATTGGGATGGTAAAGATGATAAAGACTACCGGCTTTTCGATGCCAGTCTTGGTGGCATATACTTCTTCATAGGGAAAGGGTCCGCACATCCCGACATCAGACCGGAAGAATTCGGATTCTATTTTGAAGCCGCAGACGACGGCGATTGGCAAGACGTTGACTTCGACCCGACAGACATTATCAAAAAAGAGAAATGGTTTCATCTTGCCGTGACATGGGATTTCACCGGCGATGCTCCATTTGTCTATATTGATGCTAAAGAGCAAGCAACGAGCCGTAAAATCACGGGAGGCTTTCCCGCACTTCACGAAAAACCGAGATTCGGATGGGAGACCGTTCAGTACGTCGCTATGAACAACGGGGCTGAAGGTATCATTGACGAAATCTCATTTTGGGAACGCGCCTTAGACGCAAATGAGATTCAAGATTTGATGGCGGTCAGTTTGGATGTCAAAGCGGCAGGAAAGTTGGCTGTTACCTGGGGTGAATTGAAGGTAACCCAATAAACCCTTTTTTGGATACAAAACGGTAAATCCTATTTTCTAAGTCTGGCGATTTGATCGCCAGACTTATTTTTTAGGACTTACGCACTTCCCAGGTAGGTGCGGTTTCCTAACCGCACCATAGGTGTCAATTTTAGAAATAATAACCGGCGCGACCCCCAGGCCGGTAGGTTCGGTTTGCAACCGAACCGGATACGACGCGAAAACATTGATGACTTCAAAACCTCTTGAATCCCGTCTCGGTTCCAAGGGCACCGCTAAATTGATATCTATGGTGCGGTTTCCTAACCGCACCGATTG
>CAZQIP010000374.1:0-11775 GCA_964593655.1 uncultured bacterium | reverse complement strand
GAGTATGTACCTGACCTCGCGAGCGCGTTGAAAGCACTCATCGATCAACGCCATGAGACGGATCCCGCGTTCAAAGAGGCGTTCACCGATTTTTATGAAATCTGCCGCACCTCCATTAACCCGGAACTCTCACGTGATGCCGTCGAAGAGATGCTCATCCAACATATCCTCACCGAACGCATTTTCCGTACCGTTTTCAATCGGTCAGACTTTACGCTCCGAAATATTATCGCCCGCGAGATTGAAAACGTCAGCTACATACTCATGCGGCATGAAGTGAGTCGGGACGTGTTTCTTGAACCGTTAGACCGGTTTTACGTTGCTATTGAGCAGGCAGCAACGCTCTGTAAAGACTTCTCCCAAAAACAGCATTTCCTCAATACATTCTACGAGAAGTTTTTTCAGGGATTCTCTGAGGATGTAGCGGATACGCACGGCATCGTCTACACGCCGCAACCGATCGTGGATTTCATGGTGAATAGCGTTGAACACATCTTGAAAACCGAGTTTGACCGATCACTATCCGATACTGGGGTGCATATCATCGATCCGTTTGTCGGCACTGGCAATTTCATCGTCCGTCTCATGCAGGACATCCAAGGCACGGCGTTGGAAGAGAAATATCGTCATGAACTCCACTGCAACGAGGTGATGCTCCTGCCTTACTATATCGCCAGTCTGAACATTGAGCAGGAATACTTTCAACGCACAGGTGCATATCTGCCATTTGAGGGGATCGCGCTTGCCGATACGTTTGAGCTCCTTGAGCAGCAGCAAGGCGAACTTTTCACGCGTGAGAACACGGAACGGGTGGCGAGACAGAAGGCAGCGGATATGTTTGTCGTTATCGGTAACCCACCTTATAACGCGGGGCAAGTGAATGAAAACGATAACAACAAAAATCGAAAATACCGCATAATGGATAAACTGATACGTGACACTTGGGCTGCAGACTCTAAAGCAACAAATAAAAATGCACTCTATGATCCTTACATCAAAGCAATTCTGTGGGCATTGGAGCGCATTGGCAAAGAAGGCGTTGTCGCGTTTGTAACAAATAATGGCTTTCTCGACGGCATGGCATTTGACGGGATGCGGAAACACCTCGCAGCAGCTTGCGATACAATTTATACTCTGGACTTAGGTGGAAATGCAAGGAAAAGGTTGAAGGTCTCAGATGCAAATGTATTTGGGATTCGAGTTGGGGTGAGTATCAATCTATTTATCAGGACAAACCATGATCAATCGGCGACTTCGCGTATCCTTTACTACCAAACTGATGAATTGTGGAACAAAAAACAGAAATTTGATTTTTTGAATGAACATCAACATATAGGTAATATTGCGTGGCAAACGATTCACCCAGACAAGCAATATACATGGTTAACCGAAGGTCTCCACGCTGAATTTGAGACTTTTATTCCATTGGGAACTAAAAAAGCGAAGATGGACAAAGGCACAGCAACGAACGTGATTTTCAAAACCTATAGCAGCGGAGTCAAAACGAATCGTGACGCATGGGTTTACAACTTCAACCTGAATACACTCACCAAGAATGTTCAGCGACTGATCGGTACTTACAACGCGGATGTCGATCGGTGGCAACGGCGAGAAGATACGACAGAAATTAACGTAGATGAATTTGTTGTTTATGATGAAAAGAAAATCAGTTGGAGCCGAGACTTAAAGGTTAAGTTGAAACGAGGGATAATTGCTGAATACACTGAACACAAAATGAGAACGTCTTTCTATCGACCATTTACGAAATCAAATCTCTGCTTTGACCGGACAATAAACGATGTTGTATACTTGTTTCCATCTATCTTTCCGACATTGGAGACAGAAACGGAAAATCAGGTGATATGGCTTAAGGTTGGAAGAGAATGGTCGATGTTCGCATTGATGACAAATAAAATTCCCGATATTTTGCCTCAAGGTGGTTCTCAATGCTTTCCCTTCTATACCTACGATGAGGAGGGCACAAATCGTCGAGAAAACATCACCGATTGGGCATTGTCCGAATTCCGAAATCACTACAACGATGACACCCTCACCAAGTGGGACATTTTCCACTATACCTACGCCCTCTTGCACCATCCGGTCTATCGTGAAAAATACGAAATGAACCTCAAGCGCGATTTACCGCATATCCCCTTCACCGAGGGTTTCTGGGGATTTGCCAAAGCCGGTGCAGCGTTAGCAGATCTCCACGTCAACTATGAATCCGTTCCGAAATACGATAAACTCCGAAAGGTTGAAACCCCCGGTATGCAGGTCAATTGGGATGTCGAGAAGATGAAACTCTCTAAAGACAAGACGCAGTTGACATATAACGATTTTTTGACGTTGGACGGCATCCCCGCAGAGGTTTATGACTATAAGTTAGGGACGCGTTCTGCGTTAGAGTGGATTGTCGACCAGTATCGTATCAAGACAGACAAACGCAGCGGCATCGTCAACGATCCGAACCGCGCCGATCAGCCGCGATATATTGCGGACTTGATTGCGCGTGTTATCACCGTCAGCCTAAAAACGGTGGAAATTGTTGAAAATTTGCCCGAATTATAGGCGTTAGTTTCTGCTGCTGGGGTGTTTTGCTAAAACCTTTGAAGGTTCAATTTAATTTGATTTCATTCAACCTTTTAAAGTATAATTGAAAGAAGACTGTTTCAGCGTTAAACAATTACTATAGCGATGGAAAACAGACGGTTGTCTATGTTCAGAATATAAGACTACGTGTTTAGACCTGAGTTCACCTATGAATCAAAACGGAAATGACTATGTTTCGTTAGTGAGAATCCCTCGTAAATGGTTCAATGTATTTGTCTGGACTTTTTCCAGTTTAGTCATTGCCAATATTTTAATTGAATTTTTCACGGGTTGGGCTTGGCAACATTTAGGTGAGACGGTACTAACACGAACGGCGGTTCTAATGACGCTAATAGTCGGCTGGTTCTTTATATTAGCACATATATGGGAGGTTATCATGTTAGGGTATGCCAAACTATTCAAAGACAAGATCCTTGCGCAAGGCAGAGCAGAAGGTAAAGCAGAAGGCAGAGCGGAAGTGTATCGTGAGTTGCAGCGAGCGCAAAGAGAGGGTATAACGCTCGAAGAGGTGCTAAAAACACACGATGCCGAAAACGGTAAAAACGAAAGTGACGAGCCGTCTTAAGGCGACCAGAGGACGTATGTCGGGATATTAAATAGCGTGCCGAGCAGTGCCCACATCCCTACGAACACATAATCACCCATCACAAGTCCTAAAAAGAACGGGATTGCGCGTTGATGTGCCCGTAAACCGAAAACCGCTATGATGATGAACTTTACCAACCATCCGAGGAAAACAGAGAACCAGAAATCGGCAAGTCCACCCCACGTCGCAGCGGTCATGACATAGCCGATCGGATGGAAGGGCCACCACATAAATTTATGGCGCAAGAAATAGAGGATCCATGTCATCGCTGCACCGATGCCCATAGATTGCGTCCCGTCCCAATTCGGACCCGTAGGGTTGTTAATCCACCGTTCTAAACGTCTACCGAAAACTTCCTCACCGATACCGACGATATAGCCGTGTACAGCGAATGCCCCGGTCTCATAGAGCAGGTAGAGGAACGCCCAAAACGAGGCGAGCGTACCGATGACAATGGCGAACATCATCACCCAGACGAGTCTTCGGCTGTTGATACCCGCCCGTTCAGCGAGTTTGAAACCCTCCAATTGGTTCGGCATCGGATGCGAGACGTTAAGCCGATTCAACCAATAGTAGAACGAAATAATTGTGAGATTCTCGGTCCCGACGAACCGGGGTCCGAAACTAACTGCCATCAACCGCGCCGGATCCAGCGCGAGAATCTCGTGCGACGGCGGCCCGAACTCGGCACGCACGCGCGTCACACCGAGTGCCATCACAACGAAAATAACAATAAAGCCGAACACACCGCCTAAGGACATACCTGCCTTCACCGAAAACAGTGTAAGCCCGAGACCGCCGAAGATTAACCCAGCGATGGCAAAGCGATACGGCATCGGTTCATTTGAATCATCAAACGCCTTTTTGGCTGTCACACAATTTCGGATGACATCACCGAGATGCCGACGCGTCCCCCACAATGCCAACGCACCGACAGCGAGCCATGCGCCACCGGCACGCTCCGCAAAATAGAGTTCACCTTCGCCTAACATCCCCATACGCACGACCCGTTCTGCTTTGCCGAACAGATAGAAAAACCATGCCGACATCGAGATGTCCAACGGCACGAAGAAGGTCAATCCTATAATAAACGGGTAGGCAGATAGCGAAATCCATCCGACAGCATTCCACGGTTTATCTGTGAACAGATGCGTGATCGAATAGTAGTTGAGTTGAATAGAGGGGACCTGAGGGAATAGGTGGCTCAATCCTGCCAGTAGTTCAATAAACCCAGCGACCGAAAAGCCTATCCACATCGTGCCGCTTCTGAAAAAACTTCTCCGTCCCCGCGCCATCTGGAGCGGCAACTGAATGATCGGATACGCCAACTTTTCACGTTCAGTCCATTGGACACGGATGATGGTGATGAGACATATCAGCGTAAACCAGAGCAGTGTGACAAACCCTGTCCACACCAAGATTGGCACCAGCCATCCGCGAAGATGCTTCGGAAGATAGAAGGTTGAACCGCCCTTAAAGTAGGCATCGAGGGCGTAATCCTCAGGCACAAACCACGTCGGGATGTAACGCCAGAAGAGAGATGCCCATTCGTTTTCGGGAGTCGCGAACCGGAACGGATGCGCCAGTGTACCGATCAGGAAGGTCATCATCGAATGACCGCCGATCGTCGACACCATGACGACCATGATGTAGATAACGAGGAGTTCCTGCGTCGTTAGGGCATTACGCGGTGCTATCTTTTTCCAAGCGAAGTTGAGTCCGATAACAACAAAAAGCGTGAAAATAGCATTGAAGAAAAGCGAGACGAAGTTCAGGAGGAACTGCGGTTGAATCATCTCCGCAGCGTAGGCAAGCCAATAGGCGTTCCCGATAACAAGAAGTGTACCAATCAGGAGTGCACGGATCGTGATTCCAGATGTAAAGGAGGCGCGAGATTCTGGCATGTGTTGAATAGGTGTCAGTTATCAGTCATCGGTTATCGGTTGTTGGTTGTCGGTTAAGATATCTCTTGTAACCGAAAACTGACAACAGGCAACCGACAACTATTAACTGAAAGATTTTTTCGCAGAAAAAATCGTACTTTGACCGAAAACGCGATTTCCGATGTTTAAAAATGTGGCGCGCGTTTTCGGTCAAAACTGATAACCTCTCTACTGTTTAAGGGCACCCCAGACCACTGCGAGTTTGCCGGAAGGTTCAACGGCTAATATCTCATCGTCAAAAGTGAGGTCGCCGTAAGCGAGCCCATCCCATGCGCCGCCGGGTATCCACCCGATCTGGTGTTCGCGTTTGCCGTTCTCACAATCGTTTGAGTGGAAACTGAGCCCGATTGTCAATCCAGCCTTCGCTTTGAAGTTCTTGCCTTCCCCAGGATTTGCGAACTGAGGGTTGCCGCGCGGCTTCGTCGGGTCAATGGCAACTTCATAGATATAATCGTTCCCATTTTTGATTAGCACCCATTCGGTGTTTTCCTTTGACGCTGCGGCGGATAAGTCCTTGCCATTCGCGCCGAGTGTCCACTGAACGAGGGTGTCCCGCACCATGCCATTTTTGAAATCGAACATAAATTCTACGCTATCGTCTTCCCACCATCTGGCATCAGGAGGATTGACATCTTGAAGTTCGTCATCGGTGATTTCAACGGCAAAATAGATACGGGTCTCATCTTGGGAACTCCACGCAACCCTGCCTTGCCCCGTAAAATCGTTGGCTTTTGGGATGCCCTCACCGACATCTTTCAATTCGTCGAAGGCAACAATT
This sequence comes from uncultured bacterium, assembly GCA_964593655.1. Lineage (GTDB taxonomy): Bacteria > Poribacteria > WGA-4E > WGA-4E > WGA-3G > WGA-3G. The sequence continues at coordinate 5,858 of CAZQIP010000374.1, read as the reverse complement.
TCAGCGCGTTCCCATTCGTCGAGTTTCCCATCTATCTTAATGTTCCTAATCTGTTTCGCAATGTATTCCTTATCGCGCTTTGCCTCAACCGGCAAATTCGTCGTACAGAACAACAGCGCGAGTGCTGTTATCACAGCGGTCGCGATTTTAAACTTCGTATACTTTTTCATTGGAAATTTCCTTTCTCTTTCAACGTTTGAATCAGTTGTTCCTGCGTGCGATTTCCCTTCATTGAATTGCAAGCACTGCATAACAACTGAAGGTTATCAGGGGCATCGGTGCCCCCTTTGGATTTCGGCACAACATAGTCAATCGTCATATTGCGGAACGGAAATAACGTTTGACAGCCGTTACATTTACCTTCCTGAACCCCAAACAATATATGTTTATAAGTTGGATTTTGCTTGTCCAATTGAGGACTATCTGTCCGGTGGATCAGCTGCTTGATAATCCCCTTCTGTTCAAGACGCGACTTCACCAGTTCAAAAGACTTTGGGCTTAAATCAATACCGATCCACTGGCGCTGTAACCGTTCAGCAGCGACGCAGGTCGTCGCACACCCACAGAACGGATCAAGCACCATATCACCGAGGTTACTGCTTGCCCCAATAATGCGCTCTAACAGGGCAAGCGGTTTCTGTGTAGGATATCCAATACGTTCTTTACTTCTGGCGGTTAAATTTGGAATATCCATCCAGATATTGTTCAGTCTTTTACCCTTTTGTTCATCAAGATACCGCTTATAGCGTGGCACATTTCCGGGTCGCGTTTGAACGATCCTGCCCGCTGCAATTTCTCTGTGCATACGCGCTTCCGCCCAACGCCACGTTCTGATGACACCCATCACCTCATACGTCAGATGAGAATCGGGATCGTGGGTCTGTGCGGTTATAGAGGTGTGTGAAAAGCGGCGTCCGGTTTCGGGTTCAACACAATAATATTGGCGTTTTGTCTTCTCGTCCAAATTCGCCATATCGTACGGAATTGTAACGGCTTCAACGTTCCAGACATACGTATCACTTTTTGAATATCGGAGGATGATGTCGGCATCTCGGGCTAACCCTTTTTTGAGGTTTCCTTTAGTGGTGATCGCGCGCTGCCAGATAATCTCATTTCTAAAGTTATCCTTTCCAAAGACACTATCCATCATGATTTTGAGGTAATGGCTGGCGTTATCATCACAATGGAGATAGAGTGTCCCCGTCGGTTTGAGGATTCGGAACATCTCCAGCATCCGGATGCCCATCATGATAAGATAGGCTTTCATGGACTTTCCATGACTGAACTCAGCGGCACTGATGGCATGGTAGAGTTTGGGTTCTCTCTCAGCGAGTTCACCGTGGGATGTATTATCCAGATCCTCCAATGTCCAAAAATCTTTGAACCTTGCGCCTGCCGCTGCGGTGCCGACGGATGCTTCAAACGTCCGATTGGAATTGAAAGGCGGATCCAGATAAATCAAATCAATAGAATCTGTGTCAAGTCCACGAAGTACATGAAGATTATCGTTTTCAAAGATGGTCCGGTTCTTGACGTTCATTCTATTCCCTACAATGCGGTGTCGGCGCGCCTTTAAAACGCGCCGACATAAAGAGAAAAGCACGCTGGCAAGAACGCGCCTCTGGAAAGCCTATCGGTGCTACCGCCTTGCTTTGATAGCACCCCATGTCGCGGCGAGTTTCCCGTTCGGATCGACTGCCAGTCCCGTTTCAGATTTAGCGTTCTGATTGATTTCGGCTTCTTCAAGAATTCTGTTGTAGACGCTAAACTCGTCAACGATGCCGGTAAACACACCAAATTCACCGTCCGCTCTACCATCTAATCCGATGAAAACGTGGTTTTCCCAGTCGTCTTCTGGGAATTGGGCAAGATTAAGTACGCCTTTACCTGTCGCTTTACCATCAACGTAGTATTGGACTGCACTATCCTCTGGGATACCGACGACAGCGATGTGGTGCCACTGATTATCAGCAATGTTTTCTGTATCTGCAACATTGCCAACCCAGCCGGTATCCAAGTTAAGGACACCATTGCGAACCCATAAGGTTTTGGGACCCTTGTCATCCGTACCCGGTCCACCGGTTTTCGCGAAAATTACGCCGGGACCAGAACTATCGGTCTTAATCCACGCCGACCAGGTAAAATCGCTGTTGAAATCAAATTCTTCGGGTTTATCAATTTCAACGAAATTCGCTTCGTTTCCATCAAATTCTAACGCATCCCCAATCTTACCGGCAACCTTTTTCGGGCTACCCTTGATAGTCCCATCGTAGCTGCCTGTTCCGTCTGTGACGGTTTTTCCGCTGATTTTGTTTGCATCGAAACTCCAATAACTGACCAATCCGTCCTCAACAATTTGGGCAGGGAGGTTGGTTGTGATTAGAGCGATAGCAAGTATTAATAACACAAAACTTACCTTTTGAGGCACAATCAAATCTCCTTTGATTCGTTGAAAGTATGGGAAAGCTGCAAGCGAAATACCACAGCGTGACACCTTCATCCGTTAAAAATCTTCCTGAGGATCAGGAACGCGCCGCCGACAACAATGATAAACAGTGCGACGGAAAAGACGAAGGCAAAAATTACTTGCAAAATTTGGAAGAGAATCAGGATACATACAATAAAGATGAATATCCCGAATAAGACGAGTAAAATCGTTCCCATACGTTAATGTAGATGTGAATGTTAATCCACGTGTTACGGCATAGCGCGTTTTATACGAGTGCTATGCTCCTTTTCATACTACCCCATCACATTGTTAGGGATGGGACGTTAGCCCGCTTTGTGCGGGTTCCAAACTTTTGGTTGAATGACAACGCATTCCGTTTACGGTGTTGCGCGTCGCTTACCGCCATCCATATAAAGTGCGGTCCCAAACATATAGGAGCAAGTTTCAGAGGCTAAGAAGGTCACAACATTTGCAACCTCCTCCGGTTCTGCGATGCGCCCCGCCGGAAGTTCTTGTCCAAGTGCCTGCAACAATTCTTCAACATCGCGGCCTTCATGCTCGGCTCTGGCACCTTGTTGCGTACGGGCTCGACCCGTATTAGTCAATCCCGGACAAACGGTATTTACCAAGATACCATCCGCTGCAACGGCATCGGAGAGTGCGCGCGTTATATTCAGAATAGTGATATTCGCAGCTCCGGTCGGTATGTTCCCGCGGGTCGGACTTGTACCTGCTGAACCTGCGATATTGATAATTCTGCCCCACCGATTTTCTTTCATGTAGGGAATCACTAATTGGGACATGCGTAGATAGCTATAAGTTTTCAATGCGAGGGCATCATCAATCAGTTCCGGCGACAGTTCCAGAATATCGGCATTCCGAGCAGCACCGACATTGTTGACGAGGATATCAACACCGCCGAAGCGATCAATTGTCGCCTGCACGACCCTTTCACAATTTGCTTGTGTGGTTAAGTCTGCGGCAACGGCGTGCCCTTTATGTCCAGTTTGATTTATTTCTACGAGGGCTTGATTGAGGGTTTCTTGTGTTCGGGCAGCGATACAGACATGGACTCCCTCGCGGGCAAGCGCAAGCGCGCACTGCTTACCGATGCCTCGGCTGCCGCCGGTAATAATTGCGCGTTTGCCGTTGAGTCCTAAATCCATATATTGCGTGTCCTTTACGCTCTATGATTGGTTAGAGAAGTCTATTGCCCTGATTTCAACAGGCCGCACATCAGCCCCTTAACGAAGGAGATGTCCACCAAGGTTTGATGGACATCTCAAATCACTTGATGGAATCTTCGATGTACTGTATACGAACTACAAGTAGCGTGTCTGTGTGATAGCGATCGACGGTTTCATCTATTCTATTTTTTTCAGACTTCCCCACGTCACAGCCAATTTTCCCTTAGCGTCTACAGCAAGCGTTGTTTCCAAACCGTCATCCATAACGGCTTGAATGTCGTCTTCACTGAGAACAGTGTTGAAGATGATAAATTCATCTATCAACCCTTCCCACTGTCTGGATTGTCCCCAGTCCCCAATTCTGGCAGGATCAAGGATACCCGGGTTTCCACCCCAGTCGTGTTCGATATCGAGTTCGCCGTTAGCGTAAAAACGGATTTTCTTCTCCTTCGCACTGTATGCAGTCGCAATGTGGACCCATTTATCCATTTCATCACCTGCTACCATATAGTTCGCGAAGGAGTCGTTGCCCCCTGGGTTACCGTTAATAGAAAATTCGACTTTATTGTTCGGAGCGAGCTGGTAGTGGATGTCCCCAGCTTTCCAGCCGTTGACGTTGAAGAAAACGCGCCACTGCGATTCCCGTCCGGTCGATTTGACCCAATGGGCGAAGGTGATTTCTTCAAATTCGCCGATCCGTTTCGGGATTTCTACCCATTCGGTTGTGCCGTTGAGTTCAATAGCATCACCGATTTTGCCACCCACAAATTTGCCGCCTTTGACTTCGCCATCAAATCCATTTCCAGAAACATCTTCAGCATCGCCATCAAACAGCCATGCCGCTGCAATCGTATCTTCAGTAATCTCAGCAGAGCCAATTAGGTTGATACTCAACAGGAGCATCACACCGAGAGCAATTGTAATAACCTTGACGTTTAACAAAGTAACCTCCTATGTGCAGTGAGAAGGATCGGTAAACTCTGTACGTTCTCCGACTTCTGTACAACACATTTGCTTTGTATTATATTTAAAAAATTATAACACAAAAAATACAAAAATACAATTTCTTATTGAAACAGAGGCGTTATGCATCCCCGCTAAACGAATCGATCCTTGTGTGGACTGGCTTCCCACTGCGCGGCCCACGTCTGCCAAGATGTTGGACACCGCCGAGTTGCGCTTTCACGAGCAGGACACGCAATCACTTCGTGCCAAAGCCCGTCTAATGAAGTGCCGGTTGGGCTGAACCGAAAATCTACTGACCAACGGATTATATCGCTGCGATTGAATAGTGACCGGTGAAACACCAGATTGTTAAAAACGAGCAGGTCGCCTTTTTGCATCTCTAAAGTATCAATATCGGTATTCGATGAAGTCGGCGGAAGAACGGGGACAGCAAACGCTTCACCCGGAATGCGGTGATATGTTTGTAAACCCGCCTTGTGGCTACCGGGTAGGAATTGCAAAGCACCGTTCTCTGTTTTGACATCGACTAATGGGAGCCACACCGTAAGATGCGTGTCGTTTTCGGTGTCTGGCATATACGCACTATCTTGGTGCCAAGGGAGCGTCGTCAGTTTTTCGTTCGGAAGTTTCGGGCGCACCCAAAAGTCGCCGTTGAATTGAATATCGCTCCCAATAAGAAGTTCTAACACATCCAAGACCTTCGGATGGGTTATCAGGTTAAAGAGTGCTTCGCTAAAGACAAGCGTATGCCAGCCAAAGACTTCATTTTCTCTTTCACACGCCTTTAGGAGCGCGTGCCAGCGATGCTCAAAGGACATCTCTTCATAGGTGTCAGAAATGACCCGTTCGTTATAGAGTTCAGTGGCGCGTTTATCAACGACTTCAGAGACAACAGCGATTAACGGGGCGAGATCCGCTGCAAGTAGTGCCGATTTCACGACAAGATAACCCTGTTCCGCAAATTTTTCAGAATGTGTTCCCATTGTTTTACTTACGTGCTTTTAGTGCGCCCCAAACAGTTGTTAACTTGTCCTTGGGTCTCACAGGAAGCGGCTCCATCGAATCCTCAACCGAGATGGCTTCATCCCAGAATGCGATCTCGTCAACAGCACCGCTCTGACATACTCCCAAGCCTAAAGGCGTTGGGGTTCTTTTGTTCCTTGTAGAAACATTCCTCGTGTCTAAGACGAGGCAACAGGGACTTTCAACCGAAAGCCCAAGGGCGGTGTCATGCGGGCAAGACCCATTTCCGCCAC
>CAZQIP010000373.1:0-13095 GCA_964593655.1 uncultured bacterium | reverse complement strand
GCTGGAGATAGCGCGGATAATCAAGTCTATCGTACAGACCGTGGTAGCAGCTGCCATCACTGGCAGGATAGAGCGCCAATGTATAGGCGTTCTGAAAATAACTAAAAGCTGCCAGCGCCTTATCCAGTTGGATTGCATCAGAATCGAGTGGATAGCAGTTCGCCACAATCAAATCAGTCGCTTTTTCACGCGTTTCGGATATCGGTGTGCTATAAGTCTCCAAAGCGAAACGCGCACCCGCACGATGCGCTTTTACAAAGTCCCCTAAGAACACGCCAGAGATCTCACGATGGGTATTCAGCGTCATGTTGACAATAGCATCAAGTCCGAGAATTTTTGCCGCCAGCTCAGCACAAGCGCGTCGGTCAGGTTCATCGCCTTCTTCACCCTCAATAATTGCTGGACCGCGGCTTGATGAATAGGTATGAAAGTAAAATATTGTCGCGAATCCTGAGACACCAGGTACAATCAACTTTGCCCCACCCGTAAAACCGACAGAACTGTGCGGATAAATACCGCCGACGCAGATTTTAAAATCCGCATCTGCAACAATACGGTTAATATAGATAGGCATCCCATTATCAAGGCTACCGAGGGCACGGAGATCACCGCTCAGGAAATCATGGTTCGTCGCTTCATATTCAGCCGCTACATCTGTCCCAATTTTTGTCGCGATCTCTTGATCGGTCAACGGGCGGTGCGAGCCGGGCCCAACAACAAATCGGATTTCGGATTTCGGAACACCAGCCGATGCCAACTCACGCAGAATAAACGGGATAACCCGCGCGGCAGGGGTCGGACGACTCAGATCATCAACAATAATCGCGGCACTGCTTTTGCCCGTCGCGAGCTCCGAAATACGCCGGGTACCAATTGGCTCAGCAAATGCCTTCTCAATTTGCGCATCAGAAAGCGCAGGCGCGTCTTTAGGACCTAATACTTCGACTTCCCAACCGGTTGGAAAATTCAGCGTCAGTTCTTCATCCCCGTACCAAGCACGAGAGCGGACTGTAGCTGCGTTGCTCATTACTCTTCTTCTCCTTCCATATCTTCAGCTTTGGATTGATAGGAAAGCACCGCTGCGATGAATTCACGAAAAAGCGGATGTGGTGCAAGCGGTTTAGATTGAAATTCGGGGTGGAATTGTGAACCTACCATCCACGGATGACCGGTTACCTCAGCAATTTCAACAAGACTCTCATCAGGCGACAACCCGCTAAAGCAGAGACCCGCTGCTTCCAACTGCGAGCGGTATTGGTTATTCAGTTCATAGCGATGACGGTGACGCTCCAAAATAATAGGCTGCTCATACGCGTCATAACTTTTGGTATTTTCTTTGAGAACACACGGATAATGTCCGAGCCGCATTGTTGCACCGAGGTCAGCTATTGAACGCTGTTCGGGCATTAAGTCTATAACCGGATAAGGTGTCTTCTCGTCTACTTCTGTGCTATTTGCTTTTTTTAACTTCGCAACGTGCCGGGCAAACTCAATTACCAAACACTGCATGCCGAGACATAATCCGAAATATGGAATGTCATTTTCACGGGCGTATCGTGCAGCGACCAACATCCCCTCAATTCCTCGATAACCGAATCCACCTGGGACGAGTATCCCGTCAGCATTTTCAAAAATACCCGCAAGGTTCGGATGTTTCATGAGCGACTCCGCCTCTATCCACTCAATTTCAACCGAGGCTTCGTTAGCGATTCCGCCGTGTTTGAGCGCTTCCTGCACACTGATATAGGCATCGTTGCCGGTCGTGTATTTTCCGACAATCGCAATTCGGACGTGCTGTTTCGGATTTTTCAACTTTTCAACCATTGCGGCCCATTCAGCATCCATCGGTGCGCGTGCATCAAGTCCAAGTTTCTTTGAAACGAGATGCCCCATCCCTTGGCGCTCAAAATTAAGAGGAATTTCATCAACACATTTTGTGTCCAAACCCTCAAAAATACATTCTTCAGAAATACCGCAAAGGAGAGCAATTTTCCGACGGAAAGCCTCTTCCAACGTTTGACTGGTGCGACAGAGCAACACATCTGGCTGGACTCCGAGCTCTTGGAGTTTGCGGATACTATGCTGTGTCGGTTTACTCTTGCTTTCGCCCTTGGGTAAAGTATAGATGAGCGATACATGGAGGAACATCGCATTCTCTCGTCCGACCTCAACAGCAATTTGCCGGATGGCTTCGACGAAAGGCGGCATCTCAAAGTCCCCGATGGTCCCGCCTATCTCGGTAATAACGATTTCAGCTTCATTATCCTCACCGATCTGGTAGATGCGTCTCTTGATCTCATCCGTAATATGCGGAATCAGCTGCACGGTTTCACCGAGATAGTCACCCCGTCGTTCCTTCTCAATTACTTCCTTATAGACGGAACCAGTGGTGAAATTAGAATATTTGTTCAGGTCTATACCGAGAAACCTTTCATAATTCCCTAAGTCAAGATCGGTCTCCGCGCCATCACGAGTGACGAAAACCTCACCGTGTTGGAACGGGTTCATCACCCCCGCATCAACATTGAGGTATGGGTCAATTTTAACAACTATCACCTTGAACCCGCGATTGATCAGCAACCGCCCAAGGGATGCTGTCGTGATCCCTTTACCAATACCTGAGATAACGCCACCTGTCACAAAAATGTATTTTGTCATAAAATTTCCTTATGAAGTCTCCAAAATCTGTTTCACCCGTTCCAAGTCGGCCGGAACATCCACGCCGATAAGGGGCGTATCCGTTTCGACGACATGAATCGGAACACCGTTTTCCAAAAACCGTAACTGTTCTAAACCCTCTGCCAATTCATAGGGGGTACTGTCCCACCCTGTGAAAGCGAGAAGCTGCTCGCGCCGGTAAGCGTACAACCCGACATGCCGATATACAGGAAATTTATGGAGTTCGCTCTCAGTGACTTTGCCGGGCATAGAGGCACGTGAAAAGTATAATGCGTTGCCTTGGAGATCTGTAACAACTTTTACGACGTTGATATCCCGATAATCTATAGCCGTTTCAACCCGCTGTTTTAATGTGCAAACCTGGACCTCTGGGTTGTCAAGGAGAGGTTGCAGCATTAGGTCTATCTGGGCAGGTTTGAGTAACGGTTCGTCACCCTGAATATTGGCGACAATATCACATTTCAACCGTTCTGCGACAACACCAACGCGCTCGGTCCCAGTTTCGCACGCATCGGTCATCTCAACGTTTCCACCGAATTGGGTTACAACGTCGTAAATTCGCTCGTCGTCCGTTGCGACAATCACCGCATCCAGTGTTTCCGAACGACATGCACTTTCATAAACATGCTGCACCATCGGCTTTCCGAGGAGATCCACTAACGGCTTCCCTTCAAAACGACTTGAGGCATAGCGAGCCGGAATAATTCCTACACTTTGCAACCTGAGCTCCCTTTCGACACCTTAGATTTTTCTATCTATATCCTAAATCAGTTTACCGCAACGCGAAGTTAAAATCAAGAAAATTTTCGATTTTCGTTGCACACACCTATGGAAAAGTGGTAAACTTTTAATACGAGTAGTCGTTTGTAAAAAATTGAACGAATAGTTCGTCAAAGTCACAGGAGAGTTTGAAATGAAACGCAATTTAAATTATGTAATATCGGATTGTAAACTCGCCCCTTATCTGGTGTGCTTACTTCTGATAGGCGCCCTCTGTCTACATACGACAGAATTCGCGTCAACTGAGCCCTTAGACCCGGACTTAGTACTGTATTTCGATTATGAAGATTTCAAGGGTGATACCGTTCTTGAAAAATCTGGCCGCGGCTACGACGGTGCGATCAATGGAAAGGTAACACAGTCTGATGACGGGAAGTTCGGGAAAGCTGCCGAATTCGCATCTACCAGTTTTCTCGACTTAGATGGCCCCAACATCGCCGACGACGATATCCCTACCGAAGGAATGAGTGTTGTGGCATGGATCAACGTTGAAAAGGTCACAGATATGGCAATTTTCAACGCACGCGCAGGCGATGGCACCTGGCTCGTTCATCCAGAAGCACGCGGCGATGGAAATTATCGGTGGCTCAATCGGGGACCTAACCCCAATAGGACGATATTTGATATCCGGGGAGGGAACAACAAAGCCAGAGAATGGATACATTACGCCGGCACATACAGTCGCGCCGACGCATTAGCCGTTCTCTACATCAACGGCAAAAACGTCGGTGAAGAAAAGGCTCGCCTTGACACACCTATCGCTGGCGATTGGGATCAGGGAGCCCGCGTCGGCTATAACATTGATGATAACCGCCCCTTCGCCGGATTGATGGATGACCTTAACGTCTGGAAACGCGGGCTGACAGAAGAAGAAGTCAATATGATTATGAACGACGGTGTTGACGCATTTCTCGCTGTCGAAGCACAAGGCAAACTCGCAACTACATGGGGAAAACTCAAAGCATCAAAGTAAAGGAATAATTCATCTAAAGGAGGATATTAAAAGATGAAACGGAATCTTATACTAACCCCTCATCTGATGTGCTTACTTCTCATAAGCACGCTCTGTCTGCTTATGGCAGAAATGCAGGACGTATCCGCTGATGCCTTAGATCCGGATTTGGTCCTCTATTTTGATTACGAAGACTTCAAGGGTGGCACCGTCCTTGAAAAATCTGGACGTGGTTACGATGGTGAGATCAACGGTAAAGTAACACAGTCTGATGACGGGAAGTTTGGGAAAGCCGGCCATTTTGAAGCTGGCAGCTTCCTCGATTTAGATGGAGCCAATGTTGATCCTGATGACATTCCTACCGAAGGCATGAGTATCGTCGCATGGATTAACGTTGAATCCATATCGGATATGGCAATTTTCAACGCACGCGCAGGCGATGGCACCTGGCTCGTTCACCCAGAAGCACGCGGCGATGGAAATTATCGGTGGCTCAACCGGGGACCTAACCCTAATAGGACGATATTTGATATTCGGGCAGGTGAAAACAAAGCCAATGAATGGCAGCATTACGCTGGCACATACAGTCGCGCCGACGCATTAGCCGTTCTCTACATCAACGGCAAAAATGTCGGTAAAGAAGACGCTCGCCTTGACACACCTATCGCAGGCAATTGGGGGCAAGGGGCGCGCGTCGGCTTCAACATCGACAACAAGCGTCCTTTCACCGGATTGATGGATGACCTTAACGTTTGGAAACGCGGGCTGACAGAAGAAGAAGTCAATATGATTATGAACGACGGTGTTGACGCATTTCTCGCTGTCGAAGCACAAGGCAAACTCGCAACTACCTGGGGAAAACTTAAGGCATCAAAGTAAGATGAGACCTATGAAAAAGGTTTAACCGATTAAAACTGTTCTGTGGTATCGGATACATCTGCGGTTTACACGAATGGAGAATGGTAAACTTTAATGCAGGTGATTATATGTTGAAAAAAGTAAAAGAATGGTTCATCTAAAGGAGGACCTTAAAAGATGAAACGGAATCTTATACTAACCCCTTATCTAATGTGTCTGCTTCTGATAGGTGCGCTCTGTATATCTACAGCAGAAATTCAGGATGCATCCGCTCAGATTTTAGATCCAGACTTGGTTCTGTATTTCGACTATGAAGACTTCGACGGAAATACCGTCCTTGAAAAGTCTGGACGCGGCTACGACGGCGAGATTAATGGAGATGTCACACAATCTAATGATGGGAAATTCGGGAAAGCCGCCCATTTCGCATCCGGCAGCTTCCTCGATTTAGATGGAGCCAATGTTAAGCCTGAGGACGTCCCCATTGAAGGTATGAGTCTTATCGCGTGGATTAACGTTGAATCCGTATCGGATATGGCGATTTTCAACGCACGCGCAACCGATGGCACCTGGCTCGTTCACCCAGAAGCACGCGGCGATGGAAATTATCGGTGGCTCAATCGGGGACCTAACCCCGGTAGGACGATATTTGATATTCGGGCAGGCGAAAACAAAGCCAATGAATGGATACATTACGCCGGCACATACAGTCGCGCCGACGCATTAGCCGTTCTCTACATCAACGGTGAAAAGGTCGGGGAAGAAGAGGCTCGCCTTGATACGCCTATCGCAGACAACTGGGGGCAGGGCGCTCGCGTCGGCAAAAATATTGACGACAACCGTCCGTTCACTGGACTGATGGACGACTTTAATCTCTGGAAACGCGGGTTAACAGAAGAAGAAGTCAAGAATATCATGAACAACGGCATCGCAGCAACGCTTACTGCAGTAGAAGCGCAAGGTAAACTTGCGACGACCTGGGGCAAGCTTAAAGCAAACTAACGAAAATGGAAAGGCTTCAATCCATTTTCCGAGAGGCGCGCTGCATCAGCGCGCCTCTCAAATTTGCGTAAGTCCTCAGGAGGAACGGACTACGGTTCGGATGGCTTGGACGGTGGATCCGCTTCCGAAGCGTCAGGCGCCGGGGTAGTCTCTGAAAGTGAAAAGGCATCGCGTAGTTCAGTGAGATAATCGTCTTGTGAAAGCAATTCTTGATTCGCGCGGAGACTCGCTTCATGGAACCGATAATCATTTTTGCCGAGTCGATAGTAACACTGCAGGTGTTCAGCGTCAACTGCCCATTTGAGAATCTCAGGTGAGATATCAAGCGTCGCTGCCGCCTCCTCCAGATTATACTCAACCACGGCATTGCGGATTTGCATCTCTTCTTCCCCAGGTTGGTAGGTGCGGTTTGCAACCGCACCGGACTTTCACAAGAAATTACCGAATTAATTTTTTAATATTCATCTGACGAAATTATAAAAGATACAACGTCATAGGTCAAGCGGAATTTCATAATGCAGTATCGGTGTGTCAGTTACATCTTCGCGAGAGGCTTTAAACCGTGGTTTATATGTATTACGGTTTTCTGCACTTTCATAGCAGGATTAGATGCGGATGCCGAAAATTTCCTGTCACGCTGGGACCAAACACTCTTTGAGCGTATCTACGACGCGCCACCACATCAAGAACCTATATGGACAGGCATGAAAGGCATCTCAAGACTCGGAGATTACCGAGGGGTACTGGGTGCTTCAGTCCTCCTATTTTCTTATGGAAATGAATCCCATCGGGAAACTGCAAAACTTTTGTCTTCGGCATACATGGGCGCGGGGATCATAACGTTTGGTATGAAAAGGTTGGTCGGCAGGAAACGACCGCTTGACGAAACACTCGGAAATCCAGCAATGCCATCAGGGCATGCATCCATTACGTTCAGTGTTGCAACAATTTTAGGGTATCGGTACCCGAAATGGCGAATTCCACTCTATATCGGTGCGGGACTCGTTAGTTTCTCGCGGGTCTATTTAGGACGACATTATACTTCAGATGTTGTTGTCGGTGCAGCAATCGGGACCGCGACGGGAGTACTTGTTTGGCATAATCGTGCCACATTGTTAAAATGGGAGTTTTAACGTTTTAAGCTACTAACAAGTTTTGGTGTTTTGACTTGGGTATTTCTGCGTATTTCAACAGCACTTTTCAAGTATTTTCTTCACCCCGTATGAAGATTAAGAATTTAATCGGGTAATTCTAAGACGTATGATTAACAAGTAGATCGGTTCGTAGTAGTGCGATTCATCGCACGTTGCGTGGTTTCCACAATTACCCAATTTATTTGTTAAACCTCATTAGGGGTGCTATGTCTATAGAAACTGAAGAATAACCAGCGCGCTGCCAAAGCGCGCCTACTCGTAAATGTTGTTAAAATAAAATTCTTGACAATAAAATTCACAACGCATAAAATAGAATTACACAGGAGGGTGAAAGTCATGACTTATAGGAAAAATCGCATCTTCTTCGGATATCAGATGATGGGCAGCATCGGTTTGCTTCTTCTAACAGGAGCACTGTTGGCAGGATGTGCCGCGACACCACAACCCTCAATCGATGTCTATATGGAGCCTATTGCTGGACGTTTTAACGCCCAGATCAGTGCTGAGACAGGTGCCGCAACCGTCGCAAAAAACGGAGTAGCCGTTACTATCAAACCCCTTGATGAGGTAGAACTATTCACACTCACTGAGGATCCGAAAATGAATCCGTATCTCATCGTTGAGAGGAACGGTGCCGTTGAACCCATCTACACGGTATTTGAAATTACAGTCCATAATCGTGAGCATCGCCGTGTGCTTGTCGGAGATACAGCAGTACTCATGGACGCAAACGGGGCGCAATACGCGAATTTACCTAACGATTACTTTGATTCACTTTACGATAACGTGAACATCTCACACGGTGATCCTGGGCGTGCAGCGTATCATCCGTATGCCGCAACTGCTTATCCGTCTTACTACGGTTATTATCAATCTTATGTAGATGCTGAGGCGTTAGAGTGGGGACGCATTGTCATAGAGGACAGCATTTTTGAAAGCGGGAAGTTGTTCTCTGGCGCCAAACGGAGCGGTCTCTTAATTTTCGACCGGCTTGAGAGTCACGCGACGGACCTCAGAATTATTGTGCCGGGCGTTCGAGTCGTCCGTTCGGACGGTAAAGAAGATAAATTGGAATTTAAAGTTGACTTTAGGCAGGTCTTGCCGTAAAATAAACATATTTCGGATTGATAGCATACAAGATTTGCACAAAAATGAAGGAAGTTATTTAGTTTTCGGTTTTTAGACCGATTTTGAGTACCCAGGCCCGGTAGGTGCGGTTTCTAACCGCACCGGAGCCGCAAAAAGAACCTTCAAAACCCAATAAATGCTTAAAACTAAATGGCCCCAGAAAATGAAGGGAGTACACATAACATGAGAAATTGGCTTACAGGATTGTTGATAATCGGGCTTGTATCCATTTTCGGATGCAGCAACCAGCCAGAGGTAAGAGTGGCTGTAGCGGGGCCCTTTACAGGCAACGCAGCAGCATTCGGAGAGATGATTAAACGCGGTGCTGAACTCAGAGCGAAGCACATCAATGAGGCAGGTGGCATCAACGGTAGACAACTCACGCTCGTTTTCGGAGATGATACAGGCGCAGAAAAGGAGGCGATATCTGTTGCCACGCGCTTCGCCACTGACCGACGCATCCTCGCGGTCGTTGGGCACTTTAACAGCGCATGTTCCTTAGCAGGTAAACCCATTTATGCAGAGAATGGGATCGTTGAACTGTCCCCCGGTTCAACGAACGTAAGTGTTTGCGAAGGAAGCGATTGGACCTTTCGGAACTTGTATCGAGACGACTTTCAGGGCGAGTTCATCGCTAAATATATTAAGGATTACATGAAGGAATTTCAGACCGTCGCTATTCTATTTGATAATGACGACTATGGGCGTGGACTTCGAGACGGTTTTAGTGCCGCTGCAGAAGAAATTGGAATCGAGATTGTCGCCTCTGAAGCCTATGACCGAGACAATACGGATTTTAAAGCACAACTCACCAGTATCAAAGCGAAGAATCCAGACCTTATCTTCATCTCTGGCCTTTACAGTCAAGCAGGACTCATCGCGAAACAGGCGCGTGAGTCAGGGATCACCGCGCAGCTTTTCGGAGCTGATGGCGTAGATTCTCCAGACTTCCTCATGATCGCAGGGGCTGCCGCAGAGGGAACATACCTAACGACACCATTCACGTTTGAATTAGGGGGCGAAGAAGCAAAACAGGTCGCTTCATCCTTTGAGAATGAATACGGCGTTCCACCCGATACATGGGCCGCGCTAACTTACGATGCAATGGGCATGATTGCAGAAGCAATCGAAAAAACCTATAGTAAGGATGCCACTCTCGCCGAGAATCGAAAAGCCATTCGCGACCACCTGGCATCATTAGATACGCCAGAAGAAGGATACAAAGGGATTACCGGGTTAACCTATTTTGACAAAAACGGTGACACTGTTAATAAACCCGCCTACGTCAAAATCGTTAAAGACGGTCAATTCACGACTGCGCCTCAGCAAGTGCTCGATTGAGAAACTCAAGGTTGAAACACTGAGACTCCCATAAATTCTTTATAAAGGACAGAAATTCTTTATAAAGGATAGACAACAGGAATTTAAGAATCATGGAGCAATTTTCACAGCTACTGATTAGTGCCCTTGTGCTCGGCGGCGTTTACGCCGTTATTGCTGTCGGTTATACGATGGTTTACGGCATTATTGAGTTGATTAATTTCGCCCACGGCGAAATTTTTATGTTTGGTGCTTACTTCGCATTCACCTTGGTCACGGTTTTCAACCTACCGTTTTGGTTAGCACTCCCGATAAGTATGCTCCTCTGTGCCGGAATCGGAATGTTAATGGACCTAGTTGCTTATCGACCGCTCCGTAACGCAGCCCGTCTCTCAGCATTAATTACAGCGATCGGTGTTTCAATTGGCCTGCAAAACCTCGCCCGAATTATCTGGGGCGCGAGACAACGCCCTTTTCCATCAGAATCTCTACCGACATTTTTACGGCAAGGCATCCCACCGAGCGAACCTCTACCAGCATTTTCATTGACCGAGACAGCGATCGCACTCCCCGGCGGTGCTTTTCTACCTTACCGGGACTTATGTATTATTCTCCTTGCCCTCGTTCTAATGATTGCCTTAAATCGATTGGTCTCCCTAACAAAGATAGGCAAAGCGATGCGGGCTTGTGCCCAAAATCGGGTTGCCGCCAATTTGATGGGTATCAATACCAATCGAGTCATTGTCATTACGTTCGCTATCGGCTCCGCTTTGGGAGCTGTTGCGGGGGTGATGGTCGGCATGAAAGAAGTTATTGAACCGACGATGGGATATTACAAGGGAGTCGCAGCGTTTGCCGCTGCTGTCCTCGGTGGAATTGGAAACATCACCGGTGCAATGGTCGGAGGGCTCTTAATAGGATTCGCCGAAGTGTTTGGAGCAGGCTATATCCCTCACGGCTACGGTTCTGGATATCGGGTAGCTATCCCCTATATCGTCATGATTGCTGTTATTATAATTCGTCCTTCAGGGTTGTTTGGAAAATCGACCGCAACCCGTGCCTAAACCAGTGTCCAGCGCGGAGCCATGTTTATGAACCTTGAAACCATACGAAATCAGATAACAACCAAAAACATAATCTTTGGTCTTCTAATCTGTTTCCTTCCATTAATCATGTATAGAATAGATTACATTACCCTATTGCTTTCCTATCAGGATATCTATCTCCCAACACCGAGTGGAGATTATATTCTCCGCATTGTTGTTCAAGTCGCCCTCTACACACTCCTCGCGGTCGGTCTAAATATCGTTTGTGGGTTTACGGGGTTGTTAGACCTCGGCTACGGCGGGTTCTATCTCGTGGGTGCCTATACTGCCGGCCTTCTGATGGTGAGGCTTGGATTCAGTTACTGGGTGGCTTTGCCCTTAGCTATTCTGAATGGGGCAATTTGGGGGTTGTTACGCGGGGCACCTACCCTACGACTCACCGGCGACTATTTCGCAATTGTCACCTTCGGGTTCGCGGAATTTCTCCGTATTGCTGTAAAAAATGAAATATGGTTGATCGGAGATATCAACGGATTCGTCAAAAACATCCCACACGTTACACTTCTCGGGATAGAACTCAAGCAGAATTGGCACCACTATTACCATATCCTCATCTTACTTGCTCTGGTCATATTCGTTACCTACCGGTTACAGCATTCCCGCGTCGGAAGAGCTTGGGTTGCCATCCGAGAAGACGAACAAGCCGCAGCATCTATGGGCATCAATGTCAGCCGATACAAGTCGCTCGCTTTTGCTGTCAGTGCAGCGATTGGAGGGCTCGGTGGGGCTTTTTTGGCACCATTCTGGTCAATCATTAGCGCGCAAACCTTTATATTTTGGGAATCCATCCTCATCCTCTGCATGGTCATCCTTGGAGGTAAGGGAAGCATCAAAGGATCTGTTATAGGGGCAGTCATCATCGCTTCCTTAAGTGAAATCCTGCGAGAAATTCTCTCCAACTTCCCTCAATTTGGCGGCGGACGCTATCTGATCTTCGGCATTATCTTAGTTTTACTGATGCGCTACCGTCCGGACGGTTTGATTTTTAAAAAGGCATAATACCGGTACATTAACCCAAGTTGTAGGTATTGAAGCACAATTTGTATAGAATATGTCTTGATTGCAACATAGAACGTTTTTTAACGCCGCAACCTGTAAAACCATATCGCAAAGTGCAGTGCCTCACAGATGAGGAAAATTAACGCCCCGGCAACAAACCATTGGAAGCGTTCTTGATACTCACCATCTGAGCGGATTCTGAATCTCTGCTTTTCGAGCCGTCCCAAATCAGTCGCTAACTCGGTAATCCCCGCTGCTGCATGGTAATAACCGCCGTTTCCGGCTTTAGCAATCTCTTGCAGACGCGTCTCATCTAACGTTGTTAGCACGAGTTGCCCGTCAGCATCGCGCTTGTACGGCGTAGCCTCTGCCCCGGCATCACCGAGCAGTGGTATCGGCACAGACCTGATAGGGTTACCAACACCGACACAATAGATATGTACGCCTTTCTCGGTCGCTGCCTGCGCCGCTTCTACTGCCGCTTCCCCGTGATCCTCCCCATCTGTAAAAAGAATCAGAACCTTTTGTCCATCTAAATCGGACGCGATGGCTGGCTGGTTTTGATCTGAAATCAGTCGATCCATTGCGATTTCAATCGCGTTACGGATACGGGTGCCGCTGTGCGCAAGTGTTTCTGCGGTTATCGCTGCCAAGAATTCGCGGAGTGTGGCAGTATCACTCGTCAGCGGACACACCACAAAACTCGCCTCTGCAAAGTAGAGTAATCCGACCCTATCACCCTCAAGCTCGTCTAACAGTGAAGATATGAACGCCTTAGCGTCGTCAAGTCGGCGAACAGATTTCTCATCTGCCGCGAGCATACTCGTTGAAATGTCAAGTGCAAGCATGACATCCAACCGCTCAGCAACTGATTCGGATTTTGCACCCCACTGCGGACGTGCTATTGCGAGTGTGACGCAGAGATAACTTAGGAGCAATAATCCAGCTTGAACCTTGTGATGTTTTAGATGCGTGGGGTCCACATTGCTGTGGAATCGTAACAGAGCCTTCTGCTTCTGGCGAAGCCCAAAGAGAAGTAGGAAAATTAAAGCGGGGACCACCCATAGAAAAAGGAGATATTCAGGGTTGCCAAAACGAAGCCAGACCATATTTTTAA